>OMHY01000001.1 GCA_900298985.1 Streptomycetaceae bacterium
AGATTCCGAGAAACAAGGTCGAGGTGAAATTCCCCGAATTTCCGGACTAGAAGAAATTTTTGAAGAGATTTCTCCAATTGAAGATTTTCATGGCGCAATGTCATTGTCATTTTTCAAAACTCAAATTGAATATCCTCGAAATACTGATGGGGATTGTGAAGAACCTGCAATTAATAAATGTGCTAAGTGCCGTGAGGCTTACATTTTAAAATGTAAAGATCGTGATATG
The DNA here is from genome assembly GCA_900298985.1 of Streptomycetaceae bacterium. GTDB lineage: Bacteria > Actinomycetota > Actinomycetes > Nanopelagicales > Nanopelagicaceae > OMHY01. Next base: position 230 of record OMHY01000001.1, read on the forward strand.
ACTTATGCAGCTTCTTTATATGTAGAAGCAGAATTCACCAACAACAATACTGGTGAAATTAAACAACAAACTGTTTACATGGGTGAATTTCCATTAATGACACCTCGTGGAACCTTTATCGTAAATGGAACTGAACGTGTAGTGGTATCTCAAATTGTTCGTTCCCCTGGCGTTTACTTTGAAAGAGATATTGAAAAAGGTTCTGACAAAGATTTATTCACCGCCAAGATAATTCCAAGTCGTGGTGCTTGGTTAGAGTTTGAAGTAGATAAAAAAGATATGGTTGGAGTGCGCATTGATCGTAAGCGTAAACAATCAGTAACTATTTTCTTAAAGGCACTTGGTTGGACAGATGATCAGATTCGAGAAGAGTTTGGCGATTTTGAATCAATGATGCAAACTTTAGAAAAAGATAATGCACATACTCAAGATGATGCATTGTTAGATATCTATCGCAAAATGCGTCCAGGTGAACCACCAACCAAAGAAGCCGCACAAAACTTAATTGAAAATCTTTACTTCAATGTCAAGAGATATGATTTAGCAAAAGTGGGCCGCTTTAAATTAAATCAAAAATTGGGCTTGGAATTAGATTTAAATAAAGGTTTAATTACTATTGAAGATATTGTGGCCACAATTCGATATTTAGTGTCTCTTCATCGTGGCGATGCCATATTGGAATATGGCAAGCAGGTACGAGTAGAGGTAGATGATATTGACCACTTTGGAAATCGTCGTTTACGTACAGTGGGAGAATTGATTCAAAACCAAGTACGAACTGGTCTAGGACGTATGGAAAGAGTTGTGCGGGAAAGAATGACAACTCAAGATGTGGAAGCAATTACTCCACAAACATTAATAAACATCAGACCAGTAGTTGCATCCATTAAAGAATTTTTTGGAACATCACAACTTTCTCAGTTTATGGATCAAACCAATCCACTTTCAGGTATGACACATAAGCGTCGTCTATCAGCACTTGGACCTGGTGGTTTATCTAGAGAACGAGCTGGCTTTGAAGTTCGTGACGTACACCCATCTCACTATGGTCGTATGTGTCCAATTGAAACTCCAGAAGGTCCAAACATTGGATTGATTGGTTCCTTTGCAACTTATGCAAGAGTTACTCCATTTGGATTTATTGAAACTCCATATCGCAAAGTTGAAAAAGGTCGAGTCACAGACAAGATTGATTATCTAACTGGTGATGAAGAAGATGAACATATTATTGCGCAAGCAAATGCACCGCTAACTGCTGAAAATCATTTTGCAGAACCACGTGTTCTAGTTCGTCGTCGTGGTGGCGAAGTTGAATATATCCATGCAGATGAAGTTGATTACATGGATGTTTCACCAAGACAAATGGTTTCAGTTGCAACTGCAATGATTCCATTCTTGGAACATGATGATGCAAACCGTGCATTGATGGGTTCAAACATGATGCGTCAAGCAGTTCCATTGATTCAAGCAGAAAGCCCATTAGTTGGAACAGGTATGGAATATCGCGCAGCTATTGATGGCGGCGATGTATTACTTGCAACTAATTCTGGTGTAGTTACTGAAGTTGATGCAGATGAAGTAACTGTGATGAACGATAATGGAAGTTATCAACGCTACCGCTTAGATAAATTTACTCGCTCCAATCAAGGCACTAGCCGCAACCAAAAAGTAAGAGTTGCAAAAGGTGATCGAATTGAAGTGGGAACTGTATTGGCTGATGGTCCTTCTACTGATCAAGGTGAGATGGCCTTAGGTAAAAACCTACTTGTTGCTTTCATGTCTTGGGAAGGTCATAACTATGAAGATGCGATTATCTTGTCCCAAAGACTGGTGCAAGATGATGTATTGACCTCAATACATATTGAAGAATATGAAGTAGATGCTCGTGACACAAAGCTGGGACCGGAAGAAATTACTCGTGACATTCCAAATGTTTCCGAAGAAGTGTTGAAGGATTTGGATGAGCGCGGAATTATTCGAGTTGGTGCAGATGTGGTGCCCGGAGATATTTTGGTTGGAAAGGTAACACCGAAAGGTGAAACTGAATTAACTCCAGAAGAGCGCTTGCTTCGTGCAATTTTCGGTGAGAAAGCTCGTGAAGTTCGAGATACCTCTTTGAAAGTCCCGCACGGTGAATCTGGAAAAATTATTGATGTCCGAGTTTTTGATGCGGAAGATGGATATGAACTACCAGCTGGTGTGAACCAAGTTGTTCGGGTCTATGTAGCTCAAAAACGTAAAATTCAAGATGGGGATAAGTTAGCGGGAAGACATGGAAATAAAGGTGTTATTTCTAAGATCTTGCCAGTTGAAGATATGCCATTTCTAGAAGATGGAACACCAGTAGATGTAGTACTAAATCCACTTGGAGTTCCAGGCCGTATGAATGTGGGCCAAATATTGGAAACACATTTAGGTTGGGTTGCAAAATCAGGTTGGAAAGTTGATTCCAATGAAGATTGGGCAAGCAGCTTAAAAGAAATTGGTTTAGATACTGCAAATCCGGGCACTCGCGTTGCCACACCTGTTTTTGATGGTGCGAAAGAAGAAGAGTTAATGGGATTGCTGCACTCTACTTTGCCAAATAAAGATGGAATTAAATTAGTTGGCGCAAATGGAAAAGCACAACTTTATGATGGTAGAACTGGTGAGCCATATCGTCAACCAATCACAGTTGGATATATGTATATCTTGAAGTTACATCACTTGGTAGATGACAAGATTCACGCACGTTCCACCGGTCCATACTCCATGATTACACAACAACCACTTGGTGGAAAAGCACAATTCGGTGGTCAGCGATTTGGAGAAATGGAAGTGTGGGCATTGGAAGCTTACGGTGCCGCTTATACCTTACAAGAACTGCTTACAATTAAATCTGATGACGTGTTAGGTCGCGTTAAAGTTTATGAAGCAATTGTTAAAGGTGAAAATATTCCAGAACCAGGTATTCCAGAATCATTCAAAGTATTGGTTAAGGAAATGCAATCACTATGTCTAAACGTCGAAGTACTTTCATCTGAAGGTGTTGCAATTGAAATGCGTGATACCGATGAAGAAGTATTCCGTACCGCTGAAGAACTTGGCATTAACTTGTCTCGCATCGAGCCAAGCAGTGTTGAAGAAGTTTAAGAAACAGTAAAGCTAGCAGAATTAGAAAAATTAAAGGATAGGAAAACTAATGTTAGATGTTAATTTTTTTGACGAATTGCGAATTGGTCTAGCTTCTACTGAAAACATTCGCCAGTGGTCACACGGTGAGGTAAAGAAGCCAGAAACAATTAACTACCGTACGTTGAAGCCAGAAAAAGATGGTCTCTTTGATGAAAAGATTTTTGGACCAACTCGTGATTGGGAATGTTATTGCGGTAAATATAAGAGAGTTAGATTCAAAGGAATCATTTGTGAGCGTTGCGGCGTGGAAGTTACTCGTGCCAAGGTTCGACGTGAGCGAATGGGCCATATTGAATTAGCAGCACCAGTAACACATATTTGGTATTTCAAAGGTGTGCCATCTCGTTTAGGTTACTTATTAGATCTTGCTCCAAAAGATTTAGAAAAAGTAATTTATTTTGCTGCATATATGATTACTGAAGTTGATACTGAAGCTCGTGCGGAAGATATGCCAGCTTTAGAAAAGCGTCACTTGGCAGATATCAAGCGAATTGAAAACAAAAGAGATGCCGAGGTTGATACTCGTACTAAGAAATTAGAAGAGGATCTATCTGAACTTGAAGGTGAAGGAGCAAAAGCAGAAGCTCGTCGAAAAGTACGGGAAGCTGCAGAGCGTGAAATCAAAGCGGTTCGGGATAAAGCACAAAGAGATCTAGATCGTTTAGAGGATGTATGGGTTCGCTTCAAGAATTTGAAAGTTCAAGATCTTGAAGGTGATGAACAACTTTATCGGGAAATGCGCGATCGCTATGGTGTTTATTTCAAAGGTGACATGGGTGCATCCGCTATTAAGCGTCGCCTAGAAACTTTTGATTTAGAAGCAGAGTTTGCAGCACTTACAGATCTATCTCAAAATGGAAAAGGTCAAAAGAAGACCCGTGCAATTAAGAGATTGAAAGTTGTATCTTCATTTCTAAATACTAGAAACCATCCAACCTCAATGGTTTTGGATTGTGTGCCAGTTATTCCACCAGATTTGCGCCCAATGGTGCAATTAGATGGTGGAAGATTTGCTACCTCTGATTTAAATGATTTGTATCGTCGTGTAATTAACCGCAACAATCGTTTGAAGCGTTTGGTTGATTTAGGTGCACCAGAAATTATTGTCAACAATGAAAAGCGTATGTTGCAAGAAGCAGTCGATGCTTTGTTTGATAATGGTCGTCGCGGTCGTCCAGTAACTGGACCGGGTAACCGTGCCTTGAAATCACTTTCTGATATGTTGAAAGGAAAGCAAGGACGTTTCCGTCAAAACCTACTTGGAAAACGTGTAGATTATTCTGGCCGTTCCGTAATTGTGGTTGGACCACAATTGAAATTACATCAATGCGGTTTGCCAAAACAAATGGCATTGGAATTGTTCAAGCCTTTTGTAATGAAGCGATTGGTTGACTTAAATCATGCGCAAAACATTAAATCTGCAAAGAGAATGGTGGAACGTGCACGTCCAGTAGTTTGGGATGTTTTAGAAGAAGTTATTTCAGAGCATCCAGTATTACTTAACCGCGCACCGACTTTGCACCGTTTAGGTATTCAAGCATTTGAACCGCAATTAGTTGAAGGTAAAGCTATTCAAATTCACCCATTAGTTTGTACCGCTTTTAACGCAGACTTTGATGGTGACCAGATGGCAGTTCACCTACCACTTTCTGCAGAAGCACAAGCTGAAGCCAGAATTTTGATGCTTTCTAGTAACAATATTCTTTCTCCTGGATCTGGTCGTCCAATTACCACTCCTACCCAGGATATGGTTTTGGGACTTTATTTCTTGACTTCTCTACGTGAAAATCAAGAAGGAGAAGGTCGTTCATTCTCCTCAGTTGCAGAAGCACTCATGGCTTATGATCAAAGAACATTGTCTTTACAAGCAAAAATTAAAATTGCAGTAAATGTTAAAGGTCAAAAAGTTGTACGGGAAACTACTTTGGGAAGAGAAATTTTCAATGAAGTTTTGCCAGAAGGTTTCCGTTATGTTGATTACGATGTAACTAAAAAATTATTAGGACAAATTGTTGATGATTTGGCTGAAGGATTTCCAAAAGTTGTAGTTGCACAAACACTAGATAACCTAAAGGCTCTAGGCTTCTATTGGGCAACTCGTGCTGGCATCACAATTGCTATTGAAGATGTAGTAACTCCAGATCGAAAGAAAGAGATTTTGGAAGGCTATGAAGTCAAAGCAGAAAAAGTTCAATCACAATATGAAAAAGGTTTGATTACTGATGATGAACGTCGTCAGGAATTGATTGAGATTTGGACTAGTGCAACTGGTGATGTTGCTAAAGCAATGGAAGATAATTTCCCAAAGACCAATCCAGTTTGGATGATGGTTTTCTCTGGTGCGCGTGGAAATATGATGCAAGTTCGTCAAATTGCAGGTATGCGTGGACTAGTTGCTAACCCAAAGGGTGAAATTATTCCAAGACCTATTAAATCTAACTTCCGTGAAGGACTTTCAGTTTTGGAATACTTCATTGCAACTCACGGTGCTCGTAAAGGTCTAGCTGATACTGCACTTCGTACTGCAGACTCAGGTTATTTAACTCGTCGTCTTTGCGACGTGGCACAAGATGTAATCATTCGTGAAGAAGATTGCGGAACTGATCGAGGACTTAACTTAGCAATTGCACGCAGTGTAAATGGCAAGTTAGTAAAAGATGATCATGTCGATACCTCCATCTTTGGTCGCAACTTGGCAGAGGATGCAGCAGTTGATGGCAAAGTAATTCTTAAAGCTGGAACCGATTTAGGCGATAAGAACATTGATTCTTTAGTTGATGCAGGTATTGCAGAAGTTAAAGTTCGTTCTGTATTAACTTGCGATAGCAAAGTTGGACAATGTGCAATGTGTTATGGCCGCTCCATGGCAACTGGAAAATTAGTTGATGTGGGTGAAGCAGTTGGAATTATTGCAGCACAATCTATTGGTGAGCCTGGTACTCAGTTAACAATGCGTACCTTCCACACTGGTGGAGTTGCTGGTGATGACATCACTCATGGTTTGCCTCGTGTAGTTGAGTTGTTTGAAGCTCGTACTCCAAAAGGTGTCGCTCCAATTGCAGAAACTGCCGGTGTAGTTTCCTTCTTGGAAGATGCTAAAGGCAAGAAAATAATTGTTACTCCAGAAGATGGTGGCGAAGCAGTTGCATATCCAATTACTCGTCGTCAAAAGTTAATGGTTGATGAAAATATGAAGGTGGGAGTTGGACAACAACTAGTTGTTGGTGCAATTGATCCAAAGCAAGTACTTCGTATTCTTGGACCACGCCAAACTCAAATTCACTTAGTAACTGAAATTCAAGAAGTTTATCGTTCACAAGGTGTATCAATTCACGATAAGCACATTGAAATTATTGTGCGCCAAATGTTAAAGCGCATTACAGTTCTAGAACCTGGTGATACTGATTTGCTTCCTGGTGAATTAGTAGAGCGTCAACGATTTGAAAATGAAAATCGTCGCGTGGTTGCAACTGGTGGAAAAGCAGCATCTGGTCGTCCAGAGTTAATGGGTATTACCAAAGCATCTTTGGCTACTGATTCCTGGTTATCTGCCGCTTCCTTCCAAGAAACTACTAAGGTTCTTACTGATGCAGCTTTGTCAGAAAAGAGCGATCCACTTCTTGGTCTAAAAGAAAACGTCATCATTGGTAAGTTGATTCCTGCCGGTACTGGTTTAGCTCGTTATCGCAACGTTAAAGTTGAACCTACTGAGGAAGCAAAGGCTGCGGTTTACGCTGCTTATGATGAGTTTGAATACACTCCATTTGAATCCAAAGGATCAGGTGAAGCTGTTCGACTTGATGATCTAGAAGTTCGTTAATAAAACTTACTTTCTAATTAAAAAGCACTGGGTGAAAATCCAGTGCTTTTTTCTTGTTACTATTAATTACTTGCTAACTGCAATTTAAAAGATTAAAGGAATTAAATTGGAACTTACCCCCGCTAGTTACACAGTAACTCGATTAATTAATTCACCAATTGAAAATGTTTATGAGGCATGGACCAACCCCGATCAATTAGCTACTTGGTACGGACCAGTTGGTTTAACTTGCCCGAGAGAATCGGTAACTCTGGATGTGAAAGTTGGTGGAAATTGGAGTGCCACAGTTGTTGATCCAACTGGCGGTCAACATCAATTCAAAGGGGAGTTTCGAGAGGTAATTCCATTGGAAAAACTCATCTACACTTTAGATTATTCAAATCCGGCAATGCCAAATATGCCTAAATATCCAGATGGTTTGCATGAAGTAGTTACCTTAACTTTTGAGAATAAAAATGGTTCTACTCAACTAACATTTCATCAAGATGGTTTTCTTCCTGAGAAACAAGTCCCACTTGCTCAAGCAGGTATGGAAAGTTATTTTGATTCTTTGGTTAATTTTCTTAATTAAATTCTAGAATTGAGGTAGGTTATTAAAGTGGAAAACAAAGATTCAAACAACAATCAAACTCCTTCCAATTCATCAAACAGTGATAAAAGAATTCCGAGAAGTGTTCCCAAGCCTATAATGAAAACTTTGAATAAAGGTATCAGCCTTAATCAGCTTGGTAAGTAATTTATAGTTTTGAATAATAGACAAACTCATCAACCAAAGTAAAACCAACTGATTCATAAACATGCTTGGCAGTATCATTAAAATGCCAAACCCCAAGACATAGATCCGGATAACCTAAATGGTAAGAGGTAGCGACCAAACGATTTACAAACTCTTTACCTATACCTTTTCCACGAAGATTTTGATTTACTGCAATGGATTGCGCAGCTAATTTCCCTGATTCCCATTTAGATAGCGCACCAATAGCAACAATTTCATCTGCCCCATCTAGCATCGCAGCCCAGCATTGAACCTCTTCTTCGCCTGGCCAAGTGGAAGCTCCATCAAAGTTTTCCTCTAAGAATTTCTTTATTTTTGGAAAATGTTCTGGAGAGTTCAAATTGTCTAGTGGTGTTAAAGAAGCATGATTTTTGGTATTAATAAGGTATGCATCCCAGCGCCCATCTTCAACAAAGGTCTTATCTGCTACCGTTTTCAGGAAATCTGGATCTTTGGCATTTGCAGAGATGGAAAAATGGTTCCAATTAGAATTGAAAGGGGCATCTTCCCCAACACCCATTCCATAGAGGCCTTTTTCACCATCTTTTCGGGTTGCGCTAAAACTAGAATTCTTTATTGAGGCCTCAACAAAATGCTCTTTGGGGAACCAAAACTCTAGAAAATTAGGGGAGCCATAAAGTTCATAGGCCCAATGTAAAGAAATCTCATAACTCTTAGTGGTTAAGGCTTGCGACATTAGTAAATAATAGGATTTTTCAGACAATAAGCAAAATAAATCCTTGCCGAAATCTACAATCTAGTTAGATTCCAAATAATGTAATCATTATTAATGGAAGGTAGTACATTGAAAAAAGTATTAATAAAACAAACTAAAAACTAATGTATAAGCTTGATAAACCATTTGGAGCTCACTTCAAAAATAACTAGACAATCAAAAAATAGAACTAATTAGAAGTAGAAAATTAAAAATCATAATTTTATATGAAACTAGACCTAAACTCATAAAACAAATAAGAGTAACCCGGCTACAGGAATTAATAGAATACCAAAAGTCCAAATTATCCAAAATATGGTATTTCTATTTGTCGTACTGAACACTTACATTTGTTGCCTAAGCCAACGCCTTGGATCAATTTTCATAGAGAAGGAAAAAATTTGATTAAAAAACTTACTTTGATAAAGATAAACAATTTTGACAAGTTTGAAATTACAGATAATAGCTTTAATATAAATAAAATAGAAAATGATAAATATGCAAATTTCAACTTAGTTTTTGGATTTAATGGCTCAGGCAAAACCACCATAAGTAAATCTTTATCACTATATAGTCCAAATAATTGGATGTCAGATGAACTAAAAACTGAATTAGCAAAGGGCCTTGGGATTGAAAATGCTGGAAGTGAGATTCGCCTAAATAATTCAAATAACACCATCAGAACAATAAACAACTTTCCCATAAAAAATATATTTGTGTTCAATAAAGAATTTGTTAACAGTCACGTATTCAATGGTGTTGAAGATAGAAAAAGCACAGTAAATCAAAAAGGTGCTAAGATAAAAAGTACCACCTTGAAAGATTTAGAAAAAAATATTATAGAGGCCAACAAAAAAATCAAGGAGCTCCAAGATAAGCAAAATAATATTAATGAAAAATTGAACTTATACCTCTTAGAAGGTCAAGAAAAATTGAGGATATATCTAGATTATGGGGCAAAGTTAACTCACAAAAAAATAGAAGAATTCGTGAACGTAGAACTAGTTGACCTAGTGACAGCAGAAGGGGAAATTGAAGTAAAAGGAAATCTATTCAAAAATTCCAAATTCGAAGATCGGATATCTGAAAATTTGTCAAGATTGCATAAGATAACATTGGATTTTCAGGTCGAAAATTATGAATCAATTTTAGCCTTTTTATCAAAATCGACAGGTGACAAAATTGCTACTGATTTACGAGAGCGTCTTGAAATTTTGAAAATAGATTATGAAGAGTCTTCGATCGGAGACTGGATTAAAACTTCTCAAAAATTGTTAACGTTAGTTCATACTAGTGATAAAGACTTTTGCCCCACTTGTGGAAGTAACATCAAATTAATTTTGGAAGACTTAATTGGTGACTATGATAGATATTTTCAGATTTCAGATATACATTTCTCTTCAACTCTAAGCTCATTTAAAGATGTTTTTAGATCATTTAGTTCTTTATTAAAAGAGGCATTGATTCAGATTGAAAATTTAAAGATGATTTACCAAATATTTGACAATCAAGACGTAATTTTGAACATACGACAACTGGAAAATCGAATAAACAATCATTTAGCCTTTGTATCTGATTTTGAAAATTCACTTGTGGAAAAAGAGGCAAACCCAACAAAATCTAAATTTATAAAACTACCAACTTAGAATGGGTGCGTAGATGTCCATAGAAATGTAGTAGATACATTAAACTTATTGAATGGCGTGATAGAAACGTGTTTAGCAATAAAGGTTTTGAATGCTAATCCAGAGAAAGATCTACGAAATTCAATTTATCGCTGGATATTTTCTAAATTGGCTTATTTTGAATCAGTGAATAATCTAGAGGACTTTAAGAATCTAAGCTCTTCTATCTTGACTTATGCAAATAGGATAAAAGAACTAGAAAGGCAATCCTCACAAGAGTATGCAAAATTATCGAATTTGCCTCAAAGTATGAATGAAATCCTAGAGGAATTAGGTATCCACGGACTTAAAATATCTACTAGCACAAATAATGAGGATTTAGGTTGGTTAATCGAATATCCAAATTTAGAGGATTCTAACGCAAAGGTCGTGCCAGGGCTGCGGCATAGTTTGAGTGAAGGAGAACTTACCTCTTTAGCTTTCGCCTTTTTTATTTTTAAACTGAAATCTGAAAATATGGATTTAGAGCTAGATGAATCGTCGATAGTTATTGATGATCCAGTATCAAGCCTTGATGAAGATAGGGTTATTCAGACAGCCTTAGCAATAAGGAATAAGTTTAAGGAGTATGGTCAAGTAATAGTTTTTAGTCATGATTTAAAGTTCCTAAAACACTTATATAAGATACTTCATACTGGAGATATAAATACTAGATGTAAATATTTGCAAAAAGATACAATTGTGGATTTTCCAAAAGTTTTCGGAAGTTTTGAAACTACATATTATTATATGTTAGGGGAATTATTGAGATTCAAACATGAAAAAATCAGTGAGCGATCCTTTGAACAAAAGGCTATAATTCCAAATTATTGCCGCAGAGTTTTAGAGTCATTTATGATATTTAAACTAGCAAAACTTCAAAAAGGTAATTCAAAATTAACACCTGGATTAAAAGATTGGAAGAAAGAGGACTTTAAGAGTTACCTATCTGAATCTGACACAGACAGATTATTAATGTTACTAAAGGATCTTGGATGTATTACTGACCCTTCAAGCCATGGAAATTTCTCCTTCAATATCGACTCTATGGAAATTCCAAAAGGGGGAGAGGGGAGAATGGTCGACATGGTTTTAGACGTAATTGAAACTCTTGATCAAGTTCACCTTAAGTCAAGTGAGGAACTTGTGAAAATTGCTCAAGATAATCAAATATGATTAGTTTTTGCATTTGATCTCATAAAATGGAAATAATTAAAGGTCATAGATTTATTTCTTTAGGTGGTAATAATGAATAAGAATGAAATGTCCAACGAAACACCTACTCCCATGTATCAGCGTTGGGCAAATGACAGGTTTGGCGAAACTGTATTTGAATCGACTCTAGAATTGGAGGCGAGGTTCAAAAGGCTTGAACAGGAGTTTGAAAAGGGCCTAATAGAAGCCACTGGCCAATCTGACCAACTATAAGTATCCCTCTAGACTCGCCCTTTTCGGCGTGTCGCAAACCAGGGGGCCGGGGCTAGGAGTATAAGAGCCCGTTTTGACCGCCTCTGGGATTTTAAGTTACTCTACGCTTCTGCCTTTTTAACTAAAGGTTCACTTCTTGACGCTTGAATTAAGCAGCTCGTTGATGTTGATCAATGAAATCTGTTCTAAATTTTAGGTGCATAGATATGTAGCAGTCGCAACACACCCGACCGCGTGTATCGCTGAGTGAACATAAGTTTTAAATGCGAACAACTTAACAACAAAGAATTATTTGCAACTAGTAATACTTAATAATAAGGAAGAGTGGAAAACAGTGCCAACAATTGCGCAACTCGTTCGCAAAGGACGTGAAGAAAAAACAAGTAAGACTTCAACTCCTGCGCTTAAAGGATCTCCGCAACGTCGTGGAGTTTGTACTCGTGTTTATACAACAACACCAAAGAAACCAAACTCTGCACTTCGAAAAGTTGCGCGTGTGCGTTTAACAAGTGGAATGGAAGTAACTGCATATATTCCTGGTGAAGGACATAACTTGCAGGAGCACTCAATTGTTTTGGTTCGTGGTGGTCGTGTGAAAGATCTTCCTGGTGTTCGTTACAAAATTATTCGTGGATCATTAGATACACAAGGTGTGAAAAATCGTAAACAAGCACGCAGCCGTTATGGTGCTAAGCGGGAAAAGAAGTAAGGGGAAGGTAACAAATGCCACGTAAAGGTCCAGTTGCTAAGAGTCCAGTTATTGCGGATCCAGTTTATAACTCACCAATTGTTACTGCTCTAATTAATAAAATTCTTTTGCATGGAAAGCGATCAGTTGCAGAAGGAATTGTTTATGATGCATTAGAAGGTTGCAGAGATAAAACAAATGGTGTTGATCCAGTAATTACTTTGAAGCGTGCATTAGACAATGTAAAGCCAACAATTGAAGTTAAATCTCGTCGCGTTGGTGGAGCTACCTATCAAGTTCCAATGGAAGTAAAAACAGCACGTGCAACTACATTGGCACTTCGCTGGTTAGTAGATTTTTCCAGATTGCGTCGCGAACATTCAATGGCAGAGCGTCTAACAAATGAATTATTAGATGCATCAAATGGTTTAGGTGCAGCTGTTAAGAAGAGAGAAGATACCCACAAAATGGCAGAAGCTAATAAGGCTTTTGCACATTATCGTTGGTAGAAAAAAATCGTTGGTAATAAAGAGCTTTAGAAAATACGAGAGAATCAGAGAGAAGATTAAGTGGCCGCAGATACAGCAATCGACCTAGCCAAAGTTCGCAATATTGGAATTATGGCGCACATCGACGCCGGTAAGACTACGACGACTGAGCGCATCCTTTTTTACACCGGTATCAATTACAAAATCGGTGAAGTACATGATGGTGGAGCCACCATGGACTGGATGGAGCAGGAACAAGAGCGCGGTATCACTATTACCTCTGCTGCTACCACTTGCCAATGGAAAGGCAACTTGATCAACATCATTGATACACCTGGACACGTAGATTTCACAGTTGAAGTAGAAAGATCTTTGCGCGTTCTAGATGGTGCAGTTGCAGTGTTTGATGGTGTTGCGGGTGTGGAACCCCAATCTGAAACTGTTTGGCGTCAAGCAAATAAGTATTCAGTTCCACGTATTTGTTTTGTAAATAAATTAGATAGAACTGGCGCCTCCTTTGATCGTTGTGTATCTATGATTCGTGAGCGCTTAAACGCGGTCCCACTAGTTTTGCAAATTCCAATTGGTGCAGAAGCAGATTTCATTGGAGTTGTTGATTTAATTTCTATGAAGGCTTTGACCTGGCGTGGGGAAACCAAAAAAGGTGAAGATTATGTAGTTGAAGATGTTCCTGCTGATTTGAAAGCAGCTGCAGATGAAGCTCGTCATGCTTTAATTGAAACTTTGGCTGATGCTGATGATCAAGTAATGGAAAAATATTTAGAAGGTGCGGATATTAGTGAAGATGAAATCATCGCGGCTATTCGTCGCGCTACTATTGCATTTAAGTTAACTCCAGTGCTAACTGGATCTGCATTTAAGAATAAAGGTGTACAACCTATGTTGGATGCGGTAAATCGTTATTTACCAAGCCCGCTAGATGTAGAAGCAATCAAAGGTTTCAAGGTCGGAGATAACGACACCACAATTGAACGCCATCCATCAGAAGCAGAACCATTCTCTGCTTTGGCATTCAAGATTATGTCTGATCCACACCTAGGAAAATTAACTTTCGTGCGTATTTACTCTGGAAAAATCGAAGCTGGAGTTTCAGTTTTGAACTCTACTAAAGATCGCAAAGAGCGTATCGGCAAGATTTATCAAATGCACGCAAATAAGCGGGAAGAAAGAGATGAAGCTGGCGCCGGAATGATTATTGCAGTGATGGGTCTAAAAGACACCACCACTGGAGATACTCTTTGTGATTCTGATAAGCCAGTTATTTTGGAATCAATGGATTTCCCAGATCCAGTTATTTCAGTAGCGATTGAACCAAAGACTAAAGCAGACCAAGAAAAACTTGGAAATGCTATTCAAAGACTTGCCGAAGAAGATCCAACTTTCCACGTAAAGTCAGATCAAGAAACAGGTCAAACAATTATTTCTGGTATGGGTGAATTGCACTTGGAAATCTTGGTTGATCGTATGAAGCGCGAGTTTAAAGTGGAAGCAAATGTAGGTATGCCACAGGTTGCTTATCGCGAAACAATTCGCAAATCAGTTGCTTCTCACTCTTACACCCACAAGAAACAATCTGGTGGTTCGGGACAATTTGCAAAAATTGATATTGCATTAAATCCAATTCCTGCCGGCGGCGAAAAACATTATGAATTTGTAAACAAGATTACTGGTGGAAGAGTTCCGCGTGAATATATTCCAGCAGTTGATGAGGGTTGCCAAGAAGCAATGCAAACTGGACCGCTAGCAGGATATCCAGTTGTAGATGTGCAGGTAACTTTGCAAGATGGTGCTTACCACGATGTTGACTCCTCTGAACTTGCATTCAAAATTGCAGGTATTGCTGGATTCAAAGAAGCGATTGCAATGGCAGGTCCAGTTCTTTTGGAACCTGTTATGTCAGTGGAAGTAACTACCCCAGAAGATTTCATGGGTGATGTGATCGGTGACCTAAACAGTCGTCGAGGTCAGATCCAATCCATGGATGAACGATCTGGTGCCAGAGTTGTTAAAGCTCTTGTGCCACTCTCCGAGATGTTTGGTTATGTCGGAGATCTCCGCAGTAGAACGCAAGGTCGTGCGTCCTACAGCATGCAATTTGATTCCTATGCTGAAGTGCCGGCCGCAGTTAGCAAAGAAATCATCGCAAAAGTTAGAGGCGAGTAATAAAAATTACTTGGCAAAACTTTTGCAAATTAGCAAAAGCATCACCCAAAAAAACTAACTAGTTAGAAAAGCAAAACTTAGAAAAAGAAAGAAACTGGAGGAGTAAAAAGTGGCAAAGGCAAAGTTCGAGCGTACAAAACCGCACGTCAACATTGGCACAATTGGTCACATTGACCACGGTAAGACAACTCTTACTGCAGCCATCTCAAAGGTACTTCATGATAAGTATCCAGATGTAAACCCATTCACCCCATTTGATCAAATTGATAAAGCTCCAGAAGAGCGTCAACGTGGTATCACAATTTCTATTGCCCACATTGAATATCAAACAGAAGCACGTCACTATGCACACGTTGACTGCCCAGGTCACGCCGACTACATCAAAAATATGATTACCGGTGCTGCACAGATGGACGGAGCAATCTTGGTAGTAGCAGCAACTGATGGTCCAATGCCACAAACTAAAGAGCACGTTCTACTTGCTCGCCAAGTTGGTGTGCCATCAATCGTTGTAGCTTTGAACAAGTCTGACATGGTTGATGATGAAGATATTTTGATGTTGGTGGAAGAAGAAGTTCGTGATCTTTTGAAGAAGTATGAATTCCCAGGAGATGACACACCAATCGTTCGTATCTCAGCTCTAAAGGCTCTCGAAGGAGATGCAGCTTGGGCAGAGAAGTTAATGGAATTGATGGCAGCTGTAGATAGCTTCATTCCAACACCTGCTCGTGAAGTTGATAAGCCTTTCTTGATGCCAGTTGAAGATGTATTCACAATTACTGGTCGTGGAACTGTAGTAACAGGTCGTATCGAGCGCGGTATCATCAAAGTTAACGAAGAAGTTGAAATTGTTGGAATCCGTCCAGATTCACAAAAGACAACTGTTACTGGTGTTGAAATGTTCCGTAAACTTCTTGATGAAGGACAAGCAGGAGAAAACGTTGGTCTACTACTTCGTGGAACCAAGCGTGAAGATGTAGAGCGTGGTCAAGTAGTTTGCAAGCCAGGTACTATCACTCCTCATACAGAATTTTCTGCATCTGCTTATATCCTTTCTAAGGATGAAGGTGGACGCCACACTCCATTCTTCAACAACTATCGTCCACAATTTTATTTCCGTACCACAGATGTGACTGGGGTAGTTACTCTTCCAAGTGGAACTGAAATGGTTATGCCTGGTGATAACACCGAGATGAATGTTGTGCTAATTCAACCAGTTGCTATGGAAGAAGGTCTTCGCTTCGCTATCCGTGAAGGTGGACGTACCGTAGGTGCAGGTCGAGTTACCAAAATTACTAAGTAATAAAACTTAAGTAATTAAAAATATTGAAAAATATTGGGCGGCTTTAACTAGTCGCCCAATATAAAAATTAAAAAAAGTTAAAAGTAAATTAAAAGTAAAAAAGTAATAAAGCTCAGAAATTAAAGGAGAATCGTTATGGCGGGACAAAAGATCCGCATTCGACTAAAGGCTTATGATCATGAAGTGATCGATAGCTCTGCAAAGAAAATTGTAGAGACTGTTGAGCGCACCGGTGCATCTGTAGCTGGTCCAGTTCCGCTTCCCACGGAAAAGAATATTTTCTGTGTGATTCGCTCTCCTCACAAGTACAAAGACAGTCGTGAGCACTTTGAGATGCGTACTCATAAGCGCTTGATTGACATTATCGATCCAACACCAAAGACAGTTGATTCTTTGATGCGTTTGGATCTTCCTGCTGGTGTTGATATTGAGATCAAGCTCTAATCGGTAATTTGAAAAGATAATAAAGAGGATTTATTAAAATGAAAACCACCCAAGCGCATAGCAAGGCGATCAAAGGGATTCTTGGCACCAAGTTGGGAATGACCCAAGTATTTGATGCCAACAACAAGATCGTTCCAGTAACAGTAGTTGAGGCAGGTCCTTGCGTTGTTACTCAAATTAGAAATTTAGAAAAAGATGGTTACAACGCAGTGCAATTTGCATTTGGCAAGATTGATCCACGTAAAGTAACCAAACCAGCCGCAGGACACTTTGCAAAAGCTGGTGTTACCCCACGCAAAGAAGTTGCAGAGTTACGTATTTCAGATACCACAGGTTATAACGTTGGTGATGAAGTTAAATGTGATGTTTTTGCAGCCGGAGACTTTATTGATGCTACCGGAACTTCTCGCGGTAAAGGTACTGCTGGTGTTATGAAACGTCATGGTTTCTCCGGAATCGGTGCATCACATGGTGTCGATCGCAAGCACCGTATGCCTGGTTCAATCGGTAACAGAACTACACCAGGTCGTGTATTCAAAGGTAAAAGAATGATGGGTCGGATGGGTGTTGACACCATCACTATGCAAAATCTTTTAGTACATAGTGTTGATGTAGAAAAGAATTTAATTTTAGTAAAGGGTGCAATCGCTGGCCCAATTGGATCTACAGTCTTTCTTAGAACTGCTTCAAAGAAAGTTGCATCTGAAAA
Source organism: Streptomycetaceae bacterium (assembly GCA_900298985.1). GTDB lineage: Bacteria > Actinomycetota > Actinomycetes > Nanopelagicales > Nanopelagicaceae > OMHY01. The sequence continues at coordinate 17,622 of OMHY01000001.1, forward strand.
GGTAGGTGAGTAAGCATGTCACTAACAGTTGAGGTAAAAGACGCTGCTGGTAAAAAAGTTGGAACTGTAAATCTTCCAGCTGAGATTTTTGATGTACAAACTAATGTACCTCTAATTCACCAAGTAGTTGTTGCGCAATTAGCTGCAGCTCGTGCCGGAACCCATAAGGCAAAAACTCGTGCTGAGGTTTCTGGTACCGGTAAAAAACCTTTCAAGCAAAAAGGCACCGGTCGCGCTCGCCAAGGTTCAGTTCGAGCACCATTACAAAGACATGGTGGAGTTTCCCATGGACCAGTTCCCAGAACTTATGAACAACGCACTCCAAAGAAAATGATTCAAGCAGCATTAAAAGGTGCTCTTTCTGATCGTCAAAGAACAGATCGCATCCACTTACTTGATCAAGTCCCAGCAAATAAAGAGATTGCAGGATCAACTCAATTAGCTATCAATGCGGTTAGACAATTTTCAGATCGCAAGAAGCTATTAGTAGTGCTTTCTCGCTCTGAGGATTTAGCATGGAGAACTTTGCGAAATGCTGATGATATTCATTTAATAGTAAGTGATCAATTAAATGCATATGACGTAGTTGGAAGCGATGATGTGGTTTTCTCTCAAAGTGGATTAAATGAATTTATTTCAGGTCCAGCTATGAGAGCAAGTGCAGTTGCACATGAAAGTGAAGTAACAGAAGGAGTATCAGCGTGAAAGATTACAGAGAAGTTCTATTAGCGCCAGTGATCTCAGAAAAATCTTATTCACTGATTGATCAAAACAAATACACCTTTTTGGTTGATCCACGTGCCAATAAAACTGAAATCAAAATTGCAGTAGAGAAGATTTTCGGAGTAAAAGTTTTAGCAGTAAATACTTTGAACCGAGATGGAAAGCGCAAGCGAACCGCTATTGGAATTGGAAGACGTAATAATCAAAAGCGTGCCATTGTGCATGTAAAAGCCGGAGACAAAATCGACATCTTTGGTGGACAAGCTTCTTAATCAGAAGTCACTGAAGAAAAGAATTTAAGAGAACTTAAAGGAGAAGAGACAAATGGCGCTAAGAAAACTCAAGCCGACCACACCAGGTCAGCGCGGTGCTACCGTCCCGGATTTTGCGGAGATTACTCGAAGCACACCGGAAAAGTCTTTGGTTAGACCAATTAATTCCAAAGGTGGAAGAAATGCATCTGGTCGCATCACTGTTAGACATCAAGGTGGCGGACACAAGCGCGCATATCGAGTAATTGATTTTCGTCGCAATGATAAAGATGGTATTCCAGCCAAAGTTGCACATATTGAATATGATCCAAACAGAACTGCACGTATTGCTCTTTTGCATTATGCAGATGGGGAAAAGCGTTACATCTTGGCTCCAAATAAATTGCAACAAGGTGATCCAATTGAAAATGGTGCGAGTGCTGATATCAAGCCTGGAAACAATTTACCTTTAAGAAACATCCCAGTTGGAACAGTGGTTCATGCCATTGAACTTCGCCCAGGCGGTGGAGCTAAAATTGCACGCAGCGCAGGTGCATCAGTGCAATTAGTAGCAAAAGATGGTCCTTATGCGCAATTGCGTATGCCATCTGGTGAAATTAGAAATGTTGATGTGCGCTGCAGAGCAACTATTGGTGAAGTTGGAAATGCTGAGCAATCAAATATTAATTATGGAAAAGCTGGACGTATGCGTTGGAAAGGAAAACGCCCAACTGTTCGTGGTGTAGTTATGAACCCGGTTGATCACCCACATGGTGGTGGTGAAGGTAAAACTTCTGGTGGTCGTCACCCTGTTTCTCCTTGGGGTAAGCCAGAGGCTCGTACTCGTAAGAAAAAAGCATCAGATTCTTTAATTGTTCGTCGTCGTAAGTCCAACAAGAAGCGTTAATCAAAAAGCGAGGAATAGGTAATGCCAAGAAGTTTAAAGAAGGGTCCATTTGTGGATGGACATCTTGCTAAAAAGGTTGATGACCAAAACGAGAAAAACACTCGTAACGTTATTAAAACCTGGTCAAGACGTTCGCTAATTGTTCCAGCAATGATTGGACACACCATTGCAGTTCATGATGGACGCAAACATGTTCCAGTATTTATTACCGAAGCAATGATTGGACACAAGTTAGGTGAATTTGCACCAACTCGTACCTTCAAAGGACACGTGAAAGATGATCGGAGGGCTACTCGTGGCTAATCAAGTTGATTCCGGAACTATTGTTTCGCGCGCAAAGTTAAGTAATACCCGCACTACTCCACAAAAGTCTCGTCGTGTAATCAACATAATCCGTGGCGAAAGAGCAGATGTTGCATTAACAACTTTGAAATTTGCAAACCAAGAAGTTGCTGGTGAAATTTATCAACTAGTTAATTCCGCAGTTGCAAGTGCAAAGCTAAAAAATCCAACATTGCGTGATGCCAGTGAATTATGGGTAGCAGAAGCTACAGTTGATGAAGGTTTCACCTTAAAGCGTTTTCGCCCACGAGCTCAAGGTCGTGGATATCGAATCAACAAGCGCACCTCTTCTATCAACATTGTGCTTTCCAGCGATAAGAATTTTCGTACCTCAGGTCCAGTGAAAAGAAGTGCTAAAAAAGTTGAAACCAAATCAGAAGGGAAGGCCGAGTAAATGGGTCAAAAAGTAAATCCACATGGCTTTCGCCTAGGTATTACCACTGAATTTAAATCACGTTGGTATGCAGATAAGTTATACAAAGATTATGTAAAAGAAGATATTGAAATTCGTCGCATGATGAATAAAGGTATGGAGCGCGCTGGTGTTTCCCGTATTGAAATTGAGCGTACTCGCGAAAGAGTAAGAATTGATTTACATACCGCTCGCCCTGGAATTGTAATTGGGAGACGTGGAACTGAAGCAGATCGTATTCGCATTGATTTGGAAAAAATGACCGGCAAGCAAGTGCAACTAAATATATTGGAAGTTAAAAATCCAGAGATTGATGCACAACTTGTTGCTCAAGGAATTGCAGAGCAATTAGCAGCTCGTGTTTCTTTCCGTCGTGCGATGAGAAAAGCAATGCAATCAGCGCTAAAAGCAGGAGCACAAGGAATTAGAGTTCAATGCGGTGGTCGTTTAGGCGGCGCTGAAATGTCACGAAGTGAGTTTTATCGTGAAGGTCGGGTTCCACTTCATACTTTACGTGCAGATATTGATTATGGATTCCATGAAGCACACACTACCTTTGGTCGATTAGGTGTAAAGGTTTGGATCTATAAAGGTGAAGTAATTGAATCACGTGCAGAAAGAGCAGCAGCTGCACTTGCAGCAGCGCGTGCTCCAAAGCCACGTCCAACTTCTCGTGCACCAAGACATCCACGTGGTGAAGTAACTACTTCTCATGTTGCTACAACCACTACAACTTCAGATTCAACTGAAAATACTCCAGTTAATAATGAAGGAGGGGAAAACTAAATGTTAATCCCACGTCGTGTTAAGCACCGCAAGCAACACAACCCAAAGCTTTCTGGTAAAGCAAAAGGTGGAACAGAGGTTGCATTTGGTGATTATGGAATTCAAGCATTGGAACCACATTATGTAACTAACCGCCAAATTGAAGCAGCACGTATTGCTATGACTCGTCATATCAAGCGTGGTGGAAAAGTTTGGATCAATATTTATCCTGATCGTCCATTGACTAAGAAACCTGCAGAAACTCGTATGGGTTCTGGTAAAGGTTCTCCGGAATTTTGGGTAGCAAATGTGAAGCCGGGAAGAGTTATGTTTGAAATTTCTGGTGTGGCAGAGGAAATTGCAGTTGAGGCAATGAGCCGTGCAATACACAAAATGCCAATGAAGTGCAAGATTGTAAAAAGAGAGGAGTTCTAATGGCTAACATCATTACCGCCGAGGAGCTAAGAGGTCTCTCTTCAGATGAGCTCGCAATTAAATTGCGAGATGCAAAAGAAGAGTTATTTAATCTACGTTTTCAAGCTGCAACTGGTCAATTAGAGAGCCATGGCCGCTTAACAGCAGTTCGAAAAGAGATTGCTCGCATCTACACAATTTTGCGAGAAAGAGAATTAGGTATTGGTCTTAACATTCAAGATTCAAGTAAGAAAGTTGGAGGTGCTGCATGAGCCAAGTAAATGATGAGCGCAATTACCGCAAGGTGCGCGAAGGCATTGTTACCTCTAACAAAATGGATAAGACAGTGACAGTGGTTATTGATGACCGAGTAAAACACGGTCTATATTCCAAAGTTCTTTCTAAATCCAAAAAATTGAAAGCACATGATGAAGCAAACTCTGCTGGAATTGGAGATCGAGTTTTGATTATGGAAACTCGTCCTCTATCCGCTACTAAGCGTTGGCGCGTAGTAGAAATCATCGAGAAGGCTAAGTAGTAGATACTCGAGTAAAAGGAAAAGAAAATGATTCAAAATGAAACTCGTCTTCGGGTAGCGGATAACACCGGTGCTCGAGAACTCCTTTGTATTCGTGTACTTGGAGGCTCTTCTCGCAGATACGCCGGAATCGGTGACATCATTGTTTGTTCAGTGAAGGATGCAATTCCAGGTGGAACTGTGAAAAAAGGTGAAGTAGTAAAAGCAGTAATTGTGCGAACTGTAAAAGAAAATCGTCGCCCAGATGGTTCCTATATTAAGTTTGATGAAAATGCAGCTGTAATTATTAAAGCTGATGGTGAACCTCGTGGAACTCGTATCTTCGGACCAGTAGCACGTGAACTTCGCGATAAAAGATTTATGAAAATTATTTCATTGGCTCCGGAGGTGCTCTAAAAATGTCAGCAATTAAAAAAGGCGACAAAGTACAAGTTATTGCCGGAAAAGATAAGGGCAAAACTGGAACTGTACTTTCAATTCACCACAAAGATGCACGTGTGATTGTGGAAGGCATCAATCGGGTATTGCGCCATACTAAAGAGAGCCAAACTGAGCGTGGAGTAAAAGTTGGCGGAATTATTACCAAAGAAGCAGCTATTCATCTTTCAAATGTTCAACTAGTTGCTGATGATGGCAAAGCCAGTCGTATCGGCGCTAAAAAAGATGAGCGTGGCAAAAATGTTCGCATCTCAGTAAGAACTGGGAAGGAGATCTAATGACAACTACAACCGCTCCTAGATTAAAGGCACGTTATCGTGCTGAAATCGCACCAGCTTTGAAAAATAAGTTTTCGTATCAAAATGTAATGCAGATTCCAACACTTACTAAAGTAATTGTAAATATGGGTGTAGGAGAAGCAGCAAAAGATTCCAAACTAATTGAAGGTGCTATCAGAGATTTAACAATTATTACTGGACAAAAGCCAGCGGTAACACGTGCGAAGAAATCTATTGCACAATTTAAATTGCGTGAAGGAATGCCAATTGGAGCACATGTAACTTTGCGAAATGATCGGATGTGGGAATTCACTGATCGATTGCTCAGCATTGCATTGCCTCGTATTAGAGATTTCCGTGGATTGTCACCTAAGCAATTTGATGGAAAAGGAAACTACACCTTTGGTTTGACTGAACAAGTTGTATTTCCCGAAATCGATCAAGATAAATTAGATCGCACTCGCGGTATGGATATCACTTTTGTAACTACAGCAAAAAATGATGAAGAAGGACGGGAATTGCTTCGAGCACTTGGATTCCCTTTCAAGGAAAACTAGGGAGTAAGAGCAAATGGCAAAGACATCGCTAAAAATTAAAGCAAGTCGCAAACCTAAGTTCAAAGTTCGTGGCTATACCCGTTGTCAAAGATGTGGTCGCCCGCATGCTGTATATCAAAAATTTGGCATCTGCCGAATTTGTTTCCGCGAAATGGCACATCGTGGTGAACTTCCCGGAATTACAAAAGCATCTTGGTAATAATAGAGAAAAAGAGAATTAACAAATAACTACAACTACAGAGCAGGTCCGAAAGGAAACCACTTTGAGAAAGGCCAGAGGCCAGAAATGACAATGACAGATCCAATCGCAGATATGCTTGCACGTCTGCGTAATGCGAATTCTGCCTACCACGATACGGTAACTATGCCCTCATCATCGGTTAAGGCAAGAATTGCTGAGATTCTTAAGCAAGAAGGATTTATCTCCGGATATAAAGTTGAAAACTCAACTACCGGCTTTGGTAAATCTTTAACAATTGATCTTAAATTTGGAAGCAACCGCGAAAGATCTATAGCTGGATTACGTCGTGTATCCAAGCCAGGTCTGCGGGTTTATGCAAAGTCCACTGCATTGCCAAAAGTTTTGGGTGGTCTAGGTGTAGCAATTATTTCTACCTCTTCCGGATTATTAACAGATAAGCAAGCAGCTAAGCAAGGCGTAGGCGGAGAAGTTCTCGCCTATGTATGGTGATCAATAATGTCACGTATCGGTAAAAATCCAATTTCAGTCCCAAGTGGAGTTGAAGTAAATATTTCTGGACAAGAAGTAAAGGTAAAAGGTCCAAAAGGTGCTTTGGCATTAGAAATTGCAAAACCAATTGTAATTTCTCAAGAAGGTACAACCTTAACTCTAACTCGTCCAGATGATGAACGATTATCTCGCAGTTTACATGGTTTATCTCGTACTTTAGTTGCGAATATGATTGAAGGAGTAACCAATGGTTACACCAAATCTATTACAATCGTTGGTGTTGGTTATCGTGTAGCAGAAAAAGGAAAAGATCTTGAGTTCCAACTAGGTTACTCACACAATATTCATTTCCCAGCTCCCGAAGGAATCACTTTTAAAGTTGAATCCCCAACTCGTTTTCACGTAAATGGAATTGATAAGCAATTAGTTGGAGAAACTGTTGCCAAAATTCAAAAATTGCGTAAATCAGATCCTTACAAAGGTAAAGGATTACATCTAGATGGACAACGCATCAGACGTAAGCAAGGAAAGACAGGTAAGAAATAATGGCTATCGGCGTTAAAGTAAATAAAGGCTCGGCTACAACTGCCCGCAAGCGTCGTCACTTTCGTGTTCGCAAGAAAGTAGTTGGAACCTCTGCTCGTCCTCGCTTAGTTGTCTCTAGATCTACTCGTCATTTGTTTGCCCAAATTATTGATGATGCTGCTGGAATAACTTTAGTAAGTGCTTCCACCATGGAAGATGCACTTCGCAAAGATTCTGCAAGTGACAAAAGTGCAAAAGCTCGCACCATTGGTAAAGAGTTAGCAAATCGTGCAAAGGAAAAAGGAATTTCCGCTGTTGTCTTTGACCGTGGCGGTAATAAGTATCACGGTCGAGTTGCAGCATTAGCACAAGCTGCTCGAGAGAATGGATTGGATTTCTAATGAGCCCTGCAAATAATTCAACAAATTTAACTCGTGAAAACTCACGTGAGGAAAAAACTGGTGATCGTCGCGAACGACGTTCCCGTGAACCTCGGGAAGAAAGAGAGAAATCTCCTTATACCGAGCGCGTAGTATTTATCAACCGGGTATCAAAGGTAGTAAAAGGTGGACGTCGTTTCTCCTTTACCGCTTTGGTAGTAGTCGGAGACCAAAAAGGTACTGTTGGTGTTGGTTATGGAAAGGCAAAAGAAGTTCCACAAGCAATTGCTAAAGGTGTCGAAGATGCTAAAAAGAATTTCTTCAAAGTTCCAGTATTAAATGGAACTATCCCTCATCCAGTACAAGGTGAAAAAGCAGCTGGTGTTGTATTGCTTCGCCCAGCAGCACCTGGAACTGGGGTGATTGCAGGCGGTCCAGTGCGTGCAGTATTGGATTGCGCTGGAATTACCGATGTATTAACAAAATCTTTAGGTTCTAACAATGCAATCAATATGGTGCATGCAACCGCTGATGCCTTAGCAACTTTGGAAAACCCAACCAAAATTGCGGTGCGTCGTGGTCGTGCATTAGAAGATGTAGCTCCCGCAAGTATTGCTCGAGCAATCAATTCAACTAAGGTAGGTGCATAAAGTGAAGCGATTAAAAGTTACTCAATTGCGTTCAAAAGTTGGCAATCCACCTAATCAAAGACACACACTACGCTCACTTGGTTTAAAAAGAATTGGTGACATTGTAGTAAAAGAAGATAAGCCAGAGATTCGTGGAATGGTAAATGCAGTTCGACATTTAATTCATGTCGAGGAGGTTGAATAAATCATGGTATTGAAATTACATCACTTAAGACCAGCACCAGGTGCGAAAAAAGAACGCACCCGTAAAGGTCGCGGTGAAGCATCTAAAGGTAAGACTGCGGGTCGTGGTACTAAAGGTACAAATGCTCGTAATACTGTTCGCCCAGGTTTTGAAGGTGGACAACTTCCATTAGTAATGCGTTTGCCAAAATTACGTGGATTTAAAAATCCAGCAACTGTTGTATATCAACCAGTAAATGTTTCTACTTTAAATGAGCTTTATCCAAATGGTGGCAAAGTTACGGTAGAAGATTTAGTGGCAAAAGGCGCAGTTCGCGCTGGACACCCAATTAAAATCCTAGGCAATGGTGAAATCACTGTTAAAGTAGCAGTTACTGCTCATGCATTTTCTTCTTCAGCATCTGAGAAGATTGCAGCAGCAGGTGGAACGGTAAGCACTCTCTAACTTAGAGATGTGGTTTTAAGGGAAGAGACTAGGAGAAATTAAGTGCTAGCAAGTTTTGGGAAGGCGTTTCGAACTCCAGATCTGCGAGTTAAGATTTTCTTTACTCTTTCTATTATGGCGCTATTTCGAGTTGGCTCCATTCTTCCAACCCCAGGTGTTTCCTATAAAGCAATTCAAGTTTGCTTAAAAAATGCAAATAACGGTGGCTTACTAGGATTGGTAAATCTATTTAGTGGTGGCGCATTGCTGCACCTATCTATATTTGCACTTGGCATCATGCCTTACATCACCTCTTCTATCATTATTCAATTGTTGACCGTTGTAATACCAAGATTTGAATCTTTGAAACAAGAAGGTCAATCTGGAACTTCAAAGTTGACTCAATACACCCGTTATTTAACTGTGGGATTAGCAATTTTGCAGTCCACAGGTTTAATTGCAGTTGCTAGAACACCAGGAAGATTATTTAGTGGATGTTCTCAACAAATTTTGCCTGACACCAGCTGGTTCCGAATTGTGACCATGATTTTTGTAATGTCAGCTGGTACCTCAGTAATTATGTGGTTGGGTGAATTGATCACTGATCGTGGTGTAGGAAATGGCATGTCAATTCTTATTTTCACCTCTATTGCTTCTGGTTTCCCAACACAACTTTGGGCAATTAAGCAACAAAAAGGTTGGTTCCCATTTATTGTGGTATTAATCGTTGGTTTTGGAACTATTGCAGCGGTGGTATTTGTGGAACAAGCAACTAGAAGAATTCCAGTCCAATATGCCAAGAGACAAATTGGCAGACAAGTTTATGGTGGAACTAGTACCTATATCCCAATCAAGGTTAACCAAGCCGGTGTAATTCCAGTAATTTTTGCATCATCTCTGCTTTATATTCCATCTCTAATTGTTAACTTCTCTGGAAGTAGTGCAGGTTGGGCGATTTGGATTCAACAAAATTTAGTTAAAGGTGATCACCCAATATATATCGCCTCTTATGCGCTACTAATTATATTTTTCACTTACTTTTATGTATCAATTACCTTTAACCCAACTGAAGTTGCAGATAATATGAAAACTTATGGCGGCTTTGTTCCTGGTATTCGTGCCGGAAAGCCAACAGCAGATTATTTACAATATGTAATCAATCGCATTACCGCTCCAGGTTCTTTATATTTGGCATTAGTTGCAATCATTCCAATCATTGCTTTAATTTTGTTCCAAGCTTCTCAAAACTTCCCATTTGGTGGAACCGCAATTCTGATTGTGGTTGGTGTTGGTCTTGATACCGCTAAGCAAATTGAAAGCCAATTACAGCAACGCGCATATGAAGGATTCATGCGCTAATGAAGTTAATCCTGGTGGGTCCGCCAGGTGCAGGAAAAGGAACGCAAAGCTCTTTACTTGCATCTCACTTTTCCATTCCCCATATTTCAACTGGAGATATTTTTCGCGCCAACATTAAAGGGCAAACTGAACTTGGAAAACTTGCTCAGAGTTATACCTCAGCGGGAAATCTAGTCCCAGATTCGGTTACTAACGATATGGTGGCTGATCGTTTAAAGCAAGATGATCTTGCTAATGGCTATCTCTTAGATGGATATCCAAGAAATGTAGGACAAGCAGAGTTTTTAAGTAATTTTCTAAACCAACATCAGGAAAAACTAGATGCAGTTTTAGAATTTTCTTTATCAAATGAAGAGATTATTACCCGGCTATCTGGCAGAAGAGTTTGCAAAAATTGCCAGGCTCCATTTCATATTGAATTTGAAAGACCAAAAGTCACAGGGGTATGTGATAAATGTGGGGGAGAGTTATATCAAAGAGATGATGATAAGGAAGAAGTCATTGCAAATCGCTTAGAAGTTTATAACGATCAAACCGCGCCTATTATTAATTATTACAAAAATACCGGCCTACTTAAAACTATTTCAGCCCTTGGCTCAGTAGAAGAAATATTCCAACGAGCACTAATCGCAATTAAATAAATAAAAATGGCTATTACCCTCAAAAACCTAGAGCAATTAAAGGTAATGCGCCAAGCGGGGCTAGTAGTTTATGAAGGTTTAGAAGCGGTTAAAAAAGAAATCGCGCCAGGTGTTACTACTAACCACCTAAATGAAGTTGCAATTAAAGTTTTGAAAAAAAATGGGGCCAAATCAAATTTTCTAAATTATCATGGTTATCCAGCTGTAATTTGTGCCTCTGTTAATGATGAAATAGTTCATGGAATTCCAAATCAAAGAAAATTGGAAGAGGGAGATATTCTTTCCATTGATTTTGGAGCAATTATTAACGGTTGGCATGGAGATAGTGCATTCACAGTTGCGGTGGGCCAAGTGCGAAGTAATGAAGAAGCAAAGCTAATTCAAGTATGCGAAGATTCAATGTGGCATGGAATTGCAGCAGCCACTGTGGGCGGCAGGTTAACTGATATTTCTCATGCAATTGAAAGTTATATTAATTCTCAAGGCACCTATGGAATATTGCGCGAGTATGGTGGACATGGAATTGGTACGGCAATGCATGAAGATCCACATGTATTAAATTTCGGGGCAGCAGGTTTAGGTCCAGAGTTACAAGTTGGTATGGTTTTAGCGATTGAACCAATGCCTACTTTAGGAACTCATAAAACCAAAACTTTAGATGATGATTGGACTGTAGTCTCTATTGATGGTTCGCGAGGCGCGCACTTTGAACATTCCTTTGCTTTACTTCCTGATGGAAAACCATTTGTCTTAACTTCTCCCGATGGTGGACAAGAAAAACTTAGCTCCCTTGGAGTTGCGATCTCAGATTTATTAAATTAAGAAAAGTTGAAATAAGGATTCCTTAGTATAGGAATTTATTGATTCTTCTAGAGTTATTGATTGTTCGGAATTCCAGGCAGGTGCATTTGGATTTTTTGGTGGCTGCCTTGTTACTGGTACATTTAAAGCTAAATTAGGATCTTCGGAGGTCACAGGCCAATCACTACCAAATGCAATCCGCGCACCGGAATCTAATAGGGATCGCAACTGATATTGGCGATTATTTCTCTCTTCTCCAATTGCTGGCAAAATCAATTTCTCATTCATTACATCTAAATAACACCAAAGAGGTTGCATATTTGCAATTACCTCTAACTTCGCGAATCTAGGTAAATCCTGCTGTGAAATTAATTGAGCGTGTGCAATTACAGCCCTGCGATCTCTATGCCCATTTTCACTTATTACATTTTCTATTGCATCCAAAGATTGCCTAATAGCCCCATCCCCAATAGCGTGGATATGTAATTGAAAACCTAATTTATCAAATTCTTTTGTTGCTTGATTAAGTTCTGCATCATCCCAGATTTTTAATCCAAGAGATTTTGGATTGTTTAAATATGGTTCAAGTAAAAAAGCAGTTCCAGCAGAAAGCGCACCATCAGTTAGGAATTTAATGCTATGGCAAGTTAAATTTTTTCCAGTTAATCTTTTTTTCAATTCTAAAGATTGGGCAAGGAGGCTTTGCCAATTTTGAGGTGTGGCTAAAAGTGCTAGATTGGTTGGAATTTGGATTACTTCATTCTTTAAAGCAGCTTCATATACGAAAACCAATTCTGGATCCACCCAAGCATCCTGCATAGCAACTACATTATGGGATTTATATTTTTCATAAGCCAAAGCAAGTGAGGTTAAATCATCTTGCAAAGTTCTTCGCGGAACAAATTTTTCAATTAGATTAATTGCAGATGGCTCTCTTAAAGTTCCAGTTGGATGGCCAGATTTATCTCTAGCTATTTGACCACCTTTAGGATCTGAAGTATTTTTATTTAAGTTGGCAATTTCCAATGCCTTGCTGTTAACCCAGATAGTATGAAAATCCATGGCCCGAAGTAATACTGGTCGATCAAGTACCGCTTCATCTAGCCATTCTCTTTTGAAGTCACCGTTTGGAATTAAGGCAGCTTCATAAGCTCCACCAACTATCCATTCTAAATTTGGATTTTTCCTGGCAAAGTTTTTCACCTCATTTATGATCTCTTCAACAGTATTTAGACCAGTCACTTGGGGACCTTGCATTTGGCGCCCTCCAAATACTGGGTGGCAATGAGCATCGACAAAGTTCAGTTTCTCCCCTGGAACCTGCGAAATTGGGATTTGCCCTTCCATTAGGCAAATATAAAGGTAAAAACAATGCAAAAAATGAGTGACTTTTATGATTTAAAGGGGTATAAGTAGCAGGATTGCCCCTTTAGACCATTTACCCATAAACTAACCCTCTGCTCTTGGCGAGGTAGGCGCATGCCTTCCTAGTCAAGTACTGGCAAAACGAAACGGGAGTATATTGGCTAAAAAAGAAGGCGCCATCGAAATTGAAGGCATCGTTCAAGAAGCTCTGCCAAATGCAATGTTTCGAGTTGAGTTGAGTAATGGACATAAAGTTCTTGCACACATCAGCGGAAAAGTTCGTCAGAACTATATCCGCATCCTGCCTGAGGATAAAGTGATTGTGGAGTTAAGTCCTTATGACCTAACTCGCGGTCGAATTATTTATAGATATAAATAATTCAATAAAAGTTTTAAAGATTTTTGAAAGTAGATTAGAAAACAGAAAGGCAAGATTGTGAAGGTAAAACCAAGCGTCAAGAAAATTTGCGATAAGTGCAAAGTGATTCGCCGTAATGGTCGCGTGATGGTTATTTGTGACAATCTACGCCACAAGCAACGTCAAGGTTAATTGTAAAAAAATTAATATAGTAAAAACTAAATAGAGCACGAGTGATACAAATTTAATTTAAGTTTTTTAAGAACTTTTATTAAATCCACCACCAGGATTGAAAGGCTGGTGCTGAAATCAAAAAAGAGGAAGTGATTTCAGATGTATTGCGCAGGACCTTTCAACTAGATAAAGGAATATAAATGGCACGTCTCGTTGGCGTTGACCTACCACGTGAAAAGCGGGTAGAAATTGCGCTTACCTATATATTCGGGATTGGCTTAACTAGATCACACGCTACCTTAGCTGCGACTGGAATTAGCCCAGATACCCGTGTAAAAGATTTGCAAGAAGCTGATCTTGCAAAGTTAAAAGAATTCATTGAAAGCAACTACAAAATTGAAGGTGATTTACGCCGTGAAGTTGCTGCTGATATTCGTCGCAAAGTTGAAATTCAATGCTATCAAGGTATTCGCCATCGTCGCGGATTGCCGGTGCGCGGACAAAGAACTCACACCAATGCACGTACTCGTAAAGGGCCACGCGTTGCAATTGCTGGTAAGAAGAAGGAGACCAAGTAATGGCTACTGCTAAAAAGGCTGCTGCAAGTACTGCAAATAAAGGTGCTGCCGCAAAAGGCAAAGTAAAGATGCGCAAGAAGGAAAAGAAAAATGTTGCAGTAGGTCAGGCATACATTAAATCAACCTTCAACAACACTATTGTTTCAATTACAGATCCAACCGGTGCAGTCATATCCTGGTCCTCTGCCGGTCAAGTTGGATTTAAAGGTTCTCGTAAATCAACTCCTTATGCCGCACAGATGGCTGCAGAAGCTGCAGCTCGTCGCGCACAAGAGCATGGTTTAAAGAAAGTAGATGTTTTCGTTAAGGGCCCTGGTTCTGGACGTGAAACTGCAATTCGTTCATTACAAGCAGCAGGTTTAGAGGTTGGAGCAATTCAAGATGTAACTCCAGCTCCACATAATGGCTGCCGTCCACCAAAGCCCCGCAGAGTTTAAGGAAGGAATATAAATGGCTCGATATACAGGTGCAGATTGCAAGCGTTGCCGTCGCGAGAAGGTAAAACTATTCCTTAAAGGTTCCAAATGTGATGGACCTAAATGTCCAATGGAATCTCGTCCTTATCCACCCGGACAACATGGTCGTGGTCGTGGAAAAGAATCTGAATATTTATTACAGAAGCGTGAAAAGCAAAAGTGCGCTCGCATTTATGGAGTATTGGAAAGACAATTCCATGGATATTATGAAGAAGCAAGTCGTCGTGCAGGTAAGACCGGTGAAAACCTTTTGGTGTTGTTGGAAACTCGTTTAGACAATGTGGTTTTCCGTGCAGGTTTTGCTAAGTCACGGGATATGGCTCGTCAATTAGTAAGACATGGACATTTCCTAGTGAATGGTAAGAAAGTAAATATTCCTTCTTATCGTGTTTCACCAATGGACATCATTGATGTGCTTCCGGGATCAATGGATTTAACTCCATTTATCGTAGCAAGTGCAGAGTTAGGTGAAAGAGCAATCCCAGCTTGGATGGAGGTTGTAGGTTCACGCCTTCGCATCATCATCCACGCACTACCTACTCGCAGCATCATCGATACTCAAGTACAAGAACAACTTATTGTTGAACTTTACTCAAAGTAATTTTTTTGCAAGTAATTAAATACCCGAACTAAATACAGTCCCCAAAACTAGTATGGAGATTAAATAGTGGATCTCCAAGGAAGAGAAGGTAAAAGCGCTAATTGCACAACGCACCGTCTTGTCAGAAGAAGTAGTTAATGAAACTCGTTCTCGCTTCATTATTGAACCGCTAGAACCAGGTTTTGGTTATACCTTAGGTAATTCACTTCGCAGAACTCTGCTTTCATCTATTCCTGGTGCAGCTGTAACCAGCATTAGAGTTACTGGAGCTTTGCATGAATTCCAAACTTTGGAAGGTGTAAAAGAAGATTTAACTGAGATTGTATTAAATATAAAGAACCTAGTACTTTCATCAGATAATGATGAACCATCTCTACTTTACATTAGAAAAAGTGGTGAAGGGATAGTTACTGGAAATGATATTACCGCTCCCGCGGGAGTAGTTGTACATAACCCAGATCATGTAATTGCTTCTCTAAATTCCAAAGCGAATTTTGAAGTGGAATTAACAGTAGAGCGTGGTCGAGGCTATGTAACTGCGGTACAAAATAAAGCTGCCGGTGGAGAGATTGGCCGAATTCCAGTGGATTCTATTTATTCTCCTGTATTGCGCGTTTCCTACAAAGTAGAAGCTACTCGTGTAGAACAGAGAACTGACTTTGATCGTTTAGTAGTGGATGTTGAAACTAAACCTTCAATTCGACCAGCTGATGCTATGGCATCTGCCGGCAAGACTTTGGTTGAGTTATTTGGATTAGCTCGAGAATTAAATGTTGATGCTGAAGGTATTGAGATGGGACCATCTGTACAGGATGCTGCGCTCGCAGCTGATCTAGCACTACCTATCGAAGATCTTGATTTAACTGTACGTTCCTACAATTGCTTGAAGCGTGAAGGAATTCATAGTGTCGGAGAATTAGTTTCTCGTTCCGAAGCAGATTTGATGGATATTAGAAATTTTGGTTCTAAATCTATTGATGAAGTAAAGGCCAAATTGCATTCCATGGGGCTAGCGTTAAAAGATTCCCCAATTGGATTTGATCCAACTAAGCATGCAAATTATGGTGCTGATTTTGATAGTGAACTTGAGTAAGAGGAGAAAAAATGCCAAAGCCTACTAAAGGTCCAAGACTGGGAAGTGGACCAGCTCATCAAAAAGCAATGTTGGGAACATTAGCAACTCAACTTTTTGCTCATGGAAAAATCACTAC
>OMHY01000002.1 GCA_900298985.1 Streptomycetaceae bacterium
CTTGAGGCGGCAGTTGGGACTGCGTTAAACAAACTGTATAAATTAAATATTTCAAAACCCGAACTTGCTCGCCTCTGTCAGAGAGCAGAACATATTTACGTAGGTATGCCTTGCGGAATTATGGATCAATCTGTTTCGATTATGGCCACCGAAGGACATGCTCTCCTTCTAGATTGTCGGGATTTATCAATCGAGCAGATTCCTTTTGATATTGCACCGCATGAACTAGAACTCCTTGTCATTGATACTCAAGTACATCATGAGTTGGTTGATGGTGGTTATGCTGAAAGACGGGCATCCTGCGAAAAAGCAGTTGCAGATTTGAAAATCTCATCGCTTCGCGACATTTCCGTGGAAGATTTTGTTTCGAGAAAAAATGAATTAGATTCAATTACTTTTAAGCGAGCGTTTCATGCAGTCACCGAAATGCGTCGTGTAAAGGATGCTGTTGCATCACTTAAGAAAGATGACTTCGTGACTTTTGGAAAAATTGTCTCAGAGGCGCATGCATCACTGCGCGATAACTACACAGTTTCATGTCCTGAATTAGATCTGGCCGTTGATACCGCAAATGAAAATGGGGCACTCGGTGCCCGAATGATTGGTGGCGGTTTTGGTGGGTCAGCAATTGCTCTGTTGAAAAAGGAAGATGTTGAGTCAGTTAAGGGGAAAATTGCTGAGGCTTTCGCAGAGGCGGGGTTCCGTAGTCCGAGATTCTTTTCTTCCAGCCCGGCTTCAGGGGCTTCGGTTATTGAGTGTAAATAGCATTTCTGGGAATTTTTAAAACTGAACTCAGTTCAGTATTCTAGGGCAGTGTTTTGCCGTTCCAAAAAACCTAAAGGTCCGTTGATTGCATTAGTTCTAACTTTCTTCTTTGTAAGTCAAATTTTAATTTTACCGGGAGCGAAAGCGATTGATTGCCCAACCAGCCATTCAATTTCATATCATGAGCAAGGCCCGGGTACTAACGAAGGAGTTGTAAATCAATGTGCCGATGCCTATGGAAACGGCCAATCAATTACCGCAATTCCGTGGCCTTGTGCACACTTTGTTAATTGGAGCGATGGAAGAACAGAGCCAACTAGATTTGAAACTAATGTTACCGATAATGTTGACTTAACTTCATTTTTTGATAATGACAGTCATTCAATCACTTATGAAATCAATGGGGGTGGTGATATTTCAGGGGACAATACCCAAATTTTACTTGGTCGCTCTTCTGGGACAGAAGTTTCTGCCGTAGCAAAAACTGGCTTTGAATTTAGTGGATGGAGTGACGGTTTCTCAAATTTCAAAAGAACAGATTCCAGCGCAATTTCAGATAAAGATTGTGCAAACAAAACGTTCACTGCAAATTTTGCGCCGATTCCTCAAGTCTCATATACATATCAAACAGACGGAAATGGAGAAATTTCGGGTGAAAAATTACAAAATATATACATTGGTTATTTCGGAAGTGAAGTAAGGGCCGTACCAAATCCCGGGTTTCAATTTGTTAAATGGGATGATGAAAATACTAGTAATCCACGGACGGATTTAGCAGGTCCTGACCCCCAAACATTTACTGCAATTTTTGAACCTAATCCTACTTACACATATCAAACTGACGGAAATGGCTTAATAAGTTTTTATAATTACTCAGATGGCACTTCTTCTGTTCAAAATATACAAACAATTGATTCAACGCAGTCAAATTATGCTTTAAGCGCGATTCCAAACTCAGGATATATCTTTTCCTATTGGGAAGATACCCTATCTACAGATCCAAGCAGATATGACTTTGGTACCGCCCGCTCCTTAACTGCAATTGCACACTTTTCTAAATTAGAAGCTGTATATCATGCAGATGATTTATCTGAAGGAAGTCCTCCTTCTGCAATTGATTGGCAATTTGATGGCTACAGTCCTTATTTTTTGCTTTCTGGCCCAAACACATTAGTGCGAACAAATTATGATTTGGTTGGCTGGTGCACGCAACCAGTTGATTCAATTTCCGGAAATTGCCCGAGTGAGAGGTATTACATTGGCAACCAATATAGTTTTTATCCGGGTGGAATAACGAGGGTTGACTTTTATCCAATTTGGATACACGTGGAGTATCACCATGATGGAAGTGATGGTGGGACGGCTCCAATGAATACTACTAACTTTGATAATCCTTATGTTGCTAATCGGGGAACGCTTTACAAAGCCGGATATTATTTCGGAGGTTGGTGTGGGAAGCCGACCGATGAACATTTCTCCTGTCCTAGCGAAGCTACTTCTTATTCGGAAAATGACTGGATTGATTTAAGTAATTCTCAAGATCTTTATCCGATTTGGATTCCTTATTCAAATAATCACTCTTTAAAAAATACTCTAAACGTTAGAGATCCTATTGATGCATATTTAGATATACCTTTTGTTCAAGGTTCATATGTGCAGACGCTTCACAAAGACGATGGAACTACTTACACTGAAACTTTTGATAATCAAACTCCTGGAGACTGTTTCAATGTATTTGAAGACAAAGTTGCAAGTACTAATGCAAAATGCCCATATGTTGAAAATGGTCCGATTGTTGGCATCGGTGGAGGTACTGCCCCATTTACAGCAACTAACAATTCGAGTATTCCAACTTCTGGTGGGAGTTGGGGAATTGGGGCTGCTGTAAACGAACCTGATCATTCCCCAAACTCTGATGACGGCAAATATTTACAAATAAATTTTAAGCAAGCGCAAAAATATTTTGGAATTTGGTGGGCTGCTGGAAACGATGGCAACACCATAGAGTTCTTCAAAAGTAATGCACTTACAAACACCTTAGATCAGGTGGCTAAAATGGACACGCACGATGTTGTTCAAGAACTAAGTACCCTTCCAGTAAACCTATTCCCAAGAGGAAATTGGCCTGAGTGCAACTTGAGCGAACCGACGTATCAAGAAACATACTCACTTTTTGGCAATTCTTTTAATAGGCCAGATTACTTTGGAAACCCGCAAGACCCTCCAAACGAATCTGAAAATTCTTGTGAACCATATGCTTACATACATTTTTTAGCAAAAAATGGTTTCAGTTTTGATACAGTTCGCCTTTACGGTCGTGGATTTGAATTTGATAATTTAACAATTTCCACTGCTCAAATTGAGCCGTTAGAGAGATTAATACCAATTAAGAGTTATCATCCAGAAAACTGGGATACACCAAATCTGACCTTCCAAGCAATATTTGATACAAATGGTGGTTCGGATATTGAAAATATACAAATTTTTAATGGGCGACCTTTCAAGTTGCCAGACCAACCTTCAAAGCCTAATTATACTTTTATAGGTTGGTGGGACGGTACAAAATTATTTAATGCTGCTGACGATTACTCAAATAACTTCCCAGGTGATATTACTTTTAAAGCATTCTGGGCGCCAACAACAAACTCTATTGCGAATGGTTCCTTTGAATTTGTACCAAACTCTACAATGTTCGAAGGCTATGACGGCGGTCCCACTCAAATTGGAAGAGTAATAAATGGCGCACCAAATTGGTTTTGGAAAACTTCAGCATTAGATGAAAAAATAGAAGTTCAACGACTCACGACTAATGCTTCTGACCCAACAACAAGCTCCACGGCATCTGTTGAAAATCATTTTTTAGGTGCTGTAAATACTATAAATCGACAACTTGCTAATCCTTATTTTAATTATTCCACTTCTACTCCAAGTGATGGCAATTATTTTGCGGAAATAAACAATGATTACCCCTCACTTCTATATCAAGATGTCGTAACTACTCCCGAAACAACTTTAAGGTGGACTCTTCACCACAAAGGTAGGCAGACTGAAACTAATAATGGTGACCTTGAAACCATGCATGTCGAAATAGGAAATTCGATGGATCCAAACTCGGCAAAAATGAATTACTTCTCGCAAAGTTTTAAGGATGGTAGAGATAAGGTCGGCAACGTTCCATTTAATGGTCCAACAGATCCACTGGCGTTGCGAGTTGAAGGATTTGAATCAGGACAAAGTGAAAAAGGGAATGTCGCTTGGACTGGTTATGATGATTCAAATCTAATTCAAAATTCAACCGTTACACTTCTTGGTGTTGATTCATTTGATGAACCCACGATTATTGACACAAATTTGCCTAGAACGTATCCGTATAATCAAAAAATGTGGGGTGTGTACTCCGGAACTTACAAAGTGCCTGCAGGACAAACTTTAACTAGATTTGGATTTGTTAGTGATACTCCAGGATCTTTAGGAAATTTACTTGATAACATAACATTTAGTGTCGTAGCATCCTCGACTGTTTTATTGAACTCAAATTGTGGTTCAAACTTAATTCAATCAAAGACTGGAATAAGCATTGAATTACCAACTCTAAATAGTTCAGAAAACCCAGGTTTTGATTTCGTAAATTGGAATACCCAAGCTAATGGCTCGGGTATTTCTTATGATGCTGGCTCAATTTATACTCCGGTAGCAGATACAACACTTTATGCAATATGGACACCTCGAGATATCAAGACAGTCACTTTTTATTCAAATGATTCATCCCATTTGACACGAACTCAATCTCAAAACAAATCAGCAACCTTTGATTTAAATATATTTCACAATCCAGGTTACTTTTTCGCAGGTTGGGCCACATCAGATAATGGAACTGGAGATCATTATTCAGATGGTGATCACTTTAACTTTAGTGAAGACTTAACTCTATATGCGCAATGGGTTCCCTCGTTCACCTTTGAGGCGGGTGGAGGAATTTTTCCAGATGGAACAGAATTTCAAGTTGGAAGGCCACCAGTTTTAAATACTGATTTACTTACTTTGCGACCTTCGAATCCTTACAAATCAGGATATTTTTTTGGTGGCTGGAAATTGGAAGGAAACACTGAAGTAATTTATTCAAAGTTATTCGATGGGTCCCCCGTCGTCTTTACAGCCAACTGGATTCCTTCCTTTGAGTTCCAATCTAACCTTGGATACTTTATTGACGGCACTTCTCATCAAATAGGAGATCCTATTTGGTTAGATGGCAATACAGATTTGTTAAAGAAAGCTCCGATCAGTCCGTTTCGTCCTGGATATTTCTTTACGGGTTGGGCTATAAACGGAAGTCATGAACTTATAGAAAGTAAAACATCCACAACCTCAATAATTTTTGACGCACAATGGGTTCCCTCGTTTTCTTTTCTATCTAATGGTGGTGTTTTTGAAGATGGTTCATTAATTCAAACTGGCCTGCCTCCATCAAATGAGAAGGAACTTCTGACCTTACCTCCGAGGCCAAAGTCTCCTACAAGAGAAGGTTATGATTTTGCAGGTTGGGCTGAACATGAAACGTCAGTCGCTATAACCTCAAAGAAATTTTCTGGAGAACCCATAATTTTTGATGCTTTATGGAACCCAGTTGTAAGGGTTACTGTTCCAAATTTAAATGGACTAACAAGAACCGCTGCGGAACACGTGCTGACAAATTTAGGATTAATCGTCGCAAGCGAGACGCAAATGTCTGAAGGGGCCAGCGCCGAAAATAACGAAAAAGTTGTCACAAATTCGCAAACTTTAATTGCTGGAAGTCAAGTTAACATAGGGACCTCAATCAGTTTTAATTACTTTCATTTTGTGGAATCAACTCCTCCAAATTCCCCGACTCCTCCGACGCCTGCTAACCCGCAAAATCCGCAACCGACAAAGATTGAAATTCCTAATGCACCAGAAGAGCCAGTAGTTATTACTCCTCCTTTTCAACCTGCAACACCAACTGAACCAAAGCAGAAACCAGTTGCACCTTCGCGGAAAATTGTTGTAAGTAAGCGAGAGAATAAAACTGTTATCGAAATTGCACCTAAGCCGGCTGCAAAAGTTTCGGTGGCTCCTGAGGGAAATAGCGACATTAAAGTCACAGGGCTTGTTACAGGTGAGCGCATTCGCGTCATTATTTCGAATAAGGGTGGTTTAAATACTGTAATAGTTCCAAAATCTAATGAAGAGATAACTGGGATTATTAATAGCAATCCAAAATCTAAAGTAAAAATTGAAATTACTCCTACCTTGATTCAAAACATTGAGTCAGGTGCTCGAATCGCAATTAAAGGTGCGAAGAAGAACCAAAGAGTTCGGGTGATTGTTAAGTAATGAAAAAGTTTGCTCTATTTGCGATATCGCTGTGTTTCTTTGTATTAAGTGCCCCTTTTGCTTCGGCAGATTCGCCGCGAGTTATTCTGGATCAACTACTTACTGGCCCAACACCTGCTTTAAATGCCCGAGATTTGAATATCCCACCGGATCTTGCGCCAGGGTTTCATCAACTAACTGTTGAGGTGTATAACGACAGTGGAGTTGTGAGTACCGAGACTGCACTGTTCTGTAAGAACTTGTTAGGTGAATTGCACTTCGACAATATCTGCCCAGACCTATTGGTAAAGAAAGTGAAGCCTGAATCAAAGCGTTTTAATCCACTTAATAAACCCGAAGAAACTCTTAATTTCCTGGCAACGGCATTTGCATTATTAAGTGGAGTATTCATATTCCGAAGAAGAAATAAATTAGATACTCCCCCAGATCTACCTGGAATCGGCTCAGGTGATTTAAGTACTGGTTATGTTTATAAAGCCTGGGGTGATCGTCCCTCGTATATAAACC
>OMHY01000003.1 GCA_900298985.1 Streptomycetaceae bacterium
CTTTTGAATCAAAATGCTATTCAGTCTGGGAACCTGAAAATAAGGCACTTTCAAACAGTGAACTGGCAAAGTTAACTCCAGATGAGATAACTAAATATCAGGAACGACGCAAAGCAAGAAGAAGGCGCTCAGATAAAGTGCGGAACACTTTAATTGCCTAGCTGAAATAACCTCTAAGAACGGAGTGATTAGTCCGCCTAGGAGACTATTCATTCCGTAACTAGAGAACAAGGCTCTAATTCTCAGTACTTTGGATCCTCCAGGTTGACTGTAAGTATTAATAGAAGAACTAATATATAAAATAATTCAAGAGTAAATATAAAAATGAAGTTTGGAGCCTTTCAGGCTCCTTTGGTTACCATATTAATAATTACTAGTATATTTAATTTGATTTAAATCTTTTGCTATTGATGTTCCAGCAACTTAATGAAGAACCAAAAAATCGCCGCCCGTGCCGAGGAGAGCAGATTCTCCGTTAGGGGGAGATATAAATTCTATTTTTTTAGCCTTCCAGGATCTGGAGCCATATAGTTTGGGAGTTTATTTTCATGATCTACTCGGTAGATCCCCCCACGTTTGGGTGAAATTGGATTCCAGCCATAGTCTGAGCTAAACATGGATGCCATTTTGACAAAGGGGGTCTCTTTAACCCAGACCAGCATGTTTGACTGGAAACCTCTGTGGTCAACGTATCCATACACAAGTCCCACCCAAGCGCCTAATTTTTTGGCAACATTTTGACTTCCAATATTGTTTCTATCCGTTTGAATAATTAAATGCCTATACCCAAAGTTTGTGTAGGCGCTCGCAAGCATGGTCTTTGCAATAAAAGCTCCGATTCCAAGCCCATCCCAACCTGACCTCACCCAGTAAAGTAATTCGCCTGAGTAATTCCAATCTGAAGGTTTTAAGTGACCACCACCTATGATCTGGTTTTCATAGAAAAATAATAAGTTTTTAACTCTTTGACTATCGGCCGCAAATTTGACTAAATACTTCTCATGATCAGGAACACTCCAATTCTCAATTCCAACAAAAAAGGGCAGGAATTCAGAAGCTTCCTGATAAGTTTCTTGGCAAGCTTTCCAATGTTCTAAAGCATCTTCTTTTTTAGAAGTCCTATAAGTAATTTTATTTAAATCAATTTCTTTCATATATTCCAATTATAAAACTTTATAAAAATAAAGCATAAAAAGTATCCAAAGAATTAAAGATTACCCTTTTTGATCAAATATTCAGTACTTTATATTTCATTGAATTTATAAGTGATAATCCAATAATTAAATGGGCACACTACTTAAGAAATTTGGTTTCATAAGATTGATTCAATCCAAATTTAGAATCTATTAACATTTTTTGGATTCAATTTCCGCTTATTAAATAACAAAATGTTTGACTCTAAGATTGGCTTTATTTCCCGCTCAGATGGCCGCAATGGAAGAGACTCTTCAATATCTTGCTTTGTTACTTGAACGTAAACCTTCATGGTTGTTTCAAGCTTTGAGTGGCGCATTTGTCTGCGAACAATCTCAGGGTTAATTCCACGCTTAACCATGTCCGTTGCGAACCAATGGCGAAGCATGTGCGGATTGAGAGGTCTATTTCCTACAATTCTTTGTGCCTCTTTGAATCTGGAAATTTTATATATTGAACTAGATACCATTTTTGTAGTCATACCTTTTTTCCAAACTTGAGCTGGAGTCATATTCCTGACTTCTTCTGCCAGCCAAGCAGGCAATAAAACTCTTCCGTATGTTTTTGGACTTCCAAGATACATTCCATCTTGAGACCAGGCTTGATCAATAATTAAGTAATCACCTTCTAGTTTGGCAGGAGTAATGGCACAGGCCTCTCCAATTCTTAGCCCACCATACATACATAAAAGCAATTGGAGGCGATACTTTGATTTATTAATTAACCATTCCATTTGTTCTTGAGTCGGGAATTCATATTCTCTGGGAATAGATTCCAGGACGGGTAAATCTTGACACTTATTGAAGTCTTTAAAAATAGAGCGGGCAGTAATGAAAAGCCTTCTTCTAGAATTGTGGTTTGCAATTTGTTCAACAATATCTCTTATAAAGGCAGAGGTAACATCTTCAACTTTCATCTCCCATAACTGCAATTTCTTCACATCTCTAATTAGAGTTTGTTTAGTTGCATATTTATATGGACGAGTTTGAACCAAATGTTCAACATGATCTTTTACTAACATATTCATCCTTTTCCAATATTGGTAGCTATTGGTCAAGATGAGGATTTATACGGATTTAATTCACCTGTCACATGTATCCGCACCACTTCTTCCGCATATACATCCCTGTTAAGGGATATATATCCGTTATACGTGCTTATATGTGCGTTGTGAGGGACTCGAACCCCCGACCCGGTGATTAAGAGTCACCTGCTCTACCAACTGAGCTAACAACGCCGGTTATATGGGGAAGACCCGAACCCTACCAGCCGTGCGGTTCGAGGCAAAAACTACTTACAGCGCGTCAGATCCTCGTTCATTTGTGCGAACTCTGACAACAGTTTCCACAGGTGTTACCCAAACTTTTCCATCACCAATTGAACCAGTATTTGCAGTATCTACAACAAGATCAAGAACTCTTTGTAAATCTGCATCATCAACCAAAATTTCAATTCGCACTTTTGGAATCAAATCAACAATGTATTCAGCGCCGCGGTAAACCTCTTTGTGACCTTTTTGGCGACCAAAGCCTTGGGCTTCCGAAACTGTCATACCTTGAATGCCATTTGACTGCAGGGCATGCTTAATATCATCAACTCGTGATGGTTTAACAATCGCAGTTATTAGTTTCATTTTTATCCTTATCGAGATGTGTAGTTATTAATATCGTAGGCGGATTCGGCGTGGATAGTTGTGTCTAGACCCTCTAATTC
>OMHY01000004.1 GCA_900298985.1 Streptomycetaceae bacterium
AAGGAGTAGCCATGGAAATTCTACGTTTCGATGATGAACCAACTGCTACACCAAAAAGAAAGAGATCTTCACGTGGTCTACTCGCTGTCGCATTCTTCGCTATGGTCCTCGGAGTAGGAAGCGCATTTGCGTCAAGCTCTATTTCAATAAATGGAGATTCAAATAAAATAGATTTAGGTCAAGGCGTTAGTACTGTTGCAGCTTGCGATACCGAAATTGGTATTACGGCGACTACCGAAATTTCTGGCTTGACAGGCTCGCCTTTTTTTTATTTGAAAACATTAGTATTGAAAAGACTAAATACAACTTCAGATGGTTGTGCTGGAAAAACCTTAAATATAAAAATTTATAATGGCGCATCTGCATATACTTGTGCAGCACTAGGATTTTCGACTCCTAGTGTTAGTGGTGACACTAATGCACTATTAGACTCCGATTCATTAACTTCGCCTTTGCTAACTTTCAATTGTTCTTCAGGCACAATCCTTGCAACAATCCCAAATGCGACTTCAGATTCACCAGGAAATTCATTAGATAATCTCACTATAACATTTAAGAAAATTGGTGACACGAGCAACATTTCTGCAGTGACAGTAGTTTCATCCAATTAAGTAATTTAAAAATTATTAATGTCAATTCTCAATTTAGACGGCCCACCGGGATTTAGAACTAAAAATCGCCGGTCGGTTCGGGTATGGATGGGAATTGGGCTAGTAATTGCAGTACTTGGAGTTGGTTCTACGTTAGCTTCGACAATTTCCATTAATGGTGGACAAAACGTTGAATTTGGCCAAGGTGTGCAAAGAACTGTTTATTGTGGTGGTGATAAATCAATCACTTTAATTCCAATATCTGGGTTTATTAATAATCCAGAAAGTACTTCAAGTTCTTCTGAAAGCGAGGGAACTTCAACGGAATCACCAAGTCCGGGAACGTTCTATTTATCTGGTATCAAAGTTGATAACATTCCTGATGAATGCTCAGGTAAGAATTTTGTAATCTCTGCATATGATAATTCTGGAAGCAATGATCCAGTAGCAATAATCTCTGATGCAAATCCTTCAACTACGCCTTGTTCGGATATCAATAAAGATAGTAAAAATTTATGTTTAAAGACGGCATCCGTATGGTGGGTTAAAGGGCCACAAGCTGCATACTGGGTCGACAGCAATAGCATTGAACAGACATCGCTTTCAAGTGGTCAGTCTGGAGCAATGCTTTCATGCGACCGAAATTCATATCTTTCTTGTTTAGGTTACGCGTATTTATCTGATCCTCTACCTACTGACAATAGTTTTATTATCAAGTTTGAATCTGATTCTTCAAAGCATTACCACGCAGATATAAATTCAATTTCTAGAATCGTTATTGAGACTCAAGACGATGCCTTTGGAAAAGATTCCAATACGAGAAGTGACAGCAATCTTCATCCAGTGCCTTTAGTGGTAAGTAACTAAATGGATTAATATGACTACGAAAAACGACCAATACGACGGAAATATTATAAATATATTCCCAGGAGTTGAGTTAGTCACTCACAATGATACTTTGAATCAAAATTCTAATATCCTTATTTCGTATATAAATGGTACAAAAGTTTCGACTCTTCATTATCGAGACAATCAAATCAAAGACATTGAGTGCAATCACTTAATTGAGGGTTTTGAGGTGAAGCCTTCAGAAAGTAATTCCAAGAAAGTTACTTCTAACACCTTCAAAGTCCTTCAAGGAACGGGATATGTTTTTGCCATAGTACTCTTGATTTTTTCATTATTTTCTTTTTCAGGTTATGTAAAGGCGAGAATCGTTTTAACTGGATCCATGTCGCCAGCTATTAAAACAGGCGATGTGATAATTACGACGCCTATTAAATATAAAACGCCAAAAATCGGTGATGTTATTGCCTATCAAGCGAAGAGATTCAATGGTGCCCCGGTAGGCGTTTTCTCACATCGAATCATTGGTGGAGATATAAACAAGGGATTTATTGTTAAAGGAGATAGCAATAAATCTCCAGACTCCCAAAGACCAAAAGCAAATGAAATCTTAGGCGTGGTCATTATGGTGATTCCATTTATAGGAAATTTACTTACTCCGAAGGCTTTATTTCTACTTGTGCCAACTTTCTTTGGCTTCTATTTGATATTGGATGCGATGAAAAATGTCGATTAAAAAGAGATTAGGCATCCTCGTGTTTGCAATATTCTGGTTCTTAGGCCTTATAGGCACCAGCGTAAATGCAAAGGCAGACACCTTGCCCGTCCTAACTTGGGAAGCTGGAAAGCAACAAACTATTTCCCTGATCAACTCTGATTTGAAGAACCCATGGAAGTTGTTTTTGACTGGCAATAGCCAAAGAATTCAATTTAAAGAGAGCAAGGCCGGGAAAGATGGCTTACTCTTTTACTCCATTGACTTACCTTTAAATCAGAAATTAGGAAGCTATTTAATCGAAGCATCGAACTCAACTGGCAGTCAGAAAGTGATTGCTGGTGTGGGAGTAGTCGAATTACAGAAATTCGACTTAATGCAAATTCCTAAAAAGTTACTTTTTATCTGCCTTTCATTTGTTCTATTAATTGCGGGTATCAGTACTTTTAGGGCTTCACATTACGCCAGAATCGAATACCTACGTCCTAAAAGAGTCGAATTAAATAATTCATTGCTCCGACGATTTTATTTGACACGT
>OMHY01000005.1 GCA_900298985.1 Streptomycetaceae bacterium
ATCTCTACCCGCCACAATCTCCAGTTTAAAAGATAGAGGGCCCTTTGAAGTTAGAGAGTATTTTGATGATTTCTATCGAAATTTACAAAGTGGTGAAAGTTTTGCTCGCAGCCTTAATCAATTAAGAAATTGTTTTTCTGACTCAATTTCCGATCAAGTTTTTGAAATTTTAGAATTTTCTAGAGAAAGTGGTGCTCGAGATACCGCACTTACTTTAAGAGCTCTTGCTGAACACACTAGAGCAGATTTACAAATTCGAAAAGAAGTATTAGCCAAGCAAAGTTGGATTAGAAATTCAGCCGCCTTGGCAGCTATTGCACCTTGGCTACTTTTGTTATTGCTATCCCGAAGCTCAAATGCAATTTCCGCCTACCAATCTAAGGGCGGAATTGTAATTTTAATTTTAGGGGTTTGTTTGACCGTCATCGCATTTATCTGGATGTCGACTCAAAGTAAAATTCAATCTGCACCTCGGATATTTATAAAGGAAAAGTTAGATAGCAATGTGGCGGTGAAAAATTGAATCGCAATTTAATTATTTCCCTAATGGTTTTATCACCGATTTGGGTAATTGGATTAACCCTACTTTTGTCAGAGAATTATCGGTATCGAAAATACCAAGACAAATTTTTCAATATTAATTGGAAGAGGAGTGATTTAGTATTAATAGGACTAGGTGCAGCTTTTGAGATGATTTTGATTCTAGGAGGCGCACCTTGGCTTACCATCTTAGGAATACTAATATCTCTAATAATTCTAATATTTTTCCTATCTCAAAAAGATAGTCGAAGTCTAAAAAAACAAAACAAAATTGCAGATCTAGAATTTGGTGCCTTGCTCAGTATTTTCTCCATTTATATTTCTGCGGGACTATCACCAGCTCAGAGCTTGGTTCGAATTGTAGATACTGGACAGGGTTATTTAATCTCGGAATTAAGTCAAGTAGTAAATGAGATTAGAAATGGTTCAAGTGCCTTAAAAGCAATGGAAAAACTCGCTATTAGAACTTCTTCTCAACCTCTAAGAAGATTTCTAGATTCTTTAATAATTTCTATGGAAAGGGGAACTTCACTAAATGAAGTTTTGGCCCGCCAAATCAGCGAAGTACGGGGGGAAAATAGAGCAAGGCTTGTGGAAACAGCTGCTAAAAGTGAAATAACCTTGATGATACCTATTATTCTTTTAATCTTGCCAGTAAGTATCCTTTTCGCACTTTGGCCTTCATATGTTTCATTGGGAAAAACAATTGGTTTTTAATAATTAATAAATGCATAAACAAATTAAAAAAATAAGAAGAATGTAAAAATAACAGAAAGGAAATAATGATGAAACTTCTTAAAATATATTGCCAAGTAAAGGTCCAAATTCAAAGTCGAAAATTTAGATTATTGGAGGACAATAGAGGTGATGTGCCTGGTTGGGTACTAGTTTTATTGATGACTACTGGCTTAGTTACCGGAATATGGACATTAGCGGAACCAAGGTTAACTTCAATACTCAATAATTCTCTTAACAATATGAATAACATTAGATAGTTATTTGCCATGTTTTGGGAAAAAATTGGTCAATATCTCCTTTACCCACTCAAAAATAGAAAGGGAGTAGCAGAAAGTTCCTTAGTCCTAATACCGCTCTTAATTCTATTTTTAACAATAATGCAAATTGCTATCTCCTCATTGAGTCGTAAGTCAGTTGAAGTAGCATTAAGTGGGCAAGCGGAAAATTTCGCTATTAATAGTGATCTCAATGGGAGTGCAGTACCCTTAACTCAAGAATCCAATCTCTATCCCTATTCAAATCAGATTAAAACTTTAGATTTACCCACAGGTGCGAAAATAATAATTACTAAAAGAAGTTCAAATTTCCCCCGAGTTACACCGTTGTTAGTTGGGGGAGATCATTTTGATAGTTATGGTTTGAGTGTTAAATGAGATTTGTTTTGCGCAATCTGATTGCTGATAGAGATGGTTCTGCGATTGTGGAATTTCTAATTTTTGCCTTACCGCTATTTCTACCACTAGCGATTTTTCTTACCAGTTTTCACCAAAATTAAGAAATAAATTTTGCAGCGGAGAATTATGCACGCAATATTTTGAGGATTTATCAATCAGGAGATACCCAATCAAATGTTTCCCTTGCCCTACACCTTCTCAAAGATGAGGCAAAAACAACTATATTTGCCAATTCTCATTTTGTGGGGGATCCTCAAATACAAATTCAATGTGAAAATTATCCATGTCTTCAACCATCAAATTTATTAGCTGTTACTGTAACACTAAATTATGGCGTGAATAAGCCTGCAGTAGTGGCCTAAGCAAAAGGTTATGTTGATGCCTGGTCTGCAAGCTAAGAAATTTTTTGCTTTAACTAGAGCGAATCAAAATGGTTCTTTAATCATATTTATAACATTTCTATTTATGATAGCGCTAATTTTAGTGATCGCAATTGTTGATTTGGGAGATATCTATCTGGCAAAAAAACAACTAATACAAATTAATGAATCCGCTCTATCATCAGCAATTCAAAGCATTGATCAAAAAAAATACTACTCCATCGGTATCAATCAACTGACTGGAAGAATTCCAATTGATTGTGCCCAAGCGGGTTGGAAATTATTGAAAGTTACCTCAATCTCGAATTTGCGAAATTATCCAGTTAGCATCGATAGTTGGAGTTGTAATGGTGATGCTATTTATCTAACTACCCATTCTTTTATCCACCCCATAATTCCATTGGGATTTTTTTCCAATTGGTTTGAAAGTAACAGCACAATTAAATCACCACCAGGTATGTATTTAATTTCAGCTAATGCAGGTGAAACATCTCAAATTCAAAGTTGATTTTTTGAATTTTGAGAAATCTATAGGAAGTGATTAGGCAAAAAACTCTAATTTTTATATCATTACCAAGTGGCAGAGGTAGATTACCCAAGTGAAATTGCCTTATTGGCAAAGAAAATATCTCTGGTTTCACAAGTATTAAAAGTAGGAGATTTACGTCAAGAAGTTGTACAACTAGAGGAAAAAGCCAGCGCCCCAAATTTGTGGGATGACCCGGAGATTGCGCAAAAAATTACCTCTGAATTATCTAGAAAAATAGCTATTATCAATAAAATAAAAGGTATTGAAAATAGGGTGGAGGACCTGCCTTTGCTTTTTGAGATGGCGGAGGCGGAAAATAATGATTCTGCATTAAGTGAAGCCAAACTTGAGTTTTCTGATTTAACCAAAGCAATAAATGATTTAGAGGTCCAAACATTATTATCTGGTGAATATGATTCCAGAGATGCATTGGTAACTATTAGATCTGAGGCTGGTGGAGTAGAAGCCGCTGATTGGGCAGCCATGTTGCAAAGAATGTATTTAAGATATTGTGAGCGAAAAAATTACAAAGTGGATGTGTTAGAAACCTCCTATGCAGAGGAAGCCGGAATTAAATCCACAACTTTTAGAGTTTCTGCACCGTATGCATATGGATTATTGTCTGTTGAGCAAGGTACTCATCGATTAGTAAGAATTTCTCCATTTGATTCCCAATCGCGAAGGCACACCTCTTTTGCTGGAGTAGAAGTAGTTCCAGTGGTAGAGCAAAGTGATCATATAGAAATTGATGAGAAAGAAATTAGAGTGGATGTATACCGCTCCTCTGGTCCAGGTGGACAAGGTGTAAATACAACAGATTCAGCTGTTCGAATTACTCACTTACCAACTGGGATAGTGGTCTCCTGCCAAAATGAAAGATCTCAAATACAAAATAAAGCGACCGCACTTGCTGTTTTGCAGTCTAAATTATTAGAACGCAAAAGATTAGAAGAGCGGGCAAAAATGGATGCCTTGAAAGGTGACAACAGCGGCTCTTGGGGCAACCAAATGCGTTCTTATGTTTTAGCTCCCTATCAAATGGTGAAAGATTTAAGAACAGATTTCGAGGTGGGAAATCCGCAATCGGTTTTAGATGGGGACCTGGATGGTTTCTTAGAAGCAGGAATTAAGTGGCGCAAAAGCGGGGAGTAGCACCTCTGTTGCGCTAGAGTGGTTTCATGATTCGTTTTGAAGCGGTTAGCAAGGTATACGCCAAGCAGGAGCGCCCCGCTTTAGACTCAGTGGACTTTTCCATTGAAAAAGGGGAATTTGTCTTTCTAGTGGGCCAATCCGGTTCTGGAAAATCCACCCTGCTTCGTCTAGTTCTGCGTGAAGAACTTCCCAGTACTGGCAAAATCTATGTTGCCGGCAAAGATCTTACCCAACTTTCTCAGCACAAAATTCCAGAACTTCGCCGGCAAGTGGGAACTGTATTTCAGGATTTTAAATTATTGCCAAACAAAACGGTATTTGAAAATGTTGCTTTTACCCTTCAAGTATTAGGTTATTCAAAAAAAGAAATAGCGAGAGAAGTTCCGGAAGTTTTGGAATTAGTTGGATTGGAAGAAAAGGATTCTAGAAGACCTGGTGAATTATCGGGTGGAGAACAACAAAGAGTTGGTATTGCCAGAGCCTATGTTTCCCGACCTGCAATATTGATTGCAGATGAGCCAACTGGAAATCTTGATCCTAGTACCAGCGTTGGGATAATGAAATTACTTGATCGGATAAATCGAGATGGCACAACTGTAGTAATGGCAACCCATGATTCCTCTATTGTAGATTCAATGAGAAAGAGAGTTGTGGAATTAGATTCGGGGCATGTAATTAGAGATCAAGCACGCGGTGTTTATGGATATTCTGGTTAATGAGTTTATGACGAGGTGTAATAATTGAGAACTGGATTTATTTTAAGTGAAGTTAGAATTGGATTACGCCGTAACTTCTTAATGACACTTGCTGTTATGACTACAGTTGCAATCTCATTAACTTTGCTCGGCGTGGGATTTCTAGCAAATTCTCAAGTCAGAACAATGAAAGATTATTGGTATGACAAAATTCAAGTATCAATTTATCTTTGTGGTAATACCACCACCACAACCTGTTCTGCCCCTATTACCTCTGCACAATCTCGGGCAATCTATAATGATTTAAAAGCATTACCAATAGTGCAACAAGTTTTTCATGAATCCCAAGCTCAGGCCTATCAACATTTTGAGCAACAATTTAAAGGTACAGCGCTCGCGCAATCTACCACCCAAGATCAATTACCAGAGTCTTATCGAATCAAATTGAAAGATCCAACTCAATATAAAATTATTACTAGTGAATTCTCCGGAAGGCCAGGAGTTGATTCGGTTCAAGATGAGCACACTATTTTGGATAAATTTTTTAAGTTGTTAAATGTGCTGCGAGATTTTGCACTTGCTATTGGTATTGCCAGTGTTTTAACCGCCTGGATATTAATTAGCAATATGTTGCGGGTTGCAGCCCATAATAGACGTCGAGAGATTGGGGTAATGCGTCTTGTTGGTGCTACTTCTTTTTCTATCCAGCTGCCATTTTTGCTAGAAGCTTTATTTTCAGCATTAACAGGATGGATATTAGCCACCGGCCTCTTATCGGGATTTAAATATTTAGTAGATACCAAAATAGCCCCCTTGCTTTCCTTCACAAGATTTTTTACCTGGGGAGATGTTTGGTGGGCAGGATTAACTTTGTTAGTGACTGGGATATTAGTATCAAGCCTTGCTTCTTTCTTCACATTACGTCGCCATTTGCGTGTCTAATGAAATTTAATTTGTCATCTCTTTAATCAACTAATAGATTTTCCCGGTGTTTAGGCCACTTCTTCGATTTTTATCAAGAGCTTTTTCTTTGGAAGCGGTATTAACTTTTTCGATTTTGCTTGTAGTTTTTTATGCTGTGGGAATTCATGTTGGAAAACAAGAAGCTCGGAAAAATTCCCCAGTTGATCAAGCATTAGCTGCAGTGACTGAATTAGAAACTGGTAATACTAATTCAACAAATTTACAACATGCTGCAATTAATGGTTTGTTAAAAGCAACTGGTGATCGTTGGGCAAATTATTTTCCCAAAGAAAGCGCATCTTTATTAGATCAATCATTGCAGGGTCTTTATTCCGGGGTAGGACTATGGCTTAGAAATCCAGACAATAAAAACAATACCCCGCCAGAAATATCAGGTGTGCAACCAAATTCCCCAGCCGCAAAAGCAGGTATCAGACCACTGGATAAATTGCTAAATATAAATGGACAAAGCACTGTAGGTTTGAGTTTAGCCCAGGAATTAGCGATGTTAAGGGGAGAACCTGGAACCAGAGTGGAATTGCAGTTGAGTCGGAAAATAGGAAATGAAAAATCCCAATATCGAATCAGTTTACTTAGGTCTCAATTAGAAAACTCCCAAATTGGAACTAGCCAAATAACCTCAAAAATTCTCTATATTCAAATCGCTGCATTTGCAGAAGGTGAAGCCAATGAAATTCAAAGCGCCCTTGCCCATTATTCTCATCCAGATGGGGTAATTCTAGATTTAAGAAACAACCCAGGTGGTTTAATTTCACAAGCGGTAGATATTGCCTCGGTATTTATGGGTAAAGGCAAAATTGTTACCTATTCTATAAAAGGTCAACCAACTCAAACTTTAATGGCGGAAAATCCTAATCCAGACAAATCCGCATTAATGGTATTGGTAAATAAAGCAACTGCTAGTTCCGCTGAAGTTTTAGCCTCCGCTTTGCAGGAAAATAATCGAGCATTGGTTGTTGGTGAAAGAACTTTTGGTAAAGGAGTAATACAGGAAATTACTACTTTAAGTGATGGTTCACAAATAGTGCTTACAGTAGGAAAATACCTCACAGCCAAAGGCCATAACTTAAATGGTGTGGGATTAATACCTGATTTAACAACATCAGATCAATTATCTTTGAAAAAATCAATTGCGATTTTAACCGGGCTGCACAATTTGAGTTCTAAGGAAATAAATAAAAGCAAAACCAACGCTAAAAGCATCAAAAAATAGGGTTTTTAGCCATTTTTTGAGATAATAATTCCTTCAACAAACTAGACTCAATCTGGTATTTTATTTTTTTACCTTGAGTAAAAGTGAAGTAAATATGAAGGAGGTGTGAAATGGTTCGAGAAACTGGCAAAAAAATAATTGCCCAAAACAAAAACGCCCGACATAATTTTTTTATTGAAGATGTTTATGAATGTGGTGTGAGCTTAACTGGTAC
Organism: Streptomycetaceae bacterium; assembly: GCA_900298985.1. Classification (GTDB taxonomy): domain Bacteria; phylum Actinomycetota; class Actinomycetes; order Nanopelagicales; family Nanopelagicaceae; genus OMHY01. The sequence continues at coordinate 7,120 of OMHY01000005.1, forward strand.
TGAAGTTAAATCTCTTCGAGCCGGCCGCGCCTCACTTGTAGATGGCTTTGCCATGGTACGAGATGGAGAGGTATGGATGAGTGGTGTTCATATTCCTGAATATACTGAAGGTACTTGGACTAATCATTTTCCAAGACGCGAGCGCAAACTATTATTGCATAAGAAAGAGATCTTGAAATTAATTGGATTAACTAAACAAAGTGGTTTAACTTTGATCCCACTTTCAATTTATTTTAAAGATGGAAAAGTTAAAGTTGAACTTGCGCTTGCCAAAGGTAAGAAAGCACATGACAAGAGAGAAACTCTAAAAGAAAAAGATGCCCAAAGAGATATCGCTCGCTCTTTACGAGAGCGGAATTAAAGACCTCAAGAAAATGGATATTTAGGACAGAATCAAGTCAAGTAAGGCACTGTCCCCTAAATTGCTGACAAAACGAATGGTGATTTTTACCGATTTTTTTCGTACCGTATTCTCACTAATGACTATTGCTTACCCAATAATCGTTAGGGAGGTTAAGGGATAGCCTCGATTTAAGCCCCTCTGCTTTCCAAGGTAGCAGGGGGGTCTCCCTTAAAAATAACCTATTTATGCTGTTTTCTCTAGGTTTTTCAATCAAAATTTTTTCATACAACTTTAGATATATAAGCGATTTATTACTAATCAACTCTTTCGCTACAATTGTGCCTTAGAAAATTTCCCAACTACCTAAACCTCGACTCTTGGGGGTGAACGGTTTCGACTCTACGACAGTGGGTCAGGGGAAGCGAGCCGAGGAAGCCGTGATGATCTCGTTAACCATACGCGGCAAAAACTTAAGTGCCAGTAAATCTGCCACTGATTTTGCTCTAGCTGCATAAGCTACTTGCATATCCGTTAGCCCGTGTTCGCCTTCGATACGGTTCCTAGCGTCGACTAGAGGGCTTGCTTATATTTGGTGGTTCGAACAAATATAAGGAGATTTTTCGAATCTGAGTTTGTTGACTACTCGCGTTGTGGAGAGTCTGGACTGAGAAAACGTTAGCAACGCTACGCTCGTAGAAGCCTTGAACTATTTCTAGAGGACCCGGGTTCGATTCCCGGCACCTCCACTTTAAACTTTAGTTTTAAAAGTTTGAAGTTCAATTTAATATTTTTTTCAAATAAAAGTGTTAAATTAAATCATGGCAATTCCAAAACAACACCCCACCACCATCCATGATGGCACCGCTCCTGGAGTTAAATTTCGTATCGAAGGTGAATTAACACCAGTTTTACATTTAGCATTGGATGGATCTACAAATGTATTTTTTGAACACCATGTAATTTTATGGAAACAACCCGCTATAGATGTGCAGTTAATGAAACTTAAAGGTGCATTTAGTCGAGTCTTAAGTGGTATGCCAATATTTATGACAGAAGCAACTGGTCAAGGTGAGATTGCATTTTCCAGAGATAACCCTGGTCAACTATTTCCAATTACATTAAAACCAAATGAATCAATAATTGTTCGTGAACATCAATTTGTTGCAGCAACTTCAACAGGGTCATATGACTATGGCAGAGTTAAAGGTGTAACTTCCATGCTCTTTGGAAATCAAGGATTTTTTGTTGATCGCTTTACCGCTGGCCCTGAAGGTATGGTCATTTGGTTATATGCACATGGAAATGCTTATGACATTGAATTAGCAGCCGGAGAAACTATAGATGTAGAACCTGGTTCTTGGATTTATCAAGAACAAAGTGTTTCTTACTCTCAAGAATTCTTTGGATTGAAAACTGGTCTGCTTGGTGGGGGCGGTAATTTAGTCTTCAACAGATTTGTTGGACCTGGTCGTGTTGGTCTGCAATCTGGCTACATCACCTCTGAAGGACTAAATGGTTCAAGTGGTGCAGGCGGAAAAATCGCTGCTGCAGGTTTAATGGGAGGATTGCTTGGCGGTTTGATGGATAATTAGCCCTGAATAGATAATAGAGGGGCGGATATCAGTTGAGCAATTCAACCAACCAAAAAGTTTTACAAGCCTTGCCAGTGGGCGAAAAAGTAGGTTTGGCATTTAGTGGCGGTTTAGATACCTCTGTTGCTGTAGCTTGGATGAAAGAAAAAGGCGCAAAACCTTATACCTATACCGCTGACCTTGGACAATATGATGAAACCAATATTGAATCCATTCCAGATCGAGCAAAAGAGTATGGTGCGGAAAATTCTCGACTAGTAAATTGTGTAGATGCCCTGGTAGAAGAAGGCTTTGTAGCAATTGCCTGCGGCGCTTTTCATATCAGAACCGGTGGAAAGGTTTATTTCAATACGACGCCACTAGGCAGAGCGGTTACTGGAACTTTATTAGTAAGAGCAATGGCAAGTGATGGAGTCAATATCTGGGGAGATGGCTCTACCTATAAAGGCAATGACATTGAAAGATTTTATAGATATGGATTGTTGGCAAATCCAAACCTATTGATTTACAAACCTTGGCTTGATCAAGATTTCGTTAATGAACTTGGTGGCAGAAAAGAAATGTCGGAATGGTTAGTAGCACGTGGTTTTCCTTATCGAGATTCCACGCCAAAGGCTTATTCCACAGATGCCAATATCTGTCTCTTATACACATCTCCGAGCCC
>OMHY01000006.1 GCA_900298985.1 Streptomycetaceae bacterium
GATTGGAATTTTGTGAATTCTTGTTTTCATTTGATTCTTCACTTGGAGAATTTTCATTTCGGGAGTGAGATTCAGATTTTCCAGAGCCAGCATTATTAATAGCTGTAATTAACTCGGTTTTTTTCATACCAGCTGTGTCTTCAATTCCTAAACCTTGTGCAATGCTTTTTAGCTCGGGAAGCAATTTTGAATTTAGATCATCATTTTTGCTGGTTTTGCTTTTAGACGGCATATTTAGATTTACCCTTTTTTATATTGATATAGATTTAAATTATTTTAGATTTAAAGATTTTTAATGAGATTTTGGGCTTCAGCCCAAGTTGATTTCTTAAATTTAGCAACTCTAAAGATTTTTTGCAAATCTGGCAGAGTTAGTAAGCACCTTGTGGGCTAATTTCCACTCTGCGAGCGCTAAATCCCGGGAATTTACTCTCCCCGCTTCTAATAATTTCCGCATCTTCATGGCCATCGGTCAACAATGCTAAAACCGCAGGACCTGCCCCAGAAATTGTTGCCGCAACCCCAGCACCTCGCAAAAATTTCATCAATTCGTAGGAGGAGTGATAAGCGCTTTTGCGATATTGCTGGTGCAGATAATCTGCTGTGGCATTGAATAATAAGTCAGGCCGACTCGAAAGCGCGGTAGCTAACAGCGCGGTATTTGTGGAATTTGAGACCGCATCTGAAAATGGAATTTGATCCGGTAATAATTTTCTAGCTTTGCTAGTTGATAGCTCATTTTCTGGAACAAAACAAATTGCATGTATCGCTTTATTAACTTCAAATTTTATACCTTGATAAAGATTGGTACTTTGATTTTGAAATGTTAGTACCGCTCCACCATTAATTGCAGCACAAACATTATCTGGGTGTCCTTCTAACTCTGTTGCGATCTGCAAAATATTTTCTAAATTCAACAAAGACTCACCATCTAAAACTAAAGATCTTGCTAGAAATAATCCTCCAACTATTGCAGCAGCAGAAGATCCCAGGCCACGGCCATGTGGAATGTTGTTTAATTGCCTAATTGCAATTCCTCTGGGTTGCTGCCCCATATAATCAAAACCAGCATGCATCGCTTTATAAAGAAGATTGCTTTTATCTCGCTTTAAAGTTTCACTTCCTTCACCAGTTATATCAATATCTATTCCTGGTTCATCTAAAACTGCAGCTGCATATTGATCCCTGATATCTAATGCAATAGCAAAGGAATCAAAACCGGGGCCCAAATTTGCACTTGTTGCCGGAACGCTAACTTGATTCAGCGTAGCCTTAAAAGTTAGACGTACATTAGAGCGGGCGGACATGATTGGATATTAACCTATTTTTTAATTCTTTAAACCTAAAACTTCAGCAGCCGCATCTAAATTTGGTTGGATTACAGTTGGATTTGGAGTAGAATCCAAAACCCAATTTACATCTTTCAATCCATTTCCAGTTACTGTGATAACAATAGTTTTTCCAGTTGGTAATTTCCCTTGATTTTTCTTTTTAATTAAACCTGCAATTCCGGCGGCGGAAGATGGTTCTACAAAAATACCTTCTTGTGCAGCAACTAGTCGATAAGCCTCCAAAATCTCTTCATCTGTGACGCTATCAATTAAACCGCCGGACTCATCTCTAGCAGCTACTGCTGCTTGCCATGAGGCTGGATTGCCAATACGAATTGCGGTGGCGATTGTTTCTGGTTTTTCTACAACTTGATTATTTACAATTGGGGCAGCACCTGCTGCTTGAAATCCCCACATCTTAGGCAAGGATTTAGAGAAGCCCAGTTTTTCATACTCTAAATATCCTTTCCAATAAGCAGTTATATTTCCAGCATTTCCTACCGGCAGCGCATGAATATCTGGGGCAAAACCCAAATAATCTACAACTTCAAAGGAAGCAGTCTTTTGACCTTCAATACGATAGGGGTTTACGGAATTAACTAAACTCACTGGATATTTTTCACTTAACTCTTTTGCAATTAATAGACATTGATCAAAATTTCCATCAATTTGCAATAGCACTGCACCATGCGCAATTGCTTGGGCTAACTTGCCCATGGCAATTTTTCCACTTGGCACTAGTACCACTGGTTTCATTCCTGCTTTTGATGCATAAGCAGCTGCGCTAGCGCTGGTATTTCCGGTGGAAGCACAAACCACAATTTTTGCCCCATTTTCCGCTGCATTGGAAATAGCCATGGTCATGCCGCGATCTTTGAATGAGCCAGTGGGATTTGCACCTTCAACTTTTAACCAAACATTATTATTTAATAACTTAGAAAGGTATTGTGCAGAAACTAAAGGAGTGCCACCCTCTGCAAGAGTAATAATAGGAGTCTTACTGGTAACAGGCAAAAAATTCTTATATTCCTGGATAACTCCGCGCCATTGGTGGGCTCCAGTTTTTCCACCGGTTAATCCACTAAATAATTTCAATTTCTGCCCCTTGTTATTTCTTAATTGTTATTTAATTAATATAAGAAGTGTTACCAGCTACCCTTATAAAACTAGAAACATCTTTTACCACCGGAACCTTTGCCAATTGCTTGAGTGTGTTTTGCAACCTATCTTCTGAAGCCGGGTGAGTCATTACTACCAACTCTGCGTCATCTCCTCTCCCGTTTTGTCGCAAGGCTTGAATAGATACTTCATTTTGTGCAAAGGTATGGGCTACCTGCTCTAAAACACCAGGAATATCCCGCACATCCATTTGAATTAAACCTTGAGTAATAATCTCTGAGATCGAAGCTATCTCATAATCAGCATAATCTGTTTCTTCTGGGCCAGTAACTTCAGACAATCTATGTCTGGCAATAGCAACTAAATCTCCAAGAACTGCAGAAGCGGTAGGTACACCACCTGCACCTCTGCCATAAAACATTAATTCACCTGCTAATAAAGTGTCTAAGAAAATTGCATTAAAAGATTCGCGTACTGCAGCAAGCGGATGAGAGTTGGGCACCAAAGTTGGGTGCACTCTAATTGAAACTTTATTAGATGGAGTAATTTCACCAATTGCTAATAATTTAATCACCATATTTAATGATTTAGCTGCTGCTACATCCCATGCAGATATATTTTCAATTCCTTCACAAGATACTTCATCAATTGTAATTGGTGTATGGAAAGCTAAACTTCCTAAAATTGCAGCTTTGGCAGCAGCATCTTTTCCACTTACATCACTGGTCGGATTACTTTCAGCGTATCCTAAATTTTGCGCTTGTTTTAATGCTTGTTCAAAACTCATATTTTCCTCAAACATTTTTGTTAAAATGTAATTGGTAGTCCCATTTACAATTCCCATAAAACGTAAAACTTTATCTCCCACTAAAGATTCACGAAGTGGGCGAAGAATTGGAATTGCACCTGCAACTGCGGCTTCATAGAAAATATCTTCATCCACTACATCAGAGGCATCAAACAATTCGCGTGCGTGCTCTGCTAATAGCGCTTTATTAGCTGTTATTACTGATTTACCATTTTTAAGAGATTTCAATATAGCAGTTTTTGCTGGTTCTATTCCACCCATCAATTCAATAACAATATCTATCTGTGGATTAGAAATAATCTCTTCAATATTTGTAGTAACTAGATTTTCCGGTAAACCAGTCTTTTTTGGATCTCGAACTGCTACTTTGACAATTTCTAGAGTTCCACCAGCCCGAGCAGAAAAATCAGCTAAATTTTCCTGCAATTTTTCATAAACACTTCTGCCGACCACGCCAAAGCCCAACATGCCAATTCTTACTTTTTTGGCAGATAGGTCTTTTTCAATAATCATGAAGTAATTATCCCTTATCGCTGATAGGGCTCATCTCCAATTTTTGCTCTAAATTCAATAAATCTTCCATTTTTTCTCTTCTCAAAATCACCCCAGCGCTGCCATTTTCAACCACAACTACCGCAGGACGCAACATATGATTGTAATTACTGGCCATACTTCTTCCATATGCCCCGGTAGCGGGAATGGCCAATAAATCTTTTGCCCCAATATCTTCGGGCAAAGAAATTTCTTTGATAATTACATCTCCACTTTCACAATGTTTTCCTACAATTCTAGAATTAATATTTCCAGCATTTGATTCTCTGTTGGCCAAAATAGCAGTATAGGTTGCATCATATAAAGCAGTTCTCATATTATCTATAAAGCCACCATCAACTGAGATATATTTTCTCTGCTCTCCATTTTCTAAATTTACATTTTTCACTGTTCCAACTTGATAAATAGTGGTAGTGGAAGGTGCAGCAATCGCTCTTCCTGGCTCAATTGATAGTTTCAAATGAGAAAGATTATTTTTAGCTGTAATATCAATAAATACTTTTCCAATTTCTGCCATAGTCTTATTGGGATCAAGCTGATCATCAGTTGGTAAATATGCAACGCCAAATCCACCACCTAAATTAAAGTATTGCAACTTAGTTTGGTAATTTTGTTGATGAAAATTGAATAATGTAATTAAACGTAATATTGCTTCCCGATAACTATCTAAATTATAAATTTGGGAACCAATATGACAATGAAGTCCTATTAACTCTAAAGATGGCTCTTTTTCCACTTGCTCAATTGCTTTTTGAGCATCCCCAGAGGATAAAGAAAAACCAAATTTAACATCTTCTTGGGAGGTGCGAATAAATTCATGGGTGTGAGCATCTATGCCCGGTGTAATTCGAAGCATTACCTTTTGTTTTTTACCTAAATTTAAGGCGATATTTGCCAACCGTGTAATCTCAATAAAAGAATCTATGACTACAGCACCAACTTCAGATCGAACAGCAGATTCCAATTCTGATTCACTTTTGTTGTTGCCATGAAATTCAATACGGGAGGAGGGAAATTTAGCTTTTTGCGCGACCGCTAACTCACCACCACTACATAAATCCAAATTAATATTTAAATCATATAACCATAAAGCAATTTCTGAGTTAATAAAAGCCTTCCCCGCATAATAGACATCACCTGCTTGATTGCCTAGATTTGATTCAAAGGCTTGTTTCCAAGAGTTTGCACGATTTATAAAGTCTGCTTTATCAATTACAAAAAGTGGGGAGTCATATTTGTCAACTAATTCTGAAACTGAGCAATCACCAATAAATAACTGACCACCTTTAAAAGTGGCAGTTTGCGAATAAGGTTTTCCTAATAGATTCATATTACATCCGCTCTGGTGCACTCACTCCCAACAAGTCTAATCCATTTTTAATTATTTGCATGGTGGCATTAGCTAATATCAATCTAGTTCGATGTAAATCATTAACTAACTCATCTCCTTGGGGAAGTATGCGACATTCAGTATAGAAGCGGTGAAATGCAGCTGCTAACTCTTCAACATATCTAGGGACTCGATGGGGTTCACGCAATTGTGCTGATGATTTCACTACCTCTCTAAAAGCAGCTAATTTTGAAATGAGATTTTTCTCAACTTCTTGATTAAGTAAATCAAAATTACCATTTGTGAAATCTATCTTTAAATCCTTAGCTGATTTCAAAATTTGGAAAATTCTGGCGTGGGCATACTGCACATAATAAACTGGATTTTCATTTGTTCTTTTGCGAAGTAAATCTACATCCAAAACCATCGGGGTTTCACTTGGGTATCTCAATAAGGTGTACCTGGCAGCATCTACTCCAACTTTTTCTACAAGTTCACTCAAAGTAATAATAGTCCCAGCTCTTTTTGATAACTTTACCTCTACCCCGGCTTCCATAATTTTCACTAATTGACCAATTAATATTTCAATATTTTTATCTGGATCATCGCCTCGGGCGGCTGCAATAGCTTTTAATCTTCCTACATATCCATGATGATCAGCACCAAGTAAATAGATATTTATTGTGAAGCCGCGCTCTCTTTTAGAATCATAATAGGCACAATCAGATGCAAAATAAGCCAAAGACCCATCTGACTTCATAATTACCCTATCTTTGTCATCTCCAAAATCAGTAGTGCGAAGCCAAGTCGCACCTTCTTGAATATATACATGGCCCTGGGCTTTCAATCTAGCGAGCGCTTGTTCAAATTCATCATTTTCATAAAGACTTTTTTCACTAAACCAGATATCAAAAGAGGTGCGAAAATTTTCCAACACATTTTTTTGTTCTTGTAATTGAAGTTGATATCCCAAGTCTCGAAATTCAATAACTTGATCCGCTGGAGAAAGTTTCAAAATATCTGGATTTTTTTCCAAAATCTCTTTTGCCAAATCTGAAATATATTCTCCGTGGTATCCATCTTCTGGAATAGGTTGGTTAAGTGCAGCTGCTTGCAAAGATTGACCAAATAAATCCATCTGCACGCCACGGTCATTTATATAGAACTCACTAGCAACTTGAGCACCCTGGCTTCGCAAAATTCTAGCTAAACTATCTCCCAATGCCGCCCATCTGGTGTGGCCTAAATGCAATGGACCAGTTGGATTTGCAGATACAAACTCTAAATTTATTTTCTCACCTTGAAGTAAATCACTTGAACCATAATTCTCTTTTGAATGTAAAATTTCTAGAATCAAATTACTTTGGGATTTTGAATTTAGATAAAAATTAATAAAACCTGGACCAGCAACCTCTATTTTTTCTAAAAATATACTCGCGGTATCGGATTTTTCCAAATAGCCTTTAATCTCCTGTGCAACCTCTATTGGCCTCTTTGCCAATTTCTTACTAAGAGCTAAAGCAATCGAAGAAGCAAAATCTCCATGCCCTACATCTTTTGGGCGATCCAAAGAAATAAGTTGCTGTGCCATTGAATGGTCGGAAAAAGTAGTTGGATACAAAGCAATAAGTGCAATTGCGACTTCTCTTTGCAATTGCAGTTGTAAATCATCATTAGTTACTTGACCCATCTTGCGTAAATCTTACCTGTTTTGCATTGTGAGCCGTCGCTGTTCTAATCTATGCCTCTTGAAGATTCATCTTTAGCGGGAGTGGTGAAATGGCAGACACGCAGGTCTTAGGAACCTGTGCCTTACGGCGTGTGGGTTCAAGTCCCACCTTCCGCACAAAATAAGTAGAAATTTGGGAAGCCAGGAATAACTTGATGAATAATTTGAATAATATGAAGAATTTCATATTAGCATCGCTAGTAATAACACTTTGTGTTATCGGAATTAATTCTGCTCAAGCTTCAACTGATAGAACAGTTACTGTATTTGGCCAGGGTACTGTGAAATTTAATGATGATTTAGCCACTGCAGATGTTACCTTGTCCACTACCAAACCTTCTGTTTCCGCTGCTCATGATGATTTAGCAAGTATATTTACTAAAGTCCAAGGCGCTTTGAAATCCTTGGGAAAAAATACATTGACCTCTTCAAATTTCTCGATATATCCTAATTATGATTATTCCAATAATTCAGCGGTTAAAAATGGATACACTGCAAGATATTCACTTCAAGTAAAAACTACTATTGATAATTTAGGTGCGGCGGTAAGTACTTTAGTTTCTTCAGGTGGGGACAATTTAACTGTTGATCAATTTGAATTTTCCAGTAGCAAAAACTCTTCTTTAACTGCACAAGCACAAAAGCTGGCAATTAAAGATGCCTACCAACGAGCAGTTAACTACACCTCAGCGGCCGGAGCCAAAGTTGGTGCGGTAGTTAGTATTTCAGAACAAAATTCCGGTCCAATTATTTCTCCCAAGTTATTTGCCGCAAGTACAGCTCCATCTGGAAATGGAATTCAAATTCCAGTTGCACCTGCCAGTGATTCAATACAAGTATCTGTGCAAGTTAGTTATTTAATTAAATAATTTAATTTAATTTATATATATAATTTAGAGAATCTGAAATTAATTCCAGCACGATTTGAAATTCAAATTCATCTCTTGGGCCATAAACCATAATCTCTTGTTCATTTGTGCAGTGAGGATTTGGCTCGCCCCAACCTTGCTTGCAAACTTGCCGCGCATGGTTGAGTTCTAAAATTAAATGTAATGAAGTATCAAATACACCATGTATGTGTACTGGTTCAAGTTGGTCCCTTTGATCTGCAAGAGAGCAATTTGGATATCTGGTCAAAATTTTATCTACATAGAACAGAGCAAAACTGTCGGCACATTGGGTATGAGTTTTACCTTGATAAATTTCGGGACGAGAGAAAACTTGATACATTAACTCCCCCCAAAGTGCAGGGCTAGCTTGATCTGATATTTGTTTATGACCGCCATTTACTGAGGTGCTAGGACGTTCTCCATTTCGAACAGGCAAAATCTTCAAAGAGGATTTCTTCATCAGTTCAGCAGAAGTAGCTGTGGGTAAGGCGCTTGACTCCACCAGGTAATAATGGTTTGAAATTACAATTTTACCTAGGCTTAAATTGTCGGCTTTTCACCTGTCATAAATATGATGAAACTAATTTCAATTCCAAGCTGGTTTAGGACTAGATTTAGCCTGGAGTATATAGGTGGAGTTAGATCTTTCAGGAGGTTAAGAAATGGCTGATCGTAATTTGCGCTCTTGGGTTGGGTTAAAAGGGGAAAGTAAAGATTCTGTAACGGTACCCGCAGGTGGATTGGAAAGAATTCGACAACTTGAAGCGGAATTGGCAGATCTCAAATCTAGAAAAGATTTAACAACTTTAACAAAAGAAGAATTTGAAATCTTAGCAACTGAAACAGCTGCCATTCTAATTAAGACCGCTCAAGATCGAGAAAAGAAAGCACGTAATGCAAGTGAAAGAATTTTAGCTGAAAGTGAAAAAGCAGCGCGAGAGTTAGTTTCAAGAAGTGAAGAAAAATCAAGAGAATTAATTAATCAAGCAGAATCAAAAGCGAGTCGAATCGCCAGAACAGCTGAAAATGAAAGCAAACAAATTTTGGAAGAAGCCCAAGTAAATGCTGAAAATTTATTGCAAAGTAAAAAA
>OMHY01000007.1 GCA_900298985.1 Streptomycetaceae bacterium
CCCATAAATCGAAATCCAGAGGTAAGAGATGAGCCTGCAAAATTGGCTAAAAGGTTGATATCGGGCAAAATTTTAATTTTTAATGGCGATGAATTTGCAGTCAATAATTCTCCAGAGTTGCAGTTATTGGAGTTTAGTTCACATCAAATTGCTTCAAAAACTATTGATGATTTTATCTATTTGGGTGAATTTGAAAATGTAGATTACTTTTTGTTATTTGATAAAGAACATCATAACTCCAGTATTAGTTGGAAAAATCTTCGAGAGTTAACTGATTTTCTTCCCATGTATCAATATTTTTTAGCCTTGCACGGGCAAGCAATTGCAAATTGGCATAGCAATAATAATTACTGCCATCATTGCGGAGCACAAACTAAAATTGCTAAAGGTGGTTCAGTAAGGATTTGTGAAGGTGAATCACGTGAATTATTTCCCCGCACCGATCCAGCAATTATTACTTTACTTTATGATCAAGATGAAAGAATTTTGCTAGGAAGACAAAGCACTTGGATAGAAAATAGATATTCAAATTTTGCTGGTTTTGTTGAAGCAGGTGAAAGTTTTGAAGATGCAGTCACCCGGGAAATCAAAGAAGAAGCTGGGGTAGATATAGTCGATATTCAATACATGGGTTCACAACCTTGGCCATTTCCGCAAAGTGCGATGATTGCATTTTCCGCAAGAGTTTTAAATCCAGTACAAGCAAAAGCAGATGGTATTGAGATTGAATCTTTGCGTTGGTATAGCAGAAAAGAATTAAAAACAGCACTGGATAATGGCTCACTTACTTTGCCGCCACGCATTAGTGTTTCTCGTAAAATGATTGAGAGTTGGTATGGCAATCAGCTCTGAAGAGATTTTCCAAAATTTAGATGAGGATCAAGCAAAAGCGGTAAAAGCAATTCGCGGCCCAGTAGCAATTATCGCTGGTGCTGGGAGTGGAAAAACCCGCACTATTACCTATCGACTTGCCTATGGATTTCAAACTGGAGTAATAGATCCAAAAAGAGTCTTAGCTTTAACATTTACCACTAAAGCAGCAAATGAAATTAGAGCACGTTTATCACAACTGGGTTATCCCAATATCAATGCTCGAACTTTTCATAGTGCTGCTCTTCGGCAATTGATGTTTTTTTGGCCGCAAACAGTTGGTACCGCCTTTCCGCAAATAATTTCCAATAAATATACCTACCTAAATCAATTGTTTTCAAAGAACAATTTAGAAGTTAACTCTTCCCGAAATTTTATTAGGGATTTAGCTTCGGAAATAGAATGGGCAAAATTACAGGAACTAACTGGTGCGGAATATCAACAATATGCACTAAAAACACAAAGGCTTGGTAATGATGAAAAGCAAATAGCAGAATTTGCGAATCTATATGATTTGTATGAAAAATCAAAAGTTAAAACTGGGCATTTGGATTTTGAAGATATTTTAGTAGTGCTTGCTGGCATGTTAGAAGAAGAGCGAAGTGTGCGGGAACAAGTTAGAGACCAGTATAGATTTTTTACAGTTGATGAATATCAGGATATTTCACCACTTTCTCAAAAACTTCTAAATCTTTGGATTGGTAACCGGGAAGAGATATGTGTGGTGGGAGATCCAGCACAGACCATTTATTCATTTTCCGGAGCTACTAGTTACTTTTTGCAGGATTTTTCCAATCACTATCCTAATGCGCAAATTATTAATCTATCCAAGGGCTATCGGAGCACCCCGGAAATTATTGATATGGCTAAGAAAGTGATTACTGCAAGTTCTAATTCCTATGGCTCGGAGGTAATTTCCGTAAATAATTCTGGCATAAAGCCAGAGATACTTTCTGCGGCCAATCCAGAAGCAGAGTTAGAGTTAATAATCAATAAGATAAATGAGTTACAAACTTCCGGAGTTCATGTAAATGATATAGCGGTATTAGCCAGAACCAATGCACAGTTAGAGAATTTAGAAAATGCTTTGGATAGAGCTGGAATTGAAAATGATGGAGTGACTTCTGTTGGAAAAAGTGATGTTAAGTTTTTTGATCGTGTGGATGTAAAAGAGGCGATGCGAGATATTAGGCATGCAAGTGTGTTAAGTGAACCTAGTGATAATTGGAAAGAGGAATTAAAAGGAATATTGCGTCCCTATGAAAATTCCGATTTCATACCTAGTTTTTATTTTCTAGCAGATCAACTTCATGAAAAAGGGGAGAGATCACTTCGCTTATTTTTGCGGGAACTCGAGGATGCAAATGGAAATAATAATCCGCCGATTTATCCCGGGGTTCATTTAGCTACTTTACATAGCGCTAAAGGTCTGGAATGGGATTATGTATTTATAATGGGAGCAAATGATCGCTATCTTCCATATAACCGGCCCTGGAGTTTGAATCAATTTCCACTAACTAAATCCTTTGTGGAAGAGGAGCGCAGGCTGCTTTATGTAGGGCTAACTCGAGCCAAAAAAGGGGTATTTGTCAGTTTTTGGGGGGAAATTAGCCCTTTGCTTAATGTTTCCTAGCTAGTGCCCCTTGAAATTTAATTAACTTGCATGAGTCAGTTGGCATTAGTTATCCTAAGAACATGTTGCAAAGCAGTAATTTAATAACTGGAGGAAATTCTTCCTGCGGTTTAGTTTCTGCTGCCACAACAATTAATTCCGCTCCACTATCAGCCACCCATAAATTTAACCGCAATTATTGGGCAAACTTTAAGGCTCATAGATCAGGCGGGAGACTAGGGGAGATGGCTTAGACCATAGGGAAAATCCACTAGGACCGCAGATCAATAAGATCGGCGGTCTTTTTTATTTCCCAAATTTAATTAACAAACCCAAAACTAAATATCAGAGAGATAAACAAAAAAACAAAGCTAAATTCAAGAGCGAAAGGAAAAATTATGGGAGTACTACTTGGTGAATTGTTGCTTCCGGGCTGGGCAGAAAATGGGATGATCGGGATGGCAGAGTTTTCAAATCAAACTTTGCCTTGCCATACAATCGATCCTGAGGTTTATTTCTCGGAGAATCAAGCAGATATTAAGTATGCCAAGGCATTGTGCGGTGAATGTCCGATGAAGGCGAGTTGTCTAGCAGGAGCTTTATCCAGAAAAGAACCATGTGGTGTTTGGGGTGGGGAATTATTTGAGGATGGAAAAGTCATAACTGCTAAAAGAGCAGTAGGCAGACCACCGAAGGTAAATCTGGAACTAGCAAGTTAGGAATTTTCTAGCTAGTTAATCCCAAAGCAACCACATTTAGGATGTGGCGGCCAAAAAATTTCATGGGTCATGGTGGGGTCTAATAAATTGATCCTCACCATTGACCTAGAAAGTGGTGAGGAGGCAACTATCTCTCCAGAAATCTCTGCTAATAATTGGGGTAGCTGCAAAATTAGAAATCCGGACAGGTAGGCGATAGCGCTACTTGGAATTTCTGGAGAAGTATTTGCTGCCAGAGGTTCAAAAATATCAGATAACTGAATAGAAAATTCTTGACGCCAAAGTTCAATACATCTAGGACATGCATTTTTATCTGCAATTACACAAGGTCCAATTTCAATAAAGCTTTCCGACAAATCAGAAATCAATAGATAAGGGATTTCTCCACTGCTCCATTTTTGTATATCAGTCAAATTTGGCTTAATTGTGCAAATAATCAGGTCAAATTCTTTTTTAGATTTACTAACTTCTTTGTTTGGCAGGAATCTATTTTTCATAGATAAATTCTGACAATGAGAATTGAAATCTTTTCCTACATCAACTAATTCCACACCAATAGCATTTAAATGCTTTGTAGATATTTTCCTAGTTTTCTTATCAATGCGATAAAAAAAACTATTTGAAAAACCTGAGTTTTGCAGGGTCCACATTAAAGAAAGTGCTAATCGATTATCGCCATAAATTGCAACTTTTTGTAAAGGTCTATTTTGAATTTCTTGAGGGCTATGTAAAGTATTGCCCCAAGCAAATAATCGGATTTCTGGAGCCGCTACTTCTTGGTAAAGAGTTTCTTGAATTAATGTTCTAGCAGTTACTTTGGGTAGGTCTTCTGGAAGCCAAGAAATAAAACTATGTTCAGTTAATAGGGACACTAATTCTTCATATTGCTTTGGAACTTGTTGGCAATTGCCATCTAATTTTCTTAAAAATGTAATGAGCTGGACTAGATTTGAGTTGCGGGGCATCTTTTGGCTGACACCACGATGGGGAAAGCCAATATAAGTGCGTTGGTCTTGAGTGACAGCGATACCTACGCCAGGTTTGAGCCAAGGTGTTTTAGAATTGGAGTCAAGGGTATTTCCATTTTTAGTCATAAACTTATTTTGCTGTAATTGAATTTATATTGTTTTTCTTAATACACATTTAAAAAAATAACCCCAACCACTTATATGGTTGGGGTTAAAAACTTGTTTTTTAAGTTTCAGGCTTTACCTAAAATTCGGTTTACCTTGGTTCCGCATACTGGGCAGATACCTTGAGCCATACGACGGCCAGATTCGGAAACCTTTACTTGACCTTCAAAAGTGCGCTTTTCTTTGCACTTTACGCAATAGGCCTCACCTTTGTAACTCTCAGCCATAACGCTCTCCTTATCACTTTCTGGGCACTACCTGATTCACTTTTTATTAAATTCATTAATAGCTCTAACATATTAATTTATTTAAAAACATTATCAAGTTTTACCATTTATTTTTCCAACTTGAGGCTTTCCCAAGTTTTCTTATGGCTTCACCATACCCCTATCTTTGGAAAAAAGGGGGGCAATACACACAGGAAAAGATGAAAAATATGCCAAATTTCCGTTTTTTATGCAAAAAAACCAAAATTATCCAGCATTTGGGATTTCACAATTGAAGTCATTTATCAAACTTCCTGGATTTAGGGGGAGA
The DNA here is from genome assembly GCA_900298985.1 of Streptomycetaceae bacterium. Taxonomy (GTDB): domain Bacteria; phylum Actinomycetota; class Actinomycetes; order Nanopelagicales; family Nanopelagicaceae; genus OMHY01. The sequence goes on from OMHY01000007.1 coordinate 4,872, forward strand.
TTGTTGGAGGAACTTTTTTCCATCTCCGGGCGAAAGAAATTTCCATGGGTGATGCCGTATTCATATCCATCTAGAAAACTTTCTGCAGCAACTAAATTTGGATCTCTAGCTAGTAATTTTTGGAATTCCGGGCCGTGGTCATGAACCAATAAATGCGCCAATTCATGAAAAATTACGGAACTGACCACATAATCAGGGGCAAGGGTCAAACGGTGAGAAATACGAATTCTATTTTCCTTCCAAGTACAAGAACCCCATCTTTCGTTCATTGTTCTCCAGGAAATTTGCAAAGGTGTTGGCATCCCATTGGCATCAAGCAATTCCAAAACAGCATTTATTTCTGGCAAAAGAGTTTTAATTATCTTTTTTGCTTCCCGAGCTAAATAATCATCTCCTTTTGCCTCTCTAATCTCCTGGTCCAGGACTTTACCTATCATCTCCGGGACAATTTTCTCTATCTCTGCTCGAGTTAGTCGGGTTGGAACATGGATTTCAATTAACCCTTGATTTCTTATAGCCAGGATATTTTTCTTTCTTTTGCTGTCTTTAATTACTTTAAATGGTGGTAGGTTGGAAGTGGCCAAATTTGGAGATAAATGAGTTATTTTGGAAGTTCTATCGTGATTTGTTGAAGAATTTTTAGTCATATCTTGGAGATTAACTTCAAAAAGTGAACTTTGAACAAATTTATCCACAATTAACCTCCCAATTTCCCCAAAATTACTGGATTCTCTCCCCAACTTTTCCACAGCTTATATCAAAGGAGTTTGTAAAGTTTAAGTAGAGTATTAAATTTATAATCAAAGTATAAAACCATCTACCCACAAAACACCCTCAAGTAATTTGCTTATCAACAATTATTGTCGTAGTTTTCACCTACGAGCTCCTCGGATAACCGTTTAACATTTGCAAGGGGAAGGCAAATATTAAATCGTGCGCCCGGGGAGTTCGCTTTTATTTGGTTGATAATTTACTTAGAAAAATACTTTAGTATTTAGTTGAAAATTAAATTAAACCAGAAAGATCATCTGGAACTTCAAAACTATTCAAGAATTTTTGAGCATCTGACAAATCAGCAACTGTGGGCAATAACGCTGGTTCTTCCCACCTGCCATCCCGCACTTCTTTGCCTTTCAATTCATAAACTGAATTCCAAAAGCTTGTAGCCTCTCTAGTTAATTTAGGTGAAACTTCCAATCCCAGCAAACTTTGAAATAGTTTTTGAACTGGTGAAGAAATTGCACGAGCTCTTCGGTGAGTTTCATTTAATAAATTGAAAGAAGGCAATCTTTCCCCTGCAGCTTGCGCGGTTACATGATCAATCCAGCCATCAATTAATGCAAAAATTAACTCTATTTTTTCTAATGCCTTTTCCTGGCGGGGAGTTTTTTCAGGTGTAAATAATCCAGCGTTAATTGCAATATTTAAATTATCTGGACGGCTAGGATCAATCTCGCCGGAAAGCAAAGCTGATTCTGCTTGTTCTCTAATTTTTTCAATATCAATTTGAATTCCGCGACCATATTCAATAATTAGTTCCTTTATGTATTGATACAACCAAGGAGAATGAGCAAATAATCTGGCCGCAGCTGATTCGCGCAAAGATAGGAAGATCCTAATTTCATCTTCTCTTAATCCCAGCCCTTCGCCCCAAACTTTTACGTTTGCCGGTATTAAGTGGGCGGTGGACATTGGAATTCCTACATCCAGGGAACCAGTAATTGATAAGGATAATTGGCCTATAGATTGACCTAACTGGTTGCCAATAATTGCTCCCATAAACATTTTCATCATCTCTTTGATTTGTTCGATGAATTGGGGAGCATTCAAAAACTCAGGATTAATTCCCATTGCTTCTAGACCCTGCATTTCAACGCTATCTGGATTGGTAAGTTGAGAAACATTTTCTACCAATGCATTTGCTAGACCCTGGGCAAGGGGTTCAAATAATTCCTGCCATGACTTAACACAAGACTCTAACCAATCACGTGCAGACCACACACAACCTGTGGGTACGGTGGTAGTGGGAAATAAAGTCACACCATCCAACCAGGTATCTGCAATTGCAAGGGCAGAAGAAAAATCTTCAATGTCTCGATTCCCCACAAAATCATTTTTTTGTGACGACAATATTTGTTTTGCTACAAACCTAACCTGCTCCGCATTGATTAAATTTCCATTTGGATTTTTCCCAAATGATGCTGGATTAAATGGCATATTGAATGGAGAGTTACCACTGTTATTGCCAAAGTTATTACTACCAGAATCAAAAGGCCCAAAGCCAAAGGGCGGAGGATTGTTGCTCATAATGTAAGTAAACCACTTTATTGCCAAAAAACTTCCCGGAATTTCCTGCTAATTTTCCCCACCAATTTCACTAGAAGCATTTGGCAGGTATATAAGTTGAAATATCGCTAGGATAACCAGGTGCTCGTTTTGGTTTCCCCTGCTTTTGCCGCCTTGATTTGGTGGGTATTGCCAGCAGGGGTTTTGTTGCTTGGAATTGTATATGTGCTATGGATTACCAAATATAAGGGCAAATATGAAGCTGAGACCAATCGTTCAGTAAAGAAATTCAACCAATTTCAAAATACTTTTAGACGGGATTAAGGTAGCGCTATGAGTTCATTCCAATTCCCCGGTCGCCCGCGCCAACCTAGGTCACCACAGCCTGAAAATGTCGGCCGTCGTTTTGGATTAGGCCCAAAGTTGGTACTGGCCTTTATAGTTCTGGTAATTATTTTCATTTCCTTAAGCGGTATTTATGTAGATGCACTTTGGTTTAAATCAGTTAGTTATTTTTCAGTATGGAGCAAAGTCTTAGAAACTAGAGCTATTTTATTTTTACTCTTTGGTCTAATTACTACCGCATTTTTCATGGGAAATATTTTTCTTGCTCATAGATATCGACCGATCTATGTGCCGACTAATGTAGAAGCAGATCCTTTAGAAAGATATAGAACTCAGTTTGATTTAATCAAAAAATATTTGTTTGTGGCGGCATCATTTTTAATTCTTTATTTTTCTGGAATGTCTGGTGCAAGATTTTGGGCCCAATGGCTGCCTTTTATTCACTCTCAGCCTTTCGGACAAAAAGATCCACAATTTCATAAAGACATCTCCTTTTTTGTTTTCAAGTTACCTTTTTATAGTGCATTGATATCCTGGGCAATCTCATTATTAATCTTTACCTTAATTGGTGTATTTATTACTCATTACCTTTATGGTGGATTGAGGTTTAGAGGTTCAACGGAAAAAGCAACTATTAGTGCTCGCGTCCAATTATCAGTACTTTTTGGCGCACTCAGTTTGATGAAAGCAATTGCTTATTGGTTTGACCGATATCAACTTGCCGATAAAAGTGGCCATTTATTTACTGGACTTTCCTATACCGATGTAAATGCTTTAGTGCCAGCAAAAAATATTTTGGCTGGAATTGCTTTGATTTGTGCTGGTTTGTTTTTCTTTAACATAATTAGAAAATCTTGGGCGCTCCCAGTAATTGGCGTAGCGTTAATGGCAATCTCCTCAATATTGATTGCAGGTATTTATCCAGCTGCTATTCAACAATTTTCTGTTAAGCCAAGTGAATCAATTAAAGAAGCTCCATATATTCTTCGAAATATTTCAGCAACTAGGGCTGCTTATAATTTGAATAATGTTAAAACAGTTGAATATTCCGCAACCTCTAACACCTCGTCAGGTCAATTAGCTCAAGATGCAGATACTGTTGCCAATTTGAGATTGCTAGATCCATTTGCGGTTTCTTCTGCTTATCGGCAGTTACAACAAATTAAGCCCTACTACACTTTTCCAGATTCCCTCTCTTTTGATCGATATACAGTGAACGGAAAGAAAGTTGATGAAGTAGTTGCAGTTCGTGAATTAAATATTCAAGGCTCACCAGTCCAAAACTGGATTAACAATCACTTGGTCTATACCCATGGTTTTGGCTTTGTAGCAGCTCAATCAAATCAAATTGATAGTGATGGTAAACCAAACTTTACTGTGGGTAATATTCCACCCACTTCTGGATTAGGAAAATTTGAGCCGAGAGTTTATTTTGGCCAAAATGTTCCAGATTATTCAATTGTTGGCGGTACTGCTAAAACCACACCTGCAGAATTAGATTATCCAGATGATGCCGCCCCAAGTGGTCAACAAAACTATACTTATAAAGGTAAAGGTGGAGTTGCGATTGGTGGTTTCTTTAACAAACTAGTTTTTGCTACCCATCAAAAAGAAATTCAAATATTACTTTCAAATCTAGTCAATAAAGATTCTAAAATACTTTATATCAGAAATCCTAGAGATCGAGTTTCTAAAGTTGCTCCTTGGTTAACATTAGATGGAGATCCATATCCAGCTTTAATCAATGGCCGGATTCTCTGGATTTTAGATGGTTACACTACCTCAGACAAATATCCATATTCACAACGTGTAAATCTGCAGGACACCACCAATAACTCTTTAACCCAAAACTCTGGCACCGTAGTGCCATTGCCAAATGAAACCGCTAATTACATTAGAAACTCAGTAAAAGCCACAGTTGATGCTTATGACGGCACAGTAACTTTGTATCAATGGGATAAGCAAGATCCAGTTCTAAAGGTATGGAGCTCTGCATTTCCAAATCTAGTAAAACCACGCTCTGCTATTTCTCCAGCTCTGTTAGATCACATTAGATATCCGGAAGATATTTTTAGTGTTCAAAGAAGTTTATTAAGTACATATCACGTCTCATCTAGTAACGCTTTCTATGGTGGACAGGATTTCTGGAGAGTCCCAACTGACCCCGCAACTTACGGTGGCAATCAATTTTTACAACCACCTTATTACATGACCTTAAAAATCCCAGGTAGCAATAACTCTAACTTTTCACTGGTCTCTTCTTTTGTACCGCGCGGCAACAGACAAAACTTAACTGCTTTTGCAGTTGCAAATAGTGATGCTGGAAAAGATTATGGAAAAATTACTGTTTTGCAATTACCAAGATCCACAAATATTCCAGGACCGTCACAAGTAGCATCTAATTTTGAATCCTCTCCCAACATTGCACAAACTTTGTCATTGTTAAGACAAGGTGGTTCTGATGTGGAATTAGGAAATCTAATTACCTTGCCAGTTGGCGGTGGGTTGTTGTATGTACAACCGGTTTATGTAAAAGCTACCAACAATGCTTCTTCTTATCCTCTGCTTCAAAAAGTTATGGTTTCATTTGGAAACTCAATTGGTTTTGATAACACCTTACAAGGTGCACTTGATCAAATCTTTGGTGGAAGCTCTGGAGTTAATTCAACTAACTCAAAGGGAACTACTTCTGGCAAATCAAACAATTCAAGCAATGCAAGTAATTCAAGTAATGTATTGCCAAGTAATTTAACTTTAAAGGCAGCGTTATCTGCAGCACAACAAGCTATTAGTGATGGACAAAAAGCTTTACAAAATGGTGATTTCACTGCTTATGGACAAGCACAAAATAGATTAAAAAATGCAATTGCGGAAGCAATAAAAGCGCAAGGAAATAAGTAGTTATTGATTGATTTCACTAGATTTCACTATTAACAAGATTTTGCGCTAGTATCGCGCGTTAAACCGACGCGGGGTGGAGCAGCTCGGTAGCTCGCTGGGCTCATAACCCAGAGGTCGTAGGTTCAAATCCTGCCCCCGCTACTAGACTTAAATGTTAATTATTTGCAATCAATATTACTTCTATTGAATTTATTGTTAAAAAAAATTACTCTCTCCTCATGTCTAACTCATTAGAAAATCTCTCTTATGAAAATCGTACTTTTCCACCCTCAGCAGAGTTTGCTAACCAAGCAAATGTAAAGGCTGATATTTATGAGTTAGCTGATTCTGCCCCAGAAAAATTTTGGGCCACAGCAGCTGAAAATTTAGTTTGGGAAAAAAAGTGGGACAAAGTATTAGAGTGGAATTTACCTTTTGCTAAATGGTTTGTAGGTGGCAAATTAAATGCTTCCTATAACTGTCTAGATCGCCATGTGTTAGAAGGTAGGGGAGATCGAGTAGCATTTTATTTTGAAGGTGAACCCGGTGATACCAGAACTATTACCTATGCACAGATGCTGCATGATGTAAAAAAATGTGCCAATGCATTAACTGAGTTAGGAATTAAAACAGGCGATCGCGTTGCAATTTATATGCCGATGATTCCAGAAGCAGCGGTAGCAATGCTTGCATGTGTACGAATTGGCGCAGCTCACTCAGTAGTATTTGGTGGATTTTCTGCGGAATCTCTAATTGCCAGAATTCAAGATGCTGATGCCAAATTAGTTATTACAGCTGATGGTGGTTTTCGAAAAGGCGCACCATTTGCATTAAAACCTGCGGTAGATGAAGCGCTACAAGGAGAGCATAACGTTCAAAAAGTTTTAGTAGTAAAAAGAACTGGGCAAGAGGTAAATTTTGATTCCAATCGTGATGTTTGGTGGCATGAAATTGTTGATCGCCAAAGTGATCAACATGAAGCACAAAGTTTTGATAGTGAACAAGTCTTGTTTATTTTGTATACCTCCGGAACTACTGCAAAACCCAAAGGTATATTTCACACCACCGGTGGTTATTTAACTCAAACCTCTTGGACACATAAAAATGTATTTGATTTAAAGCCGGAGAAAGATGTTTATTGGTGCACCGCTGATATTGGCTGGGTAACTGGTCATTCCTTTGTAGTTTATGGACCAATGATTAATGGCGCGACTCAGGTAATGTATGAAGGAACTCCGGATACCCCATCTAAACACCGCCTATTTCAATTAATTGAGAAATATAAAGTAAGTATTTTATATACCGCACCAACTTTGATTAGAACTTGGATGAAGTGGGGAGATGAATTTCCAAATTCAGCTAACTTAACCTCGCTTCGAGTTTTAGGCTCTGTTGGGGAACCAATTAATCCCGAAGCGTGGATGTGGTATCGAGAGGTAATTGGTGGAAATAGATCTCCAATTGTTGATACCTGGTGGCAAACTGAAACTGGTGCGTTAATGATTTCACCTTTGCCGGGAGTTACCGCAACTAAACCAGGCTCTGCTATGAAAGCTTTGCCAGGAATTTCTGCCAAAGTTGTTGATGATAATGGAAAAGAAGTTTCTAATGGACAAGGTGGCTATTTAGTTTTAACTAAACCTTGGCCATCTATGTTGCGTGGTGTTTGGGGAGAACCAGAAAGATATAGGGAAACTTACTGGTCTAGGTTTGAAGGTTTTTATTTTGCAGGTGATGGTGCAAAGTTAGATGAAGATGGTGCTATCTGGTTACTTGGCCGAGTAGATGATGTAATGAATGTATCAGGTCACAGAATTTCTACCACTGAGGTTGAGTCAGCTTTAGTCTCTCATCCACATGTGGCAGAAGCAGCAGTAGTAGGTGCGAATGATGCAATGACTGGACAAGGAATTGTGGCATTTGTGATTCTTCGTGGTGGTATGGAGCATCCCAAAGATGAAGAATTATTAAAGATGCTAAAAGGACATGTTGCGCATCAAATCGGAGCTATTGCAAGACCCAGACAGATATTGGTAGTAAATGAATTGCCAAAAACTCGAAGTGGAAAAATAATGCGAAGATTACTTCGTGATGTAGCAGAAAATAGAACTGTCGGTGATTCCACAACATTGGCAGATCCAAATGTAATGAAATTGATTCAAACCGGATTGCAGAGTGCGACGCCGGAAGATTAATTATGAGTTTGAGATTTGAATTTAATCAACATAAAAATCAAGTAATAAATAATTATCTTGATTCCACAGCTACAACAATTGCTAATCAATTAACCTCCGGAGGGGATTTCCACTTGCTCTTAACTGGTGGTCAAACTGGTACTGATTTTTCAATCGCACTTGGGAATCAAATTAAATCAAGAATAGTTAGTGGAAATAATAAATCTAATTTACATCTTTGGTGGAGTGATGAAAGATTTGTAGAAGTTGATGATACAGATCGCAATGATACAGTTGCTATTAAAGCTTTTGATTGGTTAGGCAAAAATTTAATTGCACACCGAACCTTGCCGCCTTCTAAAGGCAATATTAATGAAAGTGCCAATGATTTAAGTGAACAATATCAAAAAGTTTTAGGGGAGCAATATTTTGATATGTGTTTCCTAGGTTTTGGAAATGATGGACACCTAGCTTCCTGCTTCCCAGATCAGGTGATGGTTCTTAATTCAACATTAATTGCACTACCCATTACGAACTCACCAAAACCACCACCCAATCGGGTGACTTTCACATTAACAACCTTAAGTAGAAGCAAACAAGTGGTGATTTTTGCTTTTGGAACGGAAAAAGCAGGGTCATTAATCGCTTTAAAAGATAGTAAAATAAGAGATGAGAAATGTCCGGTCAGATATTTAGAAAAATTTAATCCAGAGTTGGATTTAGTGGTATTGAGTGACCAAGATATTTAGGGAGAAATAATGAGTTTGCAATTGACCATGGTCGGCCTAGGTCGAATGGGCGCAGGAATTGTAAGGCGAATTCAATCTCAAGTAGAAAAAGATTTGATAAAAATTAGTGTTTTTGATTTAGATTCAAAGGTAGTTTCAAATTTAGCTACTGAAGGATTTACCGGCTTAAATTCTTTATCTGATTTAGCAAAGCAAAATGATCCACAAAACCCACAAATTGTTTGGGTGATGGTGCCTGCAGCTGTTACTAGTGAAACCATTGCTGAGGTCGCCAAATATTTAACTCCCGGAAGTGTAGTAATTGATGGCGGAAATTCTTTTTATAGAGATGATTTAGTAAATGCTCAAAAATTAAAAGAGAAACAAATTGAGTTTGTAGATGTGGGGACCTCGGGAGGTGTCTGGGGATTTGAACGTGGTTTTTCCTTAATGATTGGAGGAGAAAAATCTGTAGTTGAGAGATTAACTCCAATTTTTGAGGCGCTTGCACCAGGTGTTGCAGTAGCAGAGAGAACTCCTGGAAAAAACGGAGTAGTAACTCCAGCAGAAAAAGGTTATTTGCATTGTGGTCCGGTTGGTGCGGGGCATTTCGTAAAAATGATTCATAACGGAATTGAATATGGTGCCATGGCTGCTTATGCAGAAGGTTTAAATCTACTTCAAGCAGCGCAGGAAGGAATTAATCATCCAACCGCTGTAGGAGGCATAAATGAAACTAAATATGATTTAGATCTTTCCCAAATTACTGAAGTATGGCGCAGAGGTTCAGTAGTGGCTTCTTGGTTACTAGATTTAACTGCTCAAGCCTTTGAAGAAGATCCAAAATTATCAGGTTATGAAGGTTCAGTTTCAGATAGTGGTGAAGGACGTTGGACAGTTAGCACAGCAATTGATGCTGCAGTACCGGCACATGTACTAAGCGCATCTTTAATGTCAAGATTTAGTTCTCGAGGGCGAGACAAATATGCAAATAAAGTTTTATCTGCAATGCGCAAAAAATTTGGCGGACATGTTGAAAAAAAATAACAGCGAGCAAATAGTTAGATGAATCTAAAAACTATAGATTTCGGCGATGCAGATGTATTAGTTCTTTTTGGAGCAACCGGTGATTTAGCTAAGAAAAAGTTATTTCCAGCCCTTTATTCAATGGAAAAATCAGGAAAACTCAATGTAAATGTAGTTGGGGTTGCCTCCACAAAATGGAACCACGAACAGTTTGTAAAAAATGCCTTTGAGGGAATTCGCACCGCTATTTCTGAAGTTGATGAAGAAATATTGGCGAAATTAGATAAGAAACTTTCCCTAGTGGTAGGTAATTATGAAGACCCAAAAGTTTATCAAGATTTAGCTGCGGAAATAACTGGTAAAAATAAGCCGGTTATTTATTTGGCTATTCCTCCAATTTTATTTGAAAAAGTAACTCAAGGATTAGCAAGTGTTCATCTAACCGAAAAGTGTAGGTTAGTCCTAGAAAAGCCCTTTGGAAGAGATCTAAATTCCGCTCAAAAATTACAAGCCGCATTAGATCAAGTATTGCCAGAGGAACGGGTCTATAGAATTGATCATTATTTAGGTAAAGAATCAGTTGAAGATATTCTAATTTTTAGATTTGCCAACTCAATTTGGGAACCACTTTGGAATCATAGATACATAAATTCTGTGCAAATTACTATGGCAGAAAATTTTGGTATTGAAGGTCGGGGTGCATTTTATGATGGAGTAGGAGCAATTAGAGATGTTCTCCAAAATCACTTATTGCAAGTAGTAGCTTTAATTGCGATGGAACCACCAAGTGATTTGAGATCTGAATATATGGAAGATGAAAAAATTAAAGTCTTTCGTGCTATCTCAACTATTAAGGCAGAAGATACGGTGCGTGGCCAATATGTCGGCTATTTAGATGAACCAGGAGTTACACCAGATTCTAGAATGGAAACCTTTGCCGCAACTATGTTGAAAGTAAACAACTGGCGCTGGTCAGAGGTACCTTTTTATTTGCGCACTGGAAAATATTTACAAGAAACACTGCTTGAGGTGGTTGTAGAATTTAAGCAACCACCCCGATTACTTTTTGCTAGAACTCAAATTGATGCTCCTAACTTATTGCGATTTAGATTAGGTAAAAATGATGGAGTAGATATTGAATTAATGGCTAAAGCTCCCGGAGATGAGCTTTCAACTTTACCGGTGCGGTTAGATGTAGAGTTTTCAGCGGCTTTAGGGGAAAGACAAGAAGCATATGAAAGATTATTGAAAGCAGCTTTAATTGGAGACCATTTAAGATTTACCCGAATAGACTCAGTTCTTGAAACCTGGCGAATAGTTCAAAATATTATTAATAATGATCCTCATATTTATCCTTATTTTAAAGGAAGTTGGGGACCAGAAAAAGCAGAGGAAATTGTTCCAAATGGCTGGATTACTCTGTAACTTCAACTAATTTATGTTCTAAAGCAGTTACCGCCACTGCAATCGCATCTATTGCACAAATAAATACCTGATTTCCATCTTTACTTGCTTTTTGTACTATTTGATCTATCTCTAATGAATAGGGAACTGTTGCTCTAGCAAGTGCATGCGCACTTCCTAGTAGCGCAATTCTATTTTTGCCTTGAATTAAGATTCTAGCGCCAATTCCATTACCCCCAGAATAACTCCACTCTGAACTTCCTAAAAGATTACTACCTTTATATTTTATTTGATGAGAAAGCTCCAACATTGCTTTTTGCTGATCACTGGGGTTTTCAGCTATTTTCTCCAAATAATTGGGGAGTGGAGAAAGTAAAGTATTAACCACATTTTCCACCAACCCTTCACTTAATTCAAATTCTAAATTCGGATTGGGACTAATTAAAAATTCAACTAAATCAAATTGTTCCTTAAATAATTTCTCTTTTTTAATCTCAACAGATTCATTATTTTTCTTTTTTCGACGAAAGAAATTAAACATCTATTTTCCATTCACCAAATCTAAAAATTCATTATGTATCAAACCATTAGAAGAAACTGCACTTCTTCCAAACGGCCCAGGAACTCCTTTTAAATCTGTAAACTTTCCACCGGCTTCAGTAACTATGATTGCGCAAGCTGCCATATCCCAAATCTTAAGTGAGGGCTCAGCTGCAATTTCAACTGCTCCTTCTGCTACCAGGATATGGGACCAAAAATCACCTAATCCTCTTACCCTCCAAAATTTATCCTGCAATTCCAAAAATTTCTCTCTTCTGCCTTCCCAACCAAATAAATCAGAATAAGACAATGAAGCATCACTTAATTTATTAACTCGGGAGACTTTCAATTGTTTTGCTGTGCCATTATTAATTGAGACAAACGCTCCTTCATCTTTAACCGCATACCATTTTCTAAATAGTGCAGGAGCAGCTACCACTCCCACCACAATTTCTTTCGCTGGATTTAATAAAGCTATTAGTACCGCCCAAGTTGGAATACCTCGCAAGAAATTTTTTGTGCCGTCAATAGGATCAATTACCCAAGCATAATTTTTACCGTCAAAATCTGCTTGCCCGAATTCCTCACCAATTATTAAATCCTTAGGTCTTTCTTGGCCCAGGATTTCTCTAATTTTTTTCTCTATCGATTGATCTGCATCGGTAACAGGGGATGCATCTGGTTTAGTTTCAATCACTAAATCCTGAGCTAGATATCTGGTGAGTGCAATTTCTTCACTTACCTTTGATAACTTAAGAGCTAATTCCAAGTCCTGCTTTAAATCCCGATTCACCGGGCAAGGATACTACTTTAAAGTTAACCACTTAATTATTTAGCAATCTACGCAGAGAATTTAACCTGGAAAATTGATGGAAGTTATTATTTTCAACCACTAAATTTAACTCACAACTTACCTCATTGTGAGAACAATTTTTAGGGCAGCGGGCAATTAATTTTGCAAACTCAGGAAATGCTTGATAGACCCGGGTGGGATTTAAATGTGATATTCCGAAAGACCTCACTCCAGGAGTATCAATTATCCAGGTTTGATCTGATATACCTTGGTAATCTAAATTAATTGCAAGTGCGTTTGAAGAGGTATGTCTTCCCCTACCTGTAACTTCATTTACCGAACCAGTGCTTCTGATATTAATACCAGCTAATTTGTTTACTAAAGTTGATTTACCAACTCCAGAATGTCCAAATAAAACTGTTTTCTTGGATTTTAATTTTTCCAGCAAGGGCTGTAAATCACTTTCTTTATTAATTTTAAAAAAGTTAACCCCTAACTCTTCATAATTTTTTAAGAATTGATCGGGATTGGCTAAATCACATTTAGTAAAAATAATTATTGGTTCTATTCCTTGATCAAAAGCAACTACTAAAGCTCTATCTACTAAACCTAACTTGGGCTCAGGGTTGGCAGCCGCAACTACAATTCCCATTTGATCAACATTAGCTACTATTACTTTTTCACTATTTGCCACATCATCTATAGTGCGCGATAAAGAATTTGTTCGTTCTTGAACATTTACTATCCGTGCAAGAGTCCCAGGCGCACCAGTTAGATCACCTACAACTTTTACTAAATCACCTACAACAACTGAACCTTTACCTAATTCTCTGGCTTTCATGGAATTAACTACTATTTGATTTTCTATTAATACTTGGCAACGACCCCGGTCAGTCTCAATCACTAGACCGGTTTGCGCAGATGAATAATCTGGTCGATCTTTTGTACGAGCTGGTTTTCTTCGCTGTGGTCTGATTTTTACATCAGATTCATCAAACTCTCTTTTAGCCATACAGATCAATTAATTCAAGATAGATTGCCAAAGCCCAACAAAATCTGGCAAAGTTTTTTTAGTAGTTTCAATATTTTCTACTTGTATATCTTTGATAGTTAATCCCAACATCGCTCCTGCGGTAGCCATTCGATGATCGTCGTATGTGTGGAAAATTCCACTTCGCAATGGTTTAGGATTAATTATTAAATTATCTTTCTCTTCTATGACTTCACCACCTAAAGCGTTAATTTCAGTTGCTAACGCTGATAAGCGGTCTGTTTCATGTAATCTCAAATGACCAATATTTTTCAAGTGTGAGGGGGTAGAAGCTAAACTGGCTAAAGCGGCAATTGAAGGAGTCAACTCTCCAACTTCATGTAAATCTATTTCTATACCCTTTATCTTTCCAGTCCCAGTTACAGTTAGACCACTATCGGTTAACTCAATTTCAGCTCCCATTTGGGAAAAAATTTCTCGCAATTTATCCCCTGCCTGAGATGTATTTTTTGGCCAATGTCTAATTGTTATTATTCCATTGGTAATGATCGCAGCAGCTAGAAATGGTGCTGCATTGGATAAATCAGGTTCAATTGTTTTTTCAATACCTTTAAATTCTTGTTGTGATATTTTCCAACTTCCTTCACCAGATTCAACTTTAATCCCATAATCTGCTAAACAATTAATTGTCATGTCAATATGAGGCAATGAAGGGGTAGTAGTTGCGATATTTATTATTTCCAAACCATTTTCGCATCTCGCTCCAATCAACATTAAAGCAGATACAAATTGGGAGGAATTGGTAGCATCTATTTCTACTTTACCACCCAGAACTTTTCCAGATGCGTTAATAGTAATTGGCAATCTATATTGGTTATTGTGATTAACAAGTATTCCTAAATCTTCCATAGCTTTAATTACTGGCCCTACCGGTCTTTCATGAGATCTGGGGTCGCCATCGAAATTTATTAAGCCTTTAGCAAAAGCACTTACTGGTGGTAAAAACCGCATTACCGTTCCCGCATTTCCCACATCAATTCCAGCTGGGCCAAACATTTGACCAGGTTTAATTAATAAGTCTGGTACAGATGGATCTGAACTTTGAATTTGATTGATTTCAATCCCCAAAGATTTCAATCCAGCAATCATTAATTGTGAGTCCCGGGAATAAAGGGGAGCATGAATAATAGATTCGGAATTTGCCAAGGCAGATAAAATCAAATATCTATTGGTTAGAGATTTAGAACCAGGAATGGATATTGTGGTGTTGATGCCGGTACTCCGGTAGGGGGCAGACCACAAATTACTCACTAGAGAAGTTTAGCGGTGAATTGCCAATAAAAAATTACAATTTTCTGGTAAGTATAAATTAGGCTATAACTATGTGTGGCAGATTTGCAATGGCAAAATTAGCTGCGGAATATGGTGAGGAATTTGAAACTTTACTGACTCCACAAATTAATGATTTGGGAATGAATTGGAATGTGGCTCCAACCAAAGAAATTTATATCATTAAGCAGGATTCAAATAAAAAGCGAATTCTAGAAAATGCATATTGGGGAATAATCGCGCCCTGGAGTAAAGATTTGGCAAGCGCACTTAAATCCCAATCATCTAGTATTAATGCCAGAAGTGAAACAGTATTTGAAAAACCAACATTTCGAAATTCCTTTAAGACCTCTAGATGTTTGATACCAGCTTCTGGTTATTATGAATGGGCTACTGAACTTGGACCTTATAAAAGTAAGCAACCATTCTTTATTCAGGAAAAAGCTGGTAAAAAATCTCTAGCCTTAACTGGAATTTATGCAAGTTGGCAAGATCCAATCTCAAAGCTAAATTATCAAACTGCTGCAATTTTAACTAAAGATTCCGTCGGATTTTTAGCAAAAGTACATTCACGGATGCCGGTGTTTTTACCAGAATCTGATTGGGACATATGGCTTGATCTTAGCCAGCAAGATCCTGCAGATCTTATAGATTTGATTCAAAATGCTCTCTCTGATTCTTTTTTGCAGGCTTGGCCAGTAAGTGACCGGGTAAATTCCACTCGTAATTCTGGCATCGCTCTTAGTCAACAGATTGATTTGGACTTCCCGCAAACACTTTTTTAGATAGACTCTTACCTATGTCCTCTGAGATATCTTTGCGCGCAAATAATTTGCCTGCGGTTAGAGATAATTCTAAAGAGTTGAAAGAACGTTTTGAAAAGGATGCACTAGTTTTTGTAAATCAAATTTATGCTGCTGCGCTTCGTTACACCAAAGATCCCCATGATGCGGAAGATTTGGTACAAGATACATATGCCAAAGCTTTTACTTCCTTTCATCAATTCGAAGAAGGTACTAATCTCAAGGCTTGGCTATATCGCATCCTAACTACAACCTTTATAAACAATTATAGGAAAGATCAGAGAAGACCACAGCAATCAGATGGAGAAATAGAAGATTGGCAACTTGCAGATGCAGCATCTCACAGTAGTGATTTGGGTAAATCTGCAGAGGATGAAGTTTTAGAAAATTTACCTGATACTGATATTAGAAATGCACTTGCGAGTTTGCCGGAAGAATTTCGCTTAGTTATTTATTACTCAGATGTTGAGGGATATTCCTATAAGGAAGTTGCAGAGATTTTAGATATTCCATCTGGAACAGTGATGTCACGTCTTCACCGGGGAAGAAAATTGCTGCGCCAAGCGTTATCTGAATATGCAAAAGAGCGAGGTTTTGGTGAACCTGCAAAGAGTTTGGTAAAGGAGGTGGAATAAATGGCAGAATTAGAATTGCAATGCAATGATGTAACTCAATACATTTTATTATTCATTGATAATGAAATAGAGGATCTAAATCGCTATCATGCCATTGAAATCCACATAGAAGAGTGTCAACCTTGTCACCATATATATGAACTAGAGTTGAGCGCAGTAAATCAAATTCAAAATTTATTACGTGCGGTTTGCAATGAATTACCTAATTCAAATTTGGAAAAGCAAATTTGGGCTCAAACCCAAGCACTTTGGAATGAATTACTAATAAAGGACACACCTAGCACCACTATTTCTTTTACCTCTGAAACAACTTATTTTTCTAGTGACGGAATTAGTTTTCACCACATACAAATTGAACATACTCAAATTCAACATTATCCAGACCCAGATTCAGATCAGCAATAAAATTATGATAGATGATGTGCTTGGGGCAATTGGAATTGCATCTTTAAATATTCGCCCTGCAGATACTTGTCTAGCACAAGGAATCAATGATTTACCGACAATCGCTGCACCCACCGCAATTTTGATGATGGAGGGTGCGGTAAATGCTGCTTTGCAGGAGTATCTCTTGAATGAAGAAAGTACAGTCACCCTCAAAAATAATCTTAGAATGTTGGGCTTTGCAGGAGTAGGAAGCGATCTTCAAGCAAATGCAAAATGTGTAGAAGTAAATGATGATGAATTAAAATTTGAAATTGAAGTTTATTGTGCAACTCGATTAATTGCACAAGGAGAAATTGTAAGAAAGGTGGTCGACCGAATCACATTGACTGCAAAAATTGCAGCGCAAGGATTAATCGACCACCCTAATTAGAAAGTTAAATGAATTATTTTTTAGTTGCCCAGAAAATTTCAGCAATTTCATCAATTTTTGTTAACAATTTTTCGGCTACAGCTACATCCATGCTTCCTTTAGTGCCGCCGGCGCCTGCTAATTTAGTAGCTTCATTGAATAATTGGTGCAGATTTGGATAACTTTCAAAATGATTAGGTTTGAAATAATCAGTCCATAGGACCCAAAGGTGATGTTTTACTAATTCACTCCGTTCCTCTTTGATAGCAATAGCACGGGAGCGAAATTCCGGGTTGTCATTTGCAGCATATTTCTCACACACCGCTTTAATGGAAAGAGCTTCAATTTTTGCTTGGGCTGGGTCATATACCCCACAAGGTAAATCACAATGAGCAGAAATTGTTTTCTTAGGAGCTAGGATTTTTGCTAAAAGATGCATTTTCTTCCTTTCTAAATTGCTAGGTTTCTCAAGTCCGGGCAATATTTTAATCAAAGTATTGAACAAGCAATAGCCTACCGCCAGTAACCATTAAATGCCCATCCCAATCTTTGCTCCAGTATTCTTAGACTGATGAATCCATTGCGTAAATTCAAGTTGAAAATCTTTAGATGGAATTCCATGGTTCGGTATGAGGTAGAGGGCAAATCCATGTACCCCACCTTGAAACCCGGAGATTGGATATTGGTGGAAAAGATAGATTCCAGAAAAGTTGAATTTCTGGATTTTGAAAAACTAGTTAATGAAATTGTGACAGTGAAGATCAATGGCCGAGAACAAATTAAAAGATTAAAGCAAGTAAGACAGGGAAGTACTGGTGAGATTGAAATCTATTTATTGGGAGATAACCCGGAATATAGTACTGATTCCAGGCAATTAGGATTTTTGCCAGCAGATTCATTAACCGGAGTTTTCTACAGAAGGTATGGACAAAAGAATAAAATATATAAACATGTGCGCCATTTATGACCCGTCTCCCGTCAAGTACGCCGTCGC
>OMHY01000008.1 GCA_900298985.1 Streptomycetaceae bacterium
GGAGATTTAACACTTCGCAAAAAAACTCATAAAGCAGTGGATTCAATTGCCACCGCGGTAGAAACATTTCGTTTCAATGTAGCAGTCGCACGAATTATGGAATTGGTAAATGAAACTAGAAAAGTTATTGATGCTGGAAAGGCCTCTGATCCTTCAGTCCGAGAGGCAGCGGAAGCAATTGCGATTGGATTATCACTTATTACCCCCTATACCGCCGAAGAGATGTGGGATGAATTAGGTAAAAATCCAGATCACCGAAGTAGCGTGGCATTAGCCCCTTGGCCTGAGGTAAAACCTGAATTTTTGGAAGATGATTTAGTGGAAGCTGTAATTCAAATCAACGGCAAAATCAAATCCCGCATTCAAGTATCACCAAAAATATCAGAAGCAGAGTTTGAAAAGTTAGCGCTCGCTGATGCTGAAACTAAGGCTGCGATAGGTAGCGCACAAATAACTAAAATAATTACCCGTGCTCCAAAGCTTGTGAATATCGTAATCCCACAATAAATTCTTAATTCTTTTTTCCACAAATCTTGTTTGTCCCAAGGTTGAAAATTTCGCCTCGTAAATACCTTTATTTCCTTCTATTTTTCACCCATGTGGAAAATAAGAGAGTGGCTAGAAAATCAAAAACAAAATTTAGATTTTTCTTATGGAGAACAAAAGAAAATTTATATTCTTATGATATTGGCAGTAATTGTAGCTGGTGGTTTTTTCTTAATCTCGAAACAAGTATTTGCCAGCCCCATTCCAATTGCGCAAGCAACAAATAGTGATAACACCTATTCTGACAAAGCAATAGATACCCATGCAATAGCCATTAATACCGAGACTTCTACTTTCTATATAGATGTAGCTGGGAAAGTACGTCATCCCGGAGTATACAAATTGGAAAAAGGAATGAGAGTGAATGATGCTTTGAAAGCAGCTGGCGGATCTCTTCCCGGAGTTGATTTAACCTATTTAAATTTAGCGGATTCACTAAGTGATGGCGAGGAAATTATTGTTGGGAATACTCCGCAGATTATTAGTGGAAATTCCCCTGATTCAACTGATAATTCTTCAACTTCAATTCCATCAAAATCAACTAGTAAATCTAAATCGAGTAAGGCCACTTCTAGTTTTGGAAAAAAGAAAACTTTACCTACTACACCAATTAATTTGAATAACTCGACCTTAACCCAACTAGAACAACTCCTCGGAGTTGGGCCTGCTATGGCTCAAAAAATCTTGGATTATCGAAAATCCTTAGGAAAATTTACAAATATAAATCAATTACAAAATATCTCTGGCATGGGAGCATCTCATTTTGCCAAAGTAAAGCCTTATGTAAGAACCTCTTAATTTGAAATTAGGCTTACTTGAAATTAGGGAAATTTGCCAAGTTTTCTCTCATTTTCTGGGCAAATTGTGGGATTTTGCTAATCTTGTCAAACCCAATTCGTTGGTTATTTTTTGGATTCATCAATATCTTATTTTTAAAATTTGTATCACCCAAAAAATTGATTTTATTTTCTGGATTAGTGGCACCAGCGGTATATAGCTTTCATGTACTGGCAATTGAAAACAATAGATTAGAGCCCTTAATAAACTCTGGAACACTAGTGAGGGCCGAAGGTCGTATGGCAAGTGATCCAAGCAAAATGCCAGCTAAGAAAATCAATAATTTTCAATTACCAACTAGATATACCGCCTTGGTAAACCTAGACCAAATTACCTTTAACGGCATTTCTTATAAAATCAGACTGCCAATTAGATTAATCTCATCTCAATTTATTTCATTGCAATTCGGGCAAGTAGCGGAATTTGTCGGTAAAATTCAAAGCACCAATGAAAACAAAGTCGTTGCAATTTTAGCTACTCGCACTTCGCCTAACTTAATTAAAGATGCGGACCTAATAACCAAATTAGCCAACAAATTGCGTGAAAATTTTCTAGCTGCTTGCAAGCAAATTAAAGGAGATAGTGGCGCTTTAATACCTGGATTTGTCATGGGCGACACTAGCTTGGAAAGTGATAAATTTAAATCAGAAATGCAAATAGTTGGTTTGACTCATTTAACAGCGGTCAGTGGGGAAAATTTTTCTATATTGGCTTTGGCTTTGGCTTGGATATTTGAAAGGTTAATTCGAAATTATAAATTTAGAATAATTCTAGTTGCTTTAATCTCATTATGGTTTATTTATTTAGCTAGACCTTCTGGCTCTGTAATGAGAGCGGCGGTGATGTGTGGTTTTTATTTGTGGGGTAAATGGAAGGGGTTGGAAATTGAACCAGTTAATGCATTAACTGGATCTTTATTTATACTTATTTTATTTGACCCTTTTTTCGCGGTAGACCCAGGTTTTGTCTTATCTTTTTTAGTTACTCTAGGAATTTTCTTACTTTATCCCTCTATTTTTGAGCGGATAAGTAAAAGGTTAGGTGAAAATAGATTTACTAAAGTACTAGCACTTTCCTTAAGTGCCACTATTCCTACAATTCCAATCGCAATTTGGATATCAGGGCAAATCTCTATCACTTCACTTCTTGCCAATTTACTAGTGGAGTTAGCGGTGGCACCGATAACTGTCTTAGGTTTGCTGGCTGCCATATTTTCACCATTCTTCAAAAGCTTTACTCATCTAATACTGCTTCCCACTAATCTATTTGCACAATGGATTGTCCTAGTAGCTAAATATTTGAGCGTGTTACCCCCAATTCCTTTTCCCAAAGGTGGACTAGGCGCAATTCTTTTTTTGGGGTTAGGAATGATTGGCGCGGTATTCTTTCGCCTGTGGCACTCACGTTGGTAATAGGAAATGATGAATTCCTAGTAAATAGAGAGATTAAGAAAATTTTGGCCACCTCCATCAATAAATTAGAATCCACAAATGCCCCAATTCAATTGGAAGCAGTTGAATTAGATTTGATGCAAATTGGTGAATACCTTTCACCTTCTTTGTTTGGTGCACCGCCACCATTGGTGGTAAATAATTTACAGGATATTGATCAGGATTTGTTTGAAACTCTAAATTCTTTATTAAGTGATGCAGATAGTGAACAAATTATTATGATTTCCCATGATGGGGGAGTTAAGGGCAAAGGCTTAGTGGAGAAACTAAAAAAAATTGCTACCAATGTAATTAGTATTGAACCTTTGAAAACGGAAAGTTCCAAGTTAGAGTTCTTAGCAAATGAATTTAAATCCTTAAAAAGAAAAGCAGCACCTGAATCTATTTCTGCTTTGTTAAATGCAGTAGGAGATGATCCAGCTGAGTTAGCTGCAGCTGCATCTCAATTGAATAGTGATTTAATTCCAGGGAAAAATATTGAAATTTCCGATATAGAAAAATATTATGCAGGTAAAGCACAACTTTCAGGCTTTGATGTAGCGGATGCAGTAATCGCCCGCAATCAAGTAGCAGCAATTTCTATGGTTAGAAAAGCAATTACTAATGGAGTGGAACCAATAGCAATTTGCGCCGCCCTTGCAGCCCAAGTTAGAGCAATGGCAAAAGTTTCCAGCGTGGCACAATCGATAAAGTCTTTTGAACTGGCTGGTGAACTTGGAATGCCTCCTTGGCAAATAGATAAAGCCAGAAAAGCGCTGAAAAATTGGACCCCAAAGGCATTTACCAAAATGGTGGAGTTAATAGCGATTTTGGATATGGATCTTAAAGGTGCGGCTGCTGACCCGCTTTATTCTCTAGAATCTACTGTTTTGAGTTTAACTGACCCCGAATTTCGCTAAGTAAATAGCAAAAACTCGTTTAAAAAGTGGATTTGAAGGGGAGTTTTTAGGCTGGTATTCTTGCGCGGCTAAAGCAAAGAGAAAAAGTTCCAAAAGATACGATAGATATTGAAAGGCAAGATTCGTGGCAAATATTAAGTCTCAAATTAAGCGCATTCGGACCAATGAAAAGGCCAAAGAGCGAAACAAATCAAACCGCTCTGCGATTAAGACCGCGATTCGCCGTTTCCAAGATGCTCTAACCGCTGGGGACTTTTCCAATATTGCATCTGAACTTCGTACCGCTTCTCGCGATTTAGATATCGCTGTTTCCAAAGGCGTACTACATGCCAATGCTGCAGCTAATAAAAAATCTGCAATGGCAAAGGCAGCGCATAAGGCGCAAGCTAAGTAATTTATTTTTGAGTAAAGAACTTTACTAATGCCTGCTATCAAGGGCGGACAAGCACCACAACCTCTTTCCACAGATCAATCAATTATTCGCAATTTTTGCATAATTGCTCATATTGATCATGGCAAATCTACTTTGGCAGATCGCATGCTTCAAATAACTGAAGTTGTTGAATCTCGCAATATGCGTGAGCAATATTTAGATCGAATGGATATTGAAAGAGAACGTGGCATCACTATTAAAAGCCAAGCAGTGAGATTACCTTGGAAAAGTGGAATAGATCAAAAAGATTATATTTTAAATATGATTGATACACCAGGTCACGTTGATTTTACCTATGAAGTTTCTCGGTCACTTGCAGCATGTGAAGGTGCAATTTTATTAGTGGATTGTGCACAAGGTATTGAAGCGCAAACTCTTGCAAATCTTTATTTAGCATTAGAAAATAACTTAACAATTATTCCAGTCTTAAATAAAATTGATTTGCCTGCAGCCCAACCAGATAAATTTGCGCAAGAATTAGCAAACTTAATTGGTTGCAAGCCAGAAGAATGTATGCGAGTGAGTGGTAAAACAGGCGTGGGAGTTGAAGAGTTATTAGATCAAATTGTGGCGCAGATTCCGCCTCCCTCTGGAAACGCTAGCGCTGCTGCAAGAGCATTGATTTTTGACTCGGTCTATGACACATATCGTGGTGTAGTTACCTATGTGCGAGTAGTAGATGGACAGTTAAAGGCCAGAGATCAAATTCAAATGTTATCTACCGGTGCTAAACATGAAATGTTAGAGGTTGGAGTAATTTCACCAGAACCAGTTGTTTCCAAAGGAATTGGCGCCGGGGAAGTTGGATACATAATTACTGGAGTGAAAGATGTACGCCAATCTCGAGTTGGAGATACTATTACTACTTCAATTGCAGGTGCATCTACACCGCTCGCTGGTTATAAAGACCCAAAACCCATGGTTTTTTCCGGTCTTTATCCAATTGATGGTGCGCAATATCCGCTGCTTCGAGAAGCGTTAGATAAATTACGATTAAATGATGCTGCTTTAGTTTATGAACCAGAAACTTCAGCTGCCCTTGGTTTTGGATTTAGATGTGGTTTTTTAGGTTTATTACACATGGAAATTGTGCGGGAAAGATTAGAACGGGAAGCAAATTTAGATTTAATATCAACCGCTCCAAACGTGGTTTATCGAGTGATGAAAGAAGATGGTAAAGAAATTACAGTTACCAATCCATCGGAATTTCCAGATGGAAAAGTAGCAGAAGTATTTGAACCAATGGTGCGCGCAACAATTTTGGCACCTAGTGAATTCATTGGTGCAATTATGGAGTTATGCCAAGATCGACGTGGTGAATTAAAAGGTATGGATTACATTTCAGAGGAGCGGGTTGAGATTAGATATATCTTGCCACTTTCAGAAATAGTTTTTGATTTCTTTGATCAACTTAAATCTCGCACTCGCGGTTATGCTTCTTTAGATTATGAACCAATAGGTGAAAAACCAGGAGAATTAGTAAAGGTGGATATTTTGTTACAAGGTGAAAAAGTAGATGCTTTTTCTGCCATTATTCATAAAGATAAATCTTATGGCTATGGTGTAACTATGACGGAAAAATTACGTAAATTAATCCCAAGGCAGCAATTTGAAGTTCCAATTCAAGCCGCAATCGGCTCCCGCATTATTGCCCGCGAAAATATTAGGGCGATGCGAAAAGATGTATTAGCTAAATGTTATGGTGGAGATATTTCTCGTAAAAGAAAACTTTTGGAAAAGCAAAAAGAGGGCAAAAAGCGGATGAAAATGGTGGGACGGGTAGAAGTTCCACAAGAGGCATTTATCGCAGCGCTCACCACTGATGCTGAGTTAGATGCTAAGAAAAATAATTAGTTTTTAAAAATGGCAAGGCAGCTTTCCCTTTATATTCACATCCCATATTGCACGGTTCGTTGTGGTTACTGTGATTTTAATACCTATACCCCTAAGGAATTAGGGCAGGAAGATGGGTTAGAAGCAATTACTAGTAATTATCTAGATTCATTGCTAACTGAGATTGATCTAGTAGTTAAGCAAGTGGGCAAAGGATTAGTAGTACCTACAATTTTTATTGGCGGTGGAACGCCAAGTTTAGTTTCACCGAAAAATTATCATAAATTATTTGCCAAATTAAAAGAATCCTTTGAATTAAATCCTGATTGTGAAATAACTATGGAGGCAAATCCAGATTCTTTAACCAAGGAATCTTTAACTGGTTATCTAGAAGTTGGAATCAATAGATTATCAATCGGTGCTCAATCATATTCACCACATGTCTTACAAACATTAAATCGAACTCACCATCCAGAAAATGTAAAAAATTCAGTGCAATTAGCCAGGCAGGTTGGGTTTAATCATATTAATGTAGATTTAATTTATGGAACGCCAGGTGAAACATTGGATGATTGGAAAAATACTTTAACAATCACCGCTGCATTAGATATTGATCATATTTCTGCATATGCATTAATTGTAGAAGAGGGAACTAAACTAGCAAGGGAAATTAATACTGGTGTGGTAGCCAATCCAGATGATGATTTAATGGCCGATAAATATCTCTTCGCAGATTCTTATTTGAAAAATCAAGGATTTGAATGGTATGAATTAAGTAACTGGGCAAAAAGCGATGGTCAATGTAAGCACAATCTCGCTTACTGGCAAAGTAAATCCTGGTGGGGCTTAGGTCCAGGTGCACATTCTTACTTTGATCATAAGCGATTTTCAAATTTGAAAAATCCGCTAACTTATTCCGCAAAGGTAAAAAATGGGGAATTACCAATTGCAACCCAAGAGTTACAAACCGATGAGATGGCGCAAGTAGAAAAAATAATGTTGGAAATTAGGTTGCGCTCTGGTTTAGAAATTTCAGCTTTACCAGACCCAAATCTATTGGGAGATTTAGATAAGGAGTTTTTTCTTCCCAAGCCAATGGAAGATGGCAGATTGGTTTTGAGCCCGACTGGTCGGTTAATGGCAGATTCCATAGTCCGTAAGTTGAGCGCTCCGCTTTAGTTTCAGGTTAAAATAATCAATTATGGCGGCAGATCATTACCAAGTACTAGGTGTAGACCGTGACGCCAGTTTTGATGAAATCAAAAAAGTTTATCGAAGATTAGCCCGGGAATATCACCCAGATGTAAATCCAGATCCACATGCTCAGGAAAAATTTAAAGAAATAACTACCGCTTATGAAGTATTGAGTGATCCCGAAAAAAGACAAAGATATGACCTTGGTGGAGATGGTTTTTCTGGTGGCTTTAATGGCAATTTTGGATTCTCCGACATTATGGATGCATTTTTTGGAGGCGGTACAACTAATAGAGGTCCACGTCCACGATCAAGAGCGGGCCAAGATGCGCTAATTAGAATTGAAATTACTTTAAATGAAAGTTGCTTTGGCCTCGAAAAAACAACTAAAGTAGAAACAGCTGGTGTTTGTACACATTGTCAAGCAACAGGTTCGGAAAGTAAATCTAAACCAAAACTTTGTGGTATTTGCAAAGGTAGAGGAGAGATTCAACAAGTTACCCGCTCAATTATTGGACAGGTGATGACTTCACGGCCATGTGGCAGTTGTTCTGGTTTTGGAACTGTTATTGCAGATCCTTGTCATGAATGTGCCGGAGATGGCAGAGTGAGAACTGCTAAAGAAATAAATATAAATATTCCAGCAGGTATTGCAACTGGAAATAGAATTCATTTAGCTGGTCAAGGTGAAATTGGACCTGGAGGTGGCCCAGCAGGTGACTTGTACGTGGAGATTATGGTAACTCCACACCCTTTATTTGAAAGGGTAGATGATAATTTACATTGTGCAATTACTATTCCATTTAGTATTGCAATCTTAGGCGGAAGTTTTGAAATTGAAACTTTAGATGGTTTAAAAACTATTGAAATAAAGCCGGGAAGTGAGCATGGCCAGGAGATTCGTTTACCGGGGCTTGGAATGACAAGATTGCGCTCATCTGGTAGAGGAGATTTAATTGTTCACACCTTGGTCACTTCACCTAAGAAAATTTCAGAAGAGCAGCGAAACTTAATTTCTGAGTTTGCTAAATTGCGTAAAGAAGATAATTCTTCAATAAAGGTTCATCATCTTAAAGATGAAATAGATCAAGAAACTGGATTTTTCCAAAGGCATTTTGGAAAAAATAGATAGTTTTATGCTTACAATTTTTTACGAAAATCATATTCCAACAAGCACCGAAATCACTATATCCGGTGATAATGCACACCACGCCATAAAAGTTTTGCGCATAAAAATAAATGAAATTATTCGAATCAGTGATGGTAGCAATGAGTATTGTGATATCGAAGTTTCGAAAATAACGGGCGCAACATTTACCGGGAAAATTCTCAAAAGATATGAAATAAAACCGCGAACTCAAAAATTAGTTGCTATTCAAGCATTACCTAAATCAGATCGCACTAAAGAGATGATTGAATTACTGGTAGAAGCTGGAGTTGATGAAATTTCACCTTGGCAATCTAGTCGAAGCATAGGCAAGCTAAGTGATAATTGGTTATCAAAATGGGAACAAAGTATAAGAGCAGCATCTGCTCAATCAAGAAGAGTTTTATTGCCAAAAATTTCCTCGGAGTTTTCAGGTGAATTCACTCAACTTGTTGGTGAAGATAAATTACTTTTAGTTTTTCATGAATCAGGTGTACAGAAATTTTCTAACTGGCAGGAAAGTTTAGTTAAAGATGAATTGGAAAAATATTCGCAAATCTCATTTTTAATTGGTCCAGAAGGTGGTTTAACCGAGACTGAAATTGAAAATGCTAAAGCCGCAGGTGGTGTGATTTTGACTTTAGGTGAGGAAGTGTTTAGGTCAGCACATGCTGGAATTGCAGTTGCCAGTATTATCAATTTTCTCTTAAAAAGATATTAGGATATCTATATGGATGAGAGTCGCGCGATGACAAAAGTGGATTGCTTATTTTGCAATTTTGCTGCGCCCGATAGCAGCGTTCCCAAAGTTTGGGAGAATGATTTAGTTTATGCAATCAATGATATAAGCCCGCAAGCGCCAGTTCATATTTTGTTGATTCCAAAAAAACATTATCCCAATGCAACCTCACTTGCAGCTGGTCAACCTGAAGCACTAGTTGCACTTTTCAACGCAGTTGATAAGTTAGCAAATGAAAAGCAATTAACGGGTTTTCGCACAGTTTTTAATACCGGTGCTGATGCCGGACAAAGCGTATTTCACGCACATTTGCATCTATTAGGAGGGCGGGAATTTTCCTGGCCGCCAGGTTAATAACAAATGGTTAGAAACAAAGTAGTAGTATCTAGGTAATGGAACAGTACCGAACAACTATTCCGCGTGCCATCCCGATGGTGAATTTAATTGGAGTGCGCGATTCTCACCTTCAAATCTTAGAGGAAGCATTTCCGGATTTAACTATAACTATACGGGGAAATGAAATTATTGCTAATGGAGATAGTGAATTATTAACTAAATTCAATTCCCTAATTGAGGAATTACTTTTGGTAATTAGATCAGGTGAAAGTTTAAATCCAGATGTAGTGCGCCGAGTTGTAGGTATGAGTGGCAATGAAGAAAAATATCAAGGAAGTGAAGTTTTATCTTTTAATATTTTAAGCGCTCGCGGAAAAACCATACGTCCTAAAACTGCAAATCAAAAAAGATATGTAGAAGCTATTGATGGACACACTATCACTTTTGGTATTGGACCGGCTGGTACTGGAAAAACTTATTTAGCAATGGCCAAAGCGATTCAAGCTTTGCAAAGTAAAGAGGTAAGTAGAATTATTTTAACTAGACCAGCAGTTGAAGCTGGAGAGAGATTAGGTTTTCTACCAGGTACTTTGCAGGAAAAAATTGACCCTTACCTGCGTCCGCTGCTAGATGCATTACAAGAGATGATTGATCCAGATTCTATTCCCAGGTTAATTTCCACAGGTGTAATTGAAATTGCACCTTTGGCTTATATGCGAGGGCGAACCTTAAATGGAGCATTTATTATTTTAGATGAGGCGCAAAATACCTCACCAGAACAAATGAAAATGTTTTTAACTCGGCTAGGTTTTGGTTCCAAAATGGTAGTTACCGGCGATTCGACTCAAACAGATTTGCCCGCACCTCATATTTCTGGGTTAAAGGAAGCACGAAAAATTTTAGATGAAATCGCGGATATAGCTTTTATTGAATTAGCAGCAGATGATGTAGTGCGAAATCGTTTAGTGGGAGAAATAGTAAAAGCCTATGGCAAAGCTAATGAGAAATAAGTAAAGGTTTTATCCTTAAATATATGGAAATTGAAATACAAGTTACAGATACAAATTATAATCTAGGGCAAGAATTTCTGATTTCACTTGCTACTTTTTCTTTGAATTATTTAGGAATCCATCCAGAAAGTGAATTATCTATCTCTATTGTTACTAACTCGGAAATTGAA
Source organism: Streptomycetaceae bacterium (assembly GCA_900298985.1). Lineage (GTDB taxonomy): Bacteria > Actinomycetota > Actinomycetes > Nanopelagicales > Nanopelagicaceae > OMHY01. The sequence goes on from OMHY01000008.1 coordinate 10,596, forward strand.
AAATTACATCAACAATGGATGGGTTTACCAGGGCCAACAGATGTACTTTCTTTCCCAATGGATGAATTGAAGCCAAATTCAGCAACCGATGGACCAGGAATTTTGGGGGACATAATGATCTCACCAGAATTTGCTCAAATATCTGCGACCCAGAATAATAAAACTCTTAAATCGGAGATTGAATTGCTACTAGTACATGGGATTTTGCATTTGCTTGGATATGACCATGTGGAATTACCGGATGAAAAGGAAATGTTTGCTTTGCAGGAATTAATTTTAGAAAAGTGGCGAAATCAATAATGGAAATTATTTATTTACTTTTATTTTTATTGCTAGGAATTTTGCTAGGCTTAATCTGGGCGAAGAAAAGTGAAATTAATCCGATAGAACAAATTAAATTATATTTAGCAAAAATTGCTAATTTACTTTTGCCAGGTAAGCCTTTTACCGAAAGCACTCCTACTGTAGAGGAGGAACTTCGAGAACTAGTTGATCAAGCTAGTGAAAAAGGTTTGGTAGAGGAATCAGAAAGAGAGATGATTCATTCAGTTTTTGATTTGGGTGAAACTATGGTTAGGGAATTAATGGTTCCAAGAACTGAAATGGTTTGGGTAGAAGGAGAAAAAACCCTACGTCAAGGATTGTCATTAGCTTTGCGTTCTGGTTTCACGCGGATTCCAGTAATTGGAGATACGATTGATGAAATTCAAGGGATTGTTTATGTTAAGGATTTAGCTAAAAGAATTCATGAACATAGAGATTCCGAAAACCAAGAAAAGATTAGTGAATTAGCTCGAAAAGCTACTTTTGTGCCGGAAACTAAAATGGCAGCGGATTTATTGCGTGATATGCAAAGATCTCAAGCACATTTAGCAATAGTGGTGGATGAATATGGTGGTGTTGCTGGTTTAATTACTATTGAAGATATTATTGAAGAGATCGTTGGTGAAATTGCTGATGAGTATGATGATAGTAATGTAGAAATTGAGTGGGTGGATAAAAACACCGCTAAAGTTTCCCCTAGATTACATATTGAGGAATTTGCCAAGGAATTTAAAATAGATTTAGAACTTTTACAAGTTGAGGGAATAGATTCTCTAGGTGGAATCATGGCACAAAAATTAGGTCGAGTCCCGATAGCCGGTTCGCAGATTGAAATTGGAGAGTGGAAGCTAGTAGCCCAAAGACCAATTGGTCGCCGCCATCGAATTGGTACAATTTACCTTGAGCGAATTATTAGCAAATAATAATTAATTACACTAAGCAAAAAGGTTTGAAATGCGAATAGTTAGATTTACCCCTCCGGCAGAACTGGGATTGGGAAATGATCCCCATTATGGGATTTTAAATGAGCAAGACGATATTTTAGTTTTGCGCGGAGATCCCTTATTTTCCGGAATTGTTCCAATTCCAGATAAGTTAATTTCAAAATCAAAAGTTAAATTGTTGGCTCCAGTAATTCCCAGAAGCAAGGTTGTCTGTGTTGGCAAAAACTATGCAGATCACGCAACAGAAATGGGTGGAGAAGTTCCAAAAGAGCCCATCATATTTTTAAAACCAAACACTACTGTGGTAGGTCCGGGAGATAATATTGTTAAACCTTCACAAGCACAAAGAGTGGATTATGAAGGTGAGTTAGCAATTGTAATTTCTCGAATCTGTAAAGATGTTCCAATTGAGAAATATCAAGATGTAATTTTTGGCTACACAATTGCAAATGATGTTACTGCTCGTGATTTACAAAAAACTGATGGACAATGGACTAGAGCAAAAAGTTTTGATACCTTCTGCCCACTTGGTCCTTGGATTGAAACTGAATTTGAACCGTCCAATCAAAAGATAGTTACCAAAATCGGTGATGATGTAAAACAAAATGAACCTATTTCCTCAATGATTTTTTCAATACCCAAAATCATTAATTTTATTACTCAAGTTATGACCTTATTGCCTGGTGATGTAATTCTTACTGGTACTCCAGCTGGAATTGGTGCCATGCAGCTAGGTGAGAAAGTTGTGATAAGTATTGATGGACTTGGGCAATTAGAAAATACCTTTGTAAATTAAATTAAGATAGAGTTAAACAATGAGTAAAGAGGTTCGTGTACGTTTTGCGCCTTCTCCTACGGGGGATTTGCATGTAGGAAATATTCGAACAGCACTTTTCGATTGGGCTTATGCTCGTCACACCGGTGGTAAATTTATTTTTCGAATTGAAGATACTGATCGCGAGCGAGTAACTGATCAATATATTCAAGGTGCTATTGATACTATGAAATGGCTCGGCCTTGATTGGGATGAAGGTCCAGAAGTAGGTGGTCCACATGGTCCATATCTCCAAAGTCAAAGATTAGATATTTATGCAAAGTGGGCACAAACTTTTCTTGATCAAAAAGATGCTTATTATTGCTTTTGCACCCCAGAGGAATTAGAGGCATTACGAGAAGAACAAAAGAAAGCCAATCAAGCTCCTGGCTATAATGGAAAATGTCGCAATTTAACTTTGGAGCAACAAACTGAATTTAAGAATCAAGGTCGCAGTGCAGTTATTAGAATGCGGATGCCAGAAGGTGAAACTAAATTTGTTGATGTAATTCGTGGTGAAGTTAGCTTTGATCATAAATTTGTACCGGATTTTGTTTTAGTTCGTGCAGATGGATCCCCTCTTTATACTTTAGCAGTAGCGGTTGATGATGTATTGATGAAAGTTACTCATGTACTTCGGGGGGAGGACTTACTTTCTTCTACTCCTAGACAAATTCGGGTTTACCAAGCTATGGGGGTACAGGAAGAGGATTATCCAGTCTTTGCCCATCTTCCATTTGTTATGGGCAAGGACAATGCAAAATTGTCTAAGAGAAATGGTGAGGTATCTGTAAGTTGGTATCGCGCACAAGGATATTTACCTGAGAGCATATGTAATTATTTAGCTTTACTTGGTTGGTCGCCAGGTGATGATAAAGAAAATATTTCAATGCAAGAGTTAGTCAACTTATTTACAGTTGATCGAGTCCATGCCAGCCCCGCTCGTTTTGATCCTAAAAAATTAGATGCGCTAAATGCAGATAAAATTCGAGCACTTTCTTCAGAGGAATTTTTAGAGCGATCTTGGAATTATATTGTTGAGCAAAATTTGATTGAAAACAACCAGGGAAATAAAGAGATCATCGCATCCTTGTTGCCAATTATTCAAGAAAGAATAGTTACTTTGAATGAGATTCCAGCCATGGCAAATTTCTTATTTGTAGAGCAGGTAGAGATTGAAGAAGAATCCAAAGAGATGATGAGCAAAGTTGAAACTAAAGAAATTTTGCAAGCTGCATTAAATCAAATAAAACCATTAAATACTTGGGATAAAGAGAATTTAGAAAATGTATTGCGTGGTGAGTTGATAGAAAATCGGGGATTAAAACCTAGAATTGCATTTGCTCCAATTAGAATTGCAGTTACTGGAAGTCATATTTCCCCTCCTTTATTTGAATCTATGGTTCTACTTGGAAAAGATCGCTGTATTTCACGAATTAGTAAATCTCTCTAAAAGAAGGCACATTCAGATAACTGGTATTCTTAGCCAATCTCCTCATGGGGTATGGGGTAATTGGCAGCCCATCTGATTCTGGTTCAGATAGTCTAGGTTCGAGTCCTGGTACCCCAGCAAAAAACTTAATAGTTGTACAAAAAACATTTACAAATCAATATTTACAAATAAATATGGCCCCGTCGTCTAGTGGCCTAGGACTCTGGCTTCTCAAGCCAGCTACGCGGGTTCGAATCCCGTCGGGGCTACTTTTTATTTTTTGTTGGCTAAATAGCTTTCAATGTAAGAAACTTTTGAGTTCAACTCGCCAACGGAATTTCCTAAACCCATGACGTTTCGAGTTAATTCTTTTACCTCGGTTTTAATATCATCAAATTTGCGGTCATTTTTACGCATTATCCAGGCAACTAGCCCTCCAATTAAAGTTGAAATAGGAATAATTACTGGAACTGCAGTATCACGTAACCAGCTTACAAATGAATTCACAACTTCTCCTTTATAAATTTGATTCTAATCTATCATTACTAATTATCATAAGCAATGCAGAAACTTGTTTTGTAGTTTTTGTCTAAATAATATATTTCAAAATCACTGCGCATTTCCTGCAGGAAGAGCGCCGAAATATTTTTTATAACCCGCAACCCAATCAGGGGTAAATGCAGCTTGTCCTTCTGCTAAAGAAATTTTTCCAGAGCAAACTAAATGGTGAACCTGGTTTTCTAATTTATCTTTTTCATGAGCGCCAAAAGGACCAAATAAATACTCTGGCCAGAGATTTTTTACAGATAACTTGATTCTGTTTTCTTTAGTCGCAGCTGTGACTACCGCATCTGCTTTCAAAGTTTATAATCAAGTATTAACTGATCCAGGTGCAATCTCTGCAAAATTTGGTTCCTGGTTCTTTGCATTATTAGCAGCTTTGACCTTTGCAGTAGCAACACTTGGAATTAACGTAGTTGCTAACTTTGTGTCCCCAGCTTATGACTTTGCAAATGTCGCACCTAAGACAATTGATTTCAAAAAAGGTGGATATATCGCTGCCGGTATAGCTTTAATACTTTATCCAATTCATCCATGGACACATAACTTGAAGTTCGTAAGTGCGATTGGAGCAACTATGGGTCCATTGTTTGGAATTATTTTGGTGGATTACTTCTTGCTTCGCAAGCAAGAAGTAGATGTAGATGCACTTTATACAGAAGATGCAGATGCTCCTTACCATTTCCAAGGTGGATGGAATTACAAAGCAATTGGTTGCGCTTTATTTGGATCCATCTTCTCCTCTTTCTTGCCAACTTTTGGCGGAAAAACCTTTGCTTCTTGGGGCCCTTACGGTTGGTTCCTAGGAGTGATAATTGCAGGTATCTCTTATTTTGCAATTAATGGTGGTAAATCTCCTTATAAAAAGTAATAGGAAAAAGAAATAACTCCCGCCCGAAATTAGGCGGGAGTTATTTTTTTCTACCTCTATATTTCCCCAGGTTAAATTAGATAGGATTTTTTTGTGAAGCTAGGTACCGCTCGAGTTGTTTTTTTAGTAATTGCTGCGGCTGCACCATTAGCAGCAATGGTGGGAAATGTTCCATTAGCTTTAGGTAGAGGCAATGGTCAAGGATTACCAATTGCATTTGTATTTGCTACTTTGATTTTATTATCTTTTTCAATTGGCTATGCGCAAATGAGTAAAAGAGTTGTAAACACCGGAGCTTTTTATACCTATATTGCAAGGTCCCTTGGAAAACCAATTGGAGTAGGCAGTGCTTACTTAGCTGTAATTTCTTATTTGGCTATGTCCTGTGGTTGAGCGGGAGGATTTGGTTATTTCACAAGTTCTGCTTTAAAAAGTATTGGATTATCTGCACCTTGGTGGTTAATTTCAATAATTGGAATATTTATAGTCGCTTTTCTTACCTATAGATCTATTGATTTATCTGCCAAAGTAGTTGGAACTTTAATGGTAATTGAATTTTTAATACTTATAGTTTTTGATTTTCTTGGAATAGCAAAACATGGAGCTAAAGCTCTCCCATCTGGTTCTTTTACTTTTCATTCTTTTGCCACTGGCTCACTTGCGATTGCAATGATGTTTGCATTTACTAGTTTTGTAGGTTTTGAATCTGCGGCACTTTATGGGGAAGAGACAAAAGAGCCAGAGAAAACTATTCCCCGAGCTTCATATATTGCAGTTCTTTCAGTTGGAATCTTTTATATTTTTACTACCTGGGTGATAGTTGGTATCTCTGGGAATTTGATATCGGAGCAGCAAAAAAACTTAAGTGGAACTTTTGTTTTAGATTTAACTAAAAATATTGGGGGAGATCTTTTTTATAATTTTGTGGGAATATTTTTTTGCACCTCTTTGTTGGCTTCTTTCATTTCTCTTCATAACGGTGCCGCCCGATATTTATTTGCACTTGGTAGAGAAGGGGTATTGCCTAAAATATTAGGTCAATATCATCCCCGACACTTCTCACCATTTGTTGGTTCTTTTGTAGCAACCTTTGTAGAGCTTTTACTCACAGTATTATTTTTGGCACTACGTCAAGACCCATACTCATTTTTTGCCGCGAGCATGGTTGGTTTAGGCACTTTAGGAATTGTAGCCCTACAAGCACTTGCTGCATTAGCTGTTATTTTCTTTTTTAAAAATCGCCGAAATCGAAATTTGTGGAAACACATAATTGCACCTGGAATTGGATTCATTGGATTGGCATTAGCTTTTGTATTTGCTTCCTTAAATTACTCTGTTTTAGTAAACTCAAAAAATTTAGTAATTCATTATTTAACTTTGATATTAGTTTTAGCCTTTTTAAGTGGATTGTTATGGGCGGTATATTTGAAAAGGAAAAAACCTGATATCTACCATTCAATCGCAGCTTCCCGTTTGAGATTACAAAAAATTGAAAGAGAACAAATTGCATATAAATCTAAATATTGCTTAGTTGGAGCAGGCCCCGGTGGTCTAATTATGGGTAGATCACTATTACTGGAAGGTGTGGATTTTGATTGGTATGAAAAACATAGCGATGTAGGTGGAATTTGGGATATTAATAGAGTTGACACACCTATGTATGAAAGTGCACATTTTATTTCCTCTAAATACCTTTCTGGGTTTGCTGGTTTTCCCATGCCCAAGGAATATCCAGATTATCCTCGTTGGGATCAAATCTTGAAATACATCAAGGATTTTGCAACTCATTTTTCACTTTATGAAAAAATTACCTTTAATACTGAAGTAATTTCAGCGGTACCGGCAGACGCTGATAATTCAAATAGTAAGTGGCGGGGAAAACTTTCAAATGGATTAGAAAAAATCTATGATGGTTTAATTGTTGCACCTGGTGTTACCTGGCATCCATATTTAGCTACTTATCCCGGGATGGAGAAATTCAAAGGCAAAATCAGACATTCCCAAAGTTATAGCTCCATAAATGAATTTAAAGATAAAAAAGTTTTGATAGTTGGTGGTGGCAATTCAGCGGTAGATATTGCTTGTGATGCTGCCAAATCAGCAGAGGTCGCATATATATCTCTTCGACGAGGATATAGATTCATTCCAAAACATATTTTTGGAATTCCTACCGATGCTTTAGTTGCTGGAATTTTTCCGCCCCCCAAGGGTGTAATAATTCCTCAAGACAAAACAGAATTGGTAGATTCACTAGTAGGGGATTTATCAAGATATGGCCTTAACAAACCAGATCATGATTTATTAACTAGCCACCCAATAATGAATTCTCAAATTATTCACCACTTTACTCATGGTGACATAATTGCAAAGCCAGATATAAAAGAATTTACTGAGAAAGAAGTGATTTTCCAGGATGGGAGTAAAGCAGAAGTTGATTTAGTCATTATGGCAACTGGTTATGATTATAAAATTCCTTTTTTGCCAGAGGATATTTTTCCCACTAAAAATCGCCACCCACAACTATATCTAAATATATTTTCCCGAAAATATTCCTCTCTATCTGTAATAGGTTTTTCCGAATTTGCAGATGCTGCATATCAAAGATATGAGGAGATGGCCGCTCTTATTACTATGGATATTTATATGCGTGAAAGTGGTAAATATTTTGAGGAATGGGAGGAACAGAAAAGAAATGATCATCCTGATTTGACAGGTGGCATGAAATATATTGATTCGGCACGTCACGCAAATTATGTAGAGGCCAAAACCTATCAAAATTATCTATATTTACTTTTTGATAAATTTGAGTGGAGTCAAGTTGCAACCAGTATGGAGAACAAAGTTAATGTCTTATAAATATGAAGATAAGTTATTTTTAATTTCCGGTGCTGCCGGTGGTATTGGAACTGCGATGTGTCAATATATAGCCGTTAGAGGTGGAAAAATATTGGCATTGGATAAAGATAAAAGGGCTTTAATGAAATTGGCGGAAAATTTAAATTCACCTGCACATAGATTTTATGATTTGGATTTAACTGATAAAAATCAGGTTAAAAAAATAGTATCTGAATTAGAAAATGATTTTTCCCATATAGATGTAATAATTAACAATGTTGGCATGACAAGTGCGCAAAGATTTGATGAAAGATCATTTGAAAGCGTGGAGTTAGAATTAGGAGTGAATCTGATTTCTCCGTTATTTTTAACTCATCAAGTATTACCTTTGTTAAAAAAATCTGCAGAACCTTTTTTAATCACCACTGTTTCATTGGGTGGGATTTTTCCCCTCGGAGAAACTCCAATTTACACTACAACTAAATTTGCACTTAGAGGTTGGATGCTTTCTTTGGCAATGGATTTTAAGGATAAAGGAATTAAAGTCGGTTCCATAATGCCTTCTGCCACCGATACTAATATGTTGCGTCAAGAAGCTTTAGATGGCGGCAACTCATTGCAATTTTTAGATCCACCACAAAAACCTGCAGATGTGGTGAAAGCAATGGCAAAACTTTTGGATAATCCAAGATATGAGGTATACCCAAAACCAAGTGAATCTTGGTTAGTAAGAGTTGCAATGCTCAGCCCGGGATTGATACCTAAATTGTTGCCTTTATTTAAAGGTAGAGGTGAGCGGGGTATGAAAAAATATATTAACTCTTTAGTTGCAAGTGGAATAGTTGAAATTGACAATGAAGGAAAATATAAGTTAATTAGAGAATAAAAATACCCACCTACTTTTGCAGGTGGGTATTTTCGGGGGAAATTACTTCTTAGTTTTTTTAGAAGATTTCATAGCATCATGTGTCATTTTCATTCCCGACATTGCATCATGTGCTTTCTTTTTAGTAGTTTTTGTAGCTGCATTTGCGCTAGCAGCGGAGCCAATCAATAGAGTTACACTCATAATAGCTGCTGCAATTTTGATATTTTTCTTCATGGCTAGATATTAACGATTTAATTAGTACTACTTTTTAGATATTTAGAGCACTATATTGTAGGTAGTGCAGTTGAAAATTTTTCAGGTATTATTTATTTGTGAGCAACGTAGTCCTGGAAAATCTACTTGCACATATGGCCTGGAGTAATAATAAATTATTTGAATTTTTATTAAATGCAACTTCAGAACAATTACGCCATACGGAATGGGATTCCCTTTGGAGCCCTTTTGATATAGTAGAACATATTGTGATTGCCCAAGAGAGATATATCTCCCGGTTGGAAGGCAATTTTGAGGTTAATGACATCAAAGTTGGTAGAGAAATCACCGATTTGTATCAACTCTCCAAACGATGCCAAATAAATGATCAAAAATTAATTGAACTTGCAAAAATTGCGCCACATGATCTGACCTTTATGCAAAAAGGTAAAGAAGTAACTTTTAACTCAAGTATTATTTTGGCTCAGATGATTCACCACGCAACTGAGCACCGCGCACAAATCGCTGATATTTTTAGCGCCTTAGCTTTCAAGAATCCAGGAACTCCTAAATTAGATTTGGATGGAATCGATCTTTGGTCCTTTGATAATTGGGGCAGGTCAAATTAATATCTTGACTTAGGAAGTCTTAATCAAGAGTTTCCCTGAAGTTTTACCGGATGCCAAATCCTCCTGTGCCTTTTTGGAATCTGTTAAGTCATAGGTATGATGAATTCGAATTTCTAATTTCCCAGAGGAAATTAATTTAAACAACTCTTCACTTCTTCTTCTATATTCACTTAACTCTGAAATGTAATGAAATAGGGTAGGTCGAGTTATATATAAGGAACCTCCAGCATTTAATCTTTGTAAATCAAATGGAGGGACCTGTCCGCTAGCGGCTCCGTATAGCACCATCATCCCACGTGGTTTCAAAGAGAGAATTGATTGATCAAAAGTTTTTTGACCTACTCCGTCATAAACGACGTTCACTCCTATGCCATTAGTAAATTCTTTTACTTTGGTCAAAATATCTTCTTTGTCATAGCGAATAATATGTGCAATTCCCAGTTTTTTTATTAATTTTTCTTTTTCATCTGTGGAGGTAGAGGCAATAACTTTTCCGCCTCGGGCAAGAATCATTTGACATAACAAATATCCAGTACCACCAGCAGCAGCATGCACTAACGCCACATCTCCTGGTTTTATAGGAAAGGTAGCATCTGAAAGATATTGTGCAGTTAATCCTTGTAACATAGCAGCCGCTGCAATCTTGGTATCTAATTCCGCTGGAATTTTTACTAACTTGGTTGCATCAATTAAATGAAATTGTGTATAGCTTCCTAGCGCAGCAGTCCAAGCAACTTTGTCGCCTACTTTAAAATCAGAAACTCCAATCCCAACTTCAGTTACAACACCTGCACCTTCCATACCAGGTGTAAAAGGAAGCACCATGTTATAAACAGGTACGCCTTGTCTTTGATAGGTATCAATAAAATTTACACCGGCATAATCCACTTGAACTAGAACTTTTCCTTCTGCCACTGAAGGTATTTCTACTTGTGCTAATTGGAGTTTGTTTGCATCCCCAAATTCAGAGATTAAGATTTTTTTCATTTATCTGCCCATCTATTGATAATAATTTTTCCAATCTAGAGATTAAGAAACCCTGGATATTTTGAAAGTATATTCCTTTCTGGATATCCAGGGTTAGTCAATTTTTGTTTGTCTAAACGGAGTTGGGATTAGGGAATAAGTATTGCACGTCCTTTAACTTTGCCCGCATTTAGATCGTGCAAAGCTTTGTCCGCATCTTTCAAGGAATATTCAGCAGTTGCTAGATGAACAAGTCCTCGATCTGCTAATGACATTAGTTCATTTAGATCGGCCCAAGTTCCTACCAAGTTACCAATGATATTTCTTTCAGTGAAAATTAAATCAACTGTTGGAATTACTATATTTTCACCATATCCAACAATGTAATAATTTCCAGCTGGTCGGGTCATATCTAGACCTTTTTTAGTTGAACCTTTTTCACCTACAAAGTCGATTACTGCTTCTGCGCCTTTGCCTTTGGTGATATCAAGTACTTGTTGTACTTCAGTTCCATCTGCCTTTACTAAGTGATCAGCACCAGTTTCTTTTGCTAAGGTTAGAGCTAAATCTGATTTATCAACCACAATAATTTCAGCTGCACACATTGCTTTTAATACTTGAATTCCAATATGTCCAAGTCCACCAGCACCTATACAAACAACATATTGACCTGGTAACAAAGTTCTAGATGCTTTTTTCGCAACGTGATAAGCAGTCAAACCGGCATCTGCATGTGCTGCAACACTCTTTGGAGCTAAATCTGGTGGAAGTTTTACAACATTTCTTACACCAGTTGCTAGATACTCTGCATATCCACCATTTTCACTTAAACCTGGAAAAGAACCGGAACCATGCATATCTTCACCACGACGATGTTCAATATCAACACCAGAAGAAATACGTGGATGCAAAATTACTGGATCACCTTTTTTTAATCCTTCAACTTCAGATCCAACTTCTTCAATCCATCCGGCATTTTCATGACCAAGAATTAGTGGAAGTAAATTATTTCCTGATGGATCCATAAATGGTTTCCATACACCTTCAATTACATGTAAATCAGTTCGGCAAACTCCAGCACCACCAATTTTTACAATTACATCAGTTGGCTTGGTAATTTTTGGATCTGGAACATCTTGATAATCTACCCAAGATGCAGCAGTTAAAGATTCATCATATTTATTTAGAACTTGTGCCTTCATGTTGACTCCATTTCAAGATTTATTTTTGCTAATCCATGGTTAAGTTTCAAGATTTTTCTTGAATCCAGCACTCTTAATTCTTGGATAGCTGAAGAAAAATCCTAAGCGTTGCCTGCGTGAAGATTATTCAAAAAGTTTAAAGTATGCAAAATTTGTTTGATCAAGGAAGTGGACAAAGCAGGTGGGACTGTATCCAAAGAAAGTGGAGTGGTTCACAATTATTGGGTGGCCTACGATACTAATTTTAGAGGGAAAGTTCTTCCCGAGAAATCGCAGATTATGCATAATCAGTTCACAAATAGTGACAAAAATTCTTTATCAAACTGTTATCAAAAAACCCATATTCCAAGTTGTCAACTTTGTCCGATTTTCGTAGAGTGCGCGCACCTTGGTCTAAAACTAGAACAATCTTATAGTTATTTTCTATAGGGCCCAAGGTCATTATGAAAGGGGACTAATGGAAAAGAAGAGAGTCAATGTAAGACTTGTTTCTTCAGTTGCCACAATTGCGCTTGTGGCTTCTTCTGTTGCTACTTGGTCACTCACCGCTGCGAGAGCAGATGATGCCGGAATGGGCCCAGGCCCAAAAGCTAAGGCTGCATCATTTCCTGCAGGTGGAACTGTTGACTATACCAAGCAACCTTATACACCAGATGCATACAAAGGTACCGCTATCACCAAAGACGGTAACCGCGATTGCTCTTATCACAACACCAGCATGAAAGATTACAGTGGACAAACACTCCACGTTCTAGCTCCACCACCACCAAACATGGGTGAGCCAATGGAACAACATGGTGCAGAGTTCACCAAGTTGACCGGTGGAAAAGTTGTAGTTGATCACGTCGATGTTGGAAGTTTGTACTCCAAAGCTCAAACTGCATTCCAATCTGGAATCAGCCCTTGGGATGTTGTAGTTAACTTCTCAACTTGGATTGGAGATTTCCAACAAGATTATTATTCAATTCCTACCAAGTACACAACTGGTAACGGAGAACTTGCAACAATGTTGCCACTTTACAAGCAAATTTATTCTTGGAATGGTGAAACAAAGCTATTTGGTATTGACGCAGATCGTCACTTCTTGAAGTATCGTACTGACGTAATCAATGATCCAACTGCTCAAGCTTTCTATAAGCAAAAGACTGGTCAAACTCTTCAAGTTCCACAAACTTGGACTCAATATAACTTGATGGCAAAAACATTCAATGGTTACGCTGCTGCACATCAACCAGCTGGAGTTCCTTTCTCCGGTTCAGTTGAAATCATGAAGCGTGATGACTTGATGTGGTCTGCATTTATCAATCGTGTTGCACCTTATGCAAAGAATCCAAATGTAAAAACTGGTTTCTGGTTTGATGCAAACATGACACCTCAAGTAAATAACCCAGGGTTCGTTCGTGGATTAACTGAGTTTGTTGATGCTGCTAAGAATTACATTCCACAAGGTGGACAAAACTTCGGTCTATCCGATGAAATTTCTGCATACGGTGCAGGAAAAGGTTTGTTCTCTTATACCTGGGATGATGCTTGGTCACAATCTAACCAACCAGATAGCCCAATCAAGGGATATGTATTAGCAGCTCCAAACCCAGGTGCAGAAACTGTATGGAATAGCAACACCAAGAAGTGGGATACACCTGCTGGTGGAGTTAACCGCGCTCCATACATTGCATGGGGATGGTCATCTGCAATTCCAAAGTATTCCAAGAACAAGCAAATGGCATTGGATTTCCTATGCTTCTTTGCAAATCAAGCAAATCACCAAATTGATTTGTCAATCGGTCGCACCGGTGTTAACCCATCAAGATCCGCAGACTTCACTGAAGCTTTCTGGACAAAGAATCTTGGTTGGGGCAAAGATGCAACTGATTCTTGGTTAGCTACTTTGAAGACCTATTCTTCAGCACACAACCGCGTATTTGATTTGCGCGTACCTGGAAATGGTCAGTTCATGTCCGCTCTTGCAGATGGTGTTGCACAAGCTCTTGCTGGTCAAGCAACTCCACAAGCTGCACTTGATGCAGTTGCTGCAAAGTGGAAAGACATTGAACAACAAATCGGCGTTGACAAGATCAAAGCCGCTTATCAAAACGTACTCAAGTTGGAAAATTCTTAATTCTTTAATAATTCTCTAATTTGAAACGAGTAATCCCACCGAGAAAACCTCTCGGTGGGATTACCTTGAAAATTTAATAAAAAATATTTTTTTGAAAAGGGAACCCTTGCAAACTTATAAATTAACTAATACTTACTATAAGCGGGCATTTTTATTACCTGGCTTGATTCTTTTAGTTGCAATTATTATTTTCCCACTTTTATTTACAATTCGAGTTAGTTTGGCCGGTTGGAATGTTTCTCACGCCGGACTTGATTTTGTGGGCGGACATAACTGGGCCCGGGCATTTCATGATCGACTCTTTTGGGATTCGATGAATCGACTTCTTATTTTCTCTTTCTTCACAACCATATTGCAATATGTTCTTGGCTTTACCATGGCCATGGTTGCTTGGCGTGGAATTGCTTCTCGAAGATTTTTTAGAGTACTTTGGTTAATTCCAATGATGACCACACCAAGTGTGATGGCGATTGTATGGAGATCAATATTCCGCGAAGATATTGGTGCTGCAAATGGAATATTCCATGGTTTGGGATTGCATCCAATTGCTTGGTCTACTGAAATTTTCCCAGCTACTTTCACAATTATTATCGCCGAGGTTTGGCAATGGACTCCATTTATGTTCTTAATTTTATTGGCCGGGCTTCTAAGCCTTCCCAAAGAGCCATTTTTGGCTGCTGAAATTGATGGTGCTTCTGCTTGGAAAACATTTTGGCGAGTTACCTTCCCAATGATGGCACCAATAAGTGCCGGCGCTATTGTGATCAGGTTAATTGAAGCATCAAAGATATTTGACTCAATATTCTCTCTAACCTCTGCGGGTCCAGGAAATGCAACTGAAACACCTTCCTACTTTGTGTGGAAGAGATACTTCACTGAATTTCAAATTTCTTATGGTGCAACACTTTCCCTAATTTATTTGATAGTAGCAATTATTGTTTTAACAATTATCGGTCAAATTTTCGCCCGGCTTTCAAAACCAAAGGGAGATTAATTTAGAATGGCAAAAACTTTCCGAACTTTATTTATTTTTGTCTGGAGTTTATTTGTTTTAACTCCATTATCTTGGGCAGTCGTAACTAGTTTCAAGCCCCCAGCAGCAGTAAACAATGGGGTTACCTTTATTCCCTGGGTTCAATTCAAACCAACTTTAAGTGGTTGGAAAGATATTTTAGGAATTTCTGGTTATGCGAATCTATTTCCAAACCTTTGGAATAGCGTTGTTATTACTACTTTTTCCACAATTATTAGTGTGATTTTTGGATGTTTTGCAGCTTATGGACTCTCAAGATTTAATTATGGTTGGAAGTTCTATAAAAATCCGGACATTATCTTCTTCTTTGTCTCTCAAAGAATTATGCCACCGGTAGTTCTATCAATTCCATTCTTCCTATTTTTGAAGACATTGCACCTTCTTGATACACATCTTGGAATGATTATTATCAATATTGCTGGACTGATGCCGATAGTGGTTTGGCTATTGGTGGATTTCTTTAACCAAATTCCTAGAGAGATTGATGAATTAGCAAGATTGGAAGGGTGCAATCCTTTTATGGCATTTTTAAAAGTAATCTTGCCAATCTCTAGACCTGGCTTAAGTGTGGCTGCAACTTTTGCAGTGATCTTTGCTTGGAATGATTTGTTCTTTGCACTTAACTTGACATTTACTAATGCTAAAACTTTGCCCGCCGCTGTAGTTGCTTTAAATGGAACTGTAACTCCATTTTGGACATTATCAGCCTCGGCTTTGTTCACAATCATTCCATTAGTCGGGTTTGCATTTGTAGCAGAACGCTTCTTATCACGAGGTGGATTTGCTGGAGCATCGAGATAAGGAAAAGGGTAAAGATTAATGACTTTAAAATTATCTGGAGTTAGCTCCTCTCAAGGCAATGAAAATCTATTAACTGATATAAATTTTGAATTTCATCCTGGAAAAATTTACGTCTTAATTGGACGCACAAATGCCGGTAAAACCACTTTGATGAGAACTATTGCTGGTCTTGCAGAACCTGATGA
>OMHY01000009.1 GCA_900298985.1 Streptomycetaceae bacterium
AGTTGAATTCTTTAATTTATTTTCAGGTACTTTGTGAAAAGTAAGTAGAAATGAAATAGTAATCAAAAATAATAATACAGTAGCCAGTAACCATCTGACCTTTATCGCCGAATGCATAGGACTCTTTCAGGGAAGTGCTTTGAAGAATCCAAGGTAAATTACTTAAAGCAAAGTTATTTTAAGAATCAAATCCTAGCCCCAGCAAGTCTAAAATCTTGAGCCATAAGTTAGGTTTGCCTTCGTGTCTATCAGCTCTTTGCATTGACCATTTTGTAATTTGAATAAAGAAATATCTAAATGGTTCCGGTGGAAATGGCCAAGGTTTTTTCTTTACCATTTCTAATCTGGTTCTTTCACTATCTTTTTGATCCAAAATATCCAACATTACTTGTGCTCCAAAACGGGTAGCAGCTACTCCTAGACCAGTAAATCCTGCTACATAAACAACTTGTCCATTATGTGCTTTGCCCCAAAATGGTGAGAAGCGAGTACAGGTATCAATCGCACCACCCCATGCATGTGTAAATCTAATTCCCTCTAACTGTGGGAAAGTTTCAAGAAAATCAGTTACTAAATTGGCATAAGTTTCTGCTCGCCACTCTAAATCTTGGGAGATTTTGCTTCGGAAATTATAAATAGCGTCATAGCCGCCCCACAAAATGCAATTATCACTAGTTAGTCGATAGTAATGAAATTGATAACCGCCATCAGATAAACCTTCCCTATTTTTCCAACCCAAAGATTTTAATTGGTTTTTAGTTAATGGCTCAGTAACTATTTGATAGTCATATACCGGAGCTACATATTTTCTTGCTTGCCTAATCAAATCAGTATGTACATTTGTGGCTACCGCTACCTTTGGTGCAAATACCTCACCAAAATCAGTTTCAACTTTAATTACTCCGTTGAATTTAGAAAGTTTCAAGACTTTAGAGTTCTCATATATTTCTACGCCAAGTGAAAGGCAGGCTTTTTCTAATCCCCAAACTAATCTTGCTGGGTCTAATAAAGCGGTCCCGTCATGATCAAGCAAAGCTCCATAAAAAGTAGGAGAGGAGATATATTCTTGAATTTCATCCCGGTTTAATACAGTTACATGGTCCCCAAAACTATTTCTAAGGTCTGCCTCAGTTTGCATCTCTTCATATTGCCAAGGAGCAGTCGCGACTTTAATCTCCCCATTACGCTGCCAGTCACATTCAATTTTGTATTTCTTGATTGTGGCTTCAATTGCATCAAGATTTTCTCGGCCTAATCTTTCTAAGATTTCCATTTCCTCTTTAAATCTGGCATAACCATTCATAAAACCATGGGTAAGTGAGGTATTACAAAATCCACCGTTTCGACCAGATGCTCCCCAACCGGTTTCTCTGGCTTCTAAAATGATTACTCTGCGATTTGGGTTTTCTTCTTTTGCTAATAATGCGGTCCAAAGGCCGGTGTAACCTCCACCTACAATGCATAAATCAGTAGTAACCGAACCAATTAAACAATTTCGCCATTCTGGCTCTAACGGATCCTCATCCAACCACCACAAAGTAGGGGTAATAGATTCTAGGTGCTTTAAAATTCGGGAATCGATTTTAGATCGCTGGCCCAACACAAAAATCACATCACTTTAACTAAATCAAAGGATGAAGCTAGTTCTTCATCGCTATCTTGCTTTGGGCAAGGCTAGCATTTCAACCTCACTACTCAATGCATTTCCTCCTATAAAACTAGATTGATTACTTATAGTGCAACGAGATTTGAAAAAAATTCCATACTCCTCTAAAGTATTTGAGGTCCAGAGTTTCGACGAAAAACCCTAGTTTGTCGAACAGCAACCCTCCTCCCGCGGCGGGGTGCTCTAGGTGAAGACATGGTTGGTCTTGATAAAGCTTTAATTAGTTTTAATGAGACTAACAAGCGCGCATCAAAAGTTGATTGCTTGCTTTAAATAGAGAAATGAAATGAGTAAAAATGCGTAAATCTAAGGTAATAATAACTCTAGTTTCAGCGGCGATTGCATTTACAGCAATTCCCGCTATATCAATAACATCTGCAAATGCTGATTCTTCAGTTCCAGCATCCTGTCAAAAAGGTGCATTAAAAACTATAACTGCAAATACTTTAACAATTGCAACTGATAACCCAGTATATGAGCCATGGTTTGTGAAAAATGATCCAACTTCTGCAAAAGGTTTTGAAGCAGCGGTAGCTTATGGAACTGCTATTTTTCTAGGTTTTAATCCAGAAAATGTGAAGTGGGTGCGAACTCCTTTTGATGCTGTAATTCAACCAGGCAAAAAGAAATTTGATTTTGCTATCAATGAATTTTCAATTACTAAAGATAGAGCTAAAGTAGTTGATTTTTCTGCACCTTATTATGATGTTACTCAAGCGATTGTGACCACTAAAGGTTCAAAAATTGCTGGAGTTACAACTATTGCAGGATTAAAAAATGCCAAGATTGGTGCAGCGGTAAGTTCTACCTCTTATCAAACTGTAGTTAATGTCATTAAGCCTAAATCAGCACCAGCGGTTTTCAACACAAATGATGATGCGGTACAAGCGCTCAAGAATAAGCAAATTGATGGTCTAGTAGTTGATCTTCCAACTGCATTTTATGTAGCAAACGCTCAACTAACTAATGGAATTATTGTTGGCCAATTCTCCGGAAGTGGCAAACCAGAACAATTTGGATTAGTACTAAGCAAAAATAGTCCTATTACCTCCTGCGTCAGCAAAGCGGTAAATGCTTACAAAGCAACAGGTGCAATCAAAACATTAGAAGATACTTATTTAAGCAGCGCCGGCGCGCCTGTTTTGAAGTAGTTATTAGAAACTGAAAAACTAATTTAATCTAAGGCTATGGGCTACACACCATCAGCCAGCCGCTTAGAAAGAGAGCGCGACCGCACTCTTTCTAAGCGGCGTTCTACTTCTATTGCAATCATCTCAACAATTGTCTTTGGATTAGTAGTTGGCTTTGTTTTATCTCGCTCCTCTGGAATAAAAGCTGTAGGCCAATCTTTTTTCAGCCCCCATTATTTTGCAATTTCAATTCGCCCGGTTTTAGGTGGAATATGGCTTAATTTTCGAGTAATGATAATTACTGAAATTTTAGTTTTGATCTTTGGAACTTTAATTGCATTAGCCAGGACTTCTCGCTCCCCTGTTTTATATCCACTTCGTTTAATTGCAACTGCTTATACTGATTTATTTCGCGGCGCACCTTTGTTATTGATTTTGTATTTAGTTGGTTTTGGAATACCAGGTTTAAATTTTTCCTGGATACCATCTTCTGCGATTGTACTTGGAACTGCAGCGCTCACTTTGACTTACACCGCTTATGTAGGTGAGGTGTTACGCGCAGGTATTGAAGCTGTTAGCCCAACCCAAACCATGGCAGCAAGAGCCCTAGGTTTAACTCAATGGCAAACTGCGAGGTTTGTAGTATTTCCCCAAGCTTTTAGAAAAGTTATACCCCCTTTATTAAATGATTTAGTTTCACTTCAAAAAGATTCTGGTTTAATTTCAGTTTTAGGTGCAATAGATGCAATTAGATCTGCGGAAATAGTTAAGGCACAGTACTACAACTTCACTCCCTATATTGTTGCAGGTGTGGCCTTTATTTTGCTTACTATACCTCTAACTAGATTTACTGATTGGATTACAAAACGCCAAGACTTAGCTAGAGTACAAAGAGGTCAATGGTGAAAAAATCTCAAGATGATTTATTGGTAATCAATAATTTGCGCAAGAGTTTTAATAATGATTTAGTTTTGGATGATGTCTCATTAACTTTAAAAGAACATGAAGTTAAAGTATTAATAGGTGCATCTGGTTCTGGAAAATCCACTTTACTGAGATGTATAAATCTATTGGAGCGAATTGATGATGGTCAACTTTTATTAGCGGGGGAAGATATTGCATCCGAAAAAATAGACCGCGATCGCATCCGCTCTCAAATCGGCACAGTTTTTCAAAGCTTTAACCTCTTTCCACACTTAACTGTAATAAAAAATATCGCACTTGCGCCGGTACAGGTACATGGCTGGAGCAAAGAAGAAGCAATGCAAAAAGCCATGGATTTATTAGAGCGATTTGGATTAAAGGAAAAAGCAAATCAATATCCAGATCTATTAAGTGGTGGGCAACAACAAAGAGTAGCGATACTTCGAGCCATAATCAGCAAACCTAAAGTTTTATTACTTGATGAAGTTACCTCTGCACTTGATCCAATATTGATTGGTGAGGTCTTATCTCTAATTTCAGAGTTAAAGGCAGAAGGTATGACTATGATGATTGCTACTCATGAAATGGGCTTTGCCTATAAAGTTGCAGATGAATTAATGTTTTTACACAAAGGTGTAATTGCAGAATCTGGAAAACCAGAAAAACTATTAGCTAAACCAAAGAGTAAAGAGTTAAAAGAGTTTCTAAAATCATTGCATGATGCCGGCAGACTCTAGCCTAAACCTAAATTAGGGCCTCAAAGATCTTTCACTAAATCCCACTAGGACTTGTAACCCATCACTTGGATAGATATTTACTGTGGTAATTGAACAAGGCGATACATCAATATGGAAAAAACTTTCCATAGGAGCACCAGTAACAATTTTTGCAATACTTCTAATAATTATATTGTGAGTAACTACTAAAACTTTTTTGCCAGGGTAAGTATCAGCTAACTTTTCTAATTCTGGATAAACTCGTGCAACCACCTCTTCATAAGATTCCCCTCCCGGTGGTGCGTAATCTGTGTGCGCTCTCCACAAATCCCATTCCTTTGGATATTGCGCTGCAACTTCTGCGGGGGATTTTTCATCCCATAGCCCAAAATCAGCTTCAATCCATTGATCTGAATATTGAATTTCCAGATTTATTTTTTCATTAATAATTTCCGCTGTTTGTTTGGTTCTCAGTATGGGAGATGCAATAAAAACCTCTGGCTTTCTTGCCTCAATTTCTAGCGCAACTTTTTTTGCTTGTGTAATGCCAACTTCACTCAAAGGTGGGTTAGATCCTTTACCACCCGAAAAACTTCTTGTAGGTGTTAATTTTGTTTCTCCATGTCTAACAAAATAGATTTGAGTAGGAACTTCCTCGGAAACTGTTCTTTCTGTTAAGAAATTAATTTGTTTTAAAGGTGCTTTACCTATCTTTATATCCAGAGCTTTATTGGCCAAAGAATCTGCATATGTATTTTCTTCTCTCGGAATCCATTTATAAGAAACTAATTCTG
The DNA here is from genome assembly GCA_900298985.1 of Streptomycetaceae bacterium. Taxonomy (GTDB): domain Bacteria; phylum Actinomycetota; class Actinomycetes; order Nanopelagicales; family Nanopelagicaceae; genus OMHY01. Next base: position 5,231 of record OMHY01000009.1, read on the forward strand.
GGGAATGTGACTTTCGAGCAATTAGTGCTAATTCCTTCATCGATTCATGCTTGATTTTCCAACCACCAGACATTTGCTCTACTACTAATTTAGAGTCCATGCGCACTTCAATCATTGCATTTGCATCAATTGAATTAATAAATCTTAGACCTGCAACTAATCCTTCATATTCAGCAACATTATTACTTGCTACACCTATTGTTTCACTTAACTCTTTTATTACTTTTCCATCTTGGTAAATCACAGCTCCAAAAGAGGCATTGCCGGGATTACCCCGAGAAGCACCATCAGCATATAAGACATAAGTATTTGCCATTTAAAAGAAAAAATCCTTTAGTTAATTTCAGTCCTTTAGATTCTAATTAGAATTCTACGGCACTCTTCACATCTAACCAGTTCATCTTGAGGTAAGGCGCGAATTTTTTGTAGTTCGGAAGCGGTCATAGTTAATCTGCAGCCCTGACATGTATCCCCTACTAGCCGTACCGCTCCAAGCCCAGCGTTTTTCTCCTTGGTTTTTTCATAGAGCTCTATAAGTTCTGCAGAAATTTTAGGTATGACTTCTAATCTTTCTTTTTGCTTTATTTCAATCTCTTGACTCAAATCTGAATTTATTTGAGCCAGCCTGTTTTCCAACTCGGCTTTAATAACCTCCAGGCCATGTAAATCTTGGGTTTGTCTTTCAATCTCTTTTGAGCTTTTCTCAGCTCGCTCCATTACCTCTAATTCAATTTCTTCCAACTCTGCTTGTCTGCGATTTAAACTAGTAATTTCATGAGAAATTTTTTCTAACTCTTTTGCAGGTGCAGCTCCCGAGTTCATTAACTGCTCATCTTTTTTCTTGCGATCAACAATTGCTTCTACTTCCACTTCACTTCTGCGAAGTTCAACTTTAACTAATTCTGCTTCTGCATTAGCAGCATCGAGGCCGGTTTGAGCCTCTGCAATTTTGCGAGCCACTGCAACTAGTTGTTCTCGCTCTGGTGCTAAATTAATTTTGTTTTGTGCCACAAATATATTTGAATCAATATGTTGTAAATCCAAAAGTGCTTTCTGCTCTTCTATGCTCGCCTTCACAATCGCAAACTATACTTGATTTAACTTTAACTTAGTAATTTCGCAAATTAAATGGTGCAGGGCAAGCAGGCAATTTTGGAACTCTCATTTTTGCAATTACTGTACCTTCACTTGGATGAACATTCTGAGCCACTCCAAGATTTCCCACTACTGAAAGAAAAATAAAACTTTCTTTTATCGTAAAACCCCAGTTATCAACCAAGATTTTTGAGGCTTCTTCACATGCATATTGCATAGCTAAATTGATATCTAAATCTGCAACACCATGAGTTATCCAATAATTTTCATTTTCAGTCACTGGAAAAATCTTTTGTTTACCCTTAATAACTCGAGTGGAGATCAATACTTTCCCTCCTACTTCTACTCCAGTTCCACCAATTTCTCCATCTCCCATTGATGCATGCATATCTCCGATAGCTAATAATCCACCACGATGTTTTACCGGCAAATGAATAGTTGCTCCAATAGTATTTTCATTGTTATCCAAATTCCCTCCATGCTTACCTGCTGGCATGGTGTAGATGAAATCCTTTTCTGGGGCGACCCCTATTACTCCAATCATGGGAGCAAGGGGAAATTGCACAGCTAACTCTTGTTTAGGATTATTCATTTTTACAAAACCATCATTAATCTTAAAAAATTGTGCAAATGGTTCTGAGATTAAATGACCCAATTGACCTTCACCTGGAAATACTCTGGCTACACCTACTTCATTTGGTCTAATATCCAGAATTGTGACACTTAAAGTATCACCTGGCTCTGCACCTTCTATATAAATAGGTCCAGTTGCACCATTTACCTCTTTATCAGATATTGAAATAGTTGGATTTTCCAAAGTAACTTTTCCCATGTAGCAATCCCAAGTTTCAATTTCAATAATTTCACTTGGTTGGACCTTTAGTACAGGTGGTAATTTGCTATCAAAAGTAAAACTGTAGTTTTCTTTGCTTACAAAATGTTTTGCAGAAATACTTTCTCTATCAGTCCGTAGTGATATAGAATCTTGGCTAGTATCCATATCTAAAATGTAGAGGTAAAAGAGAAAGTTAGCAAATATATTTAAGAAATTATGCAAGCTGCCAATTGAAAGGATTCCAACTGCAATGTACTCTAAAAAGAATAAACTATTTAAAGTTGCAACTATAAGTTTATTGATTACTTTGGTCTCATCTTTAATTTTATCTACCAATGTGAAGGCAGATGGCAATAGTTTGCCAGCCTTTGATAAAAGCAAAGCAGGTGGAACATTAAAGTTGGTGGCACAATCTGCTGCTGGAACTTTAGATCCTAAAATTAATTACACCGCTCAATACTGGCAACTTTATGTTGCAACCTATGATGGTCTACTAGCTTTTAAATATGCTTCTGGGCCAGAAGCTTTTAAAGTAGTTCCAGATTTAGCCACAGCAATGCCAGTAATATCCAATGGCGGGAAAACACTTACTTTCACTTTAAGATCTGGTATCAAGTTTTCTAACGGACAGCCTGTGACAGTTAATGACGTGAAAGCTTCTTTTGAAAGAGTATTCAAAGTATCTGGACCTACCGCTGGTACATTTTTTAATGGCATCATTGGAGCTGATGTATGTTTAAAGACACCTGCAACTTGCAAATTAGATAAAGGAATTGTGGTTAATCCATCAACAAATCAAGTTGTACTAAATCTTGTATCACCAGATGATGCAATACTTTATAAACTCTCCACTCCACACGCAGCTATTAATCCCGCAGCTACGCCTGGAAAAGATCAAGGAACTACACCTATTCCAACTACTGGACCTTATATGTATAAATCCTACGACACCAATAAATCTTTAATCTTAGTGCGAAATCCATATTTCAAAGAATGGTCACATGATGCCAATCCGCAAGGCTATCCAGATCAAATTGAATATGATTTTGGAGTTACCCCAACTGCTGCGGTAACGGCGGTAGAAAATAACCAAGTGAATTTTATGTTTGATCAAATTCCAGCAGATAGATTGCCTGAAATAGGTACCAAATATGCAAATCAAGCACATATTTCACAATTGACCGCAATGTGGTATTTGCCGCTAAACGTAAATATTGCTCCATTTAACAATCCAAAAGCAAGACAAGCTATTAACTATGCAGTAGATCGAAATGCGCTGATCAAAATTTATGGTGGTGCTAATTTGGCAACGCCAGTCTGCAGTATCTTGCCTCCTAATTTTCCCGGCCATGTGGATTTTTGCGGTTATACCAAAGGTGCTACTCCACAAAAACCGGCAACCAGTTGGACAGCTCCAGACCTAGATTTAGCTAAAAAACTAGTTAAAGAATCTGGAACTCAAGGACAACCTGTGGCAGTAGTAGTTGCAGATGATGATGTCAATAAGCAAATGGGCGTTTATTTACAATCAGTTCTAAATGCAATCGGATACAAAGCAACTGTAGAAGCAATCTCTGGAAATATTCAATTTACCTATATTCAAAATACAAAGAATAAGGTACAAATTTCTGTTACTCAATGGTTCCAGGATTACCCAGCAGCTGTTGATTTCCTCTATGTCTTGTTTGGATGTGCTTCCTTCATTCCAAATTCTGATTCCTCTATAAATATGGCTGGTTATTGCAACAAGCCATTAGATGATCGAATGAAAGCAGCAATTACTTTAGGTGCGGTTAATCCAACAGCAGCAAATGCGCAATGGGGTCAAATAGATAAAGATATGATGGCAGATGCACCAACTGTTCCATTATTTACTCCCAAGCAATTGGATTTTATTTCCAGTGGTACTAAGAATTATGTATTCTCTCCACAAAATAAAATGCTATTTTCCCAAGCTCAGTTGAAATAAAGATAAACTATAAAAAATAAAATCCCTGTTTATCTCAAATAATTAGCAAAGGAATAAATTGATCGGATTAAAGAAACATACCCAGGTGGCATTTTCTCAGTCTCCTGGGCGTGTTTCTTGGGAGATATTAAATAAAGATAAAAGAACCAGAATTTCTTTTGCGATTTTGCTTCTAATCATTGCTCTTGCAATTCTTGCTCCGATTTATTCTAGTTTTATCGCTCATACCAATCCATTTGTATCCTCATTGGATGCTTCCTTTAATATGAATGGAAAAACAGTTCAAGTTTTACAGCCATCAACTCAAGGTTTGGGTCTAGGAGTAACCCCCATTGGTCCTACCTGGAAATTTAACCACTATTTTCTAGGGGCAGATTCGCAAGGCAGAGATATCGTGGCGAGGATCTTGTATGGGGGTAGAAATACACTATTTATTGGATTTGTTTCTAGTTTATTGACTATGTTTTTTGCAATTCTAATTGGAGTAATTGCAGGTTATTATCGCGGCTTTATAGATAATTTTCTCTCTCGAATATTGGATTTAATTTGGGCTTTTCCAGTTTATTTATTAGCGATCAGTTTATCGGTGGTTCTCTTAACTTCTGGCTTAAATTTTGGCTTTATACATTTTGGAGCAGGGTCACTTGCTCTTCCCATCTTTATTATTGGCATGGTTTATATTCCTTATGTGGCAAGACCACTTCGGGCACAAGTACTTTCAATTAGGGAAAGGGATTTTGTTAAAGCTGCAATTGGATATGGCGCAGGAAATTCCAATATAATTTTTACTGAAATTTTGCCAAATGTTTTACCAAGTGCGTTGGTATTTTTTCCAATAATGGTAGCGCTAAATATGTTAACTGAATCTGCTCTTTCATTTTTATCAATTGGCGTACAGCCACCTTCTGCTTCTTGGGGAACAATTATTAATGATGGTCTTGCCTTGCTTTATACCCGGCCACTAGTTGCTATCTTGCCCGGTCTTATGATTGTAATAACTGCTGCTGCCTTAAATCTTTATGGGGATGCGGTACGGGATGCATTAGATCCAAAATTGAATACCAGGATTATAAAATGATCAAAGTAATATTAACTCGAATTACATCTTTATTCTTAGTCTTGGCAGCAATTTCAGTACTTGTGTTTCTAATTTTCTTTGCTACTCCAGGCGTAGATCCAGCAGCAAGAATTGCAGGCAGAAATGCTGATCAACAAACTCTTATTCAGGTTAGACATTCCTTTGGCTTAGATAAACCAATACCACTTCGATATCTATCTATGATGAATCACCTTTTCATTCAAAGGGATTTAACCTCTTATGTGAATAGGGGAACGAAAGTAATTCCAGAATTGCTTAGTACCATTCCGGCTACTTTATCTTTAGTAGTTGGCGCATCTATTATTTGGCTCTTGATGAGTGTGGTATTAGGTATTAAAGCTGCTAGTAGTAAAAGAAAATGGATTGACCCACTGATTTCAGTATTAGGAATCGTAGGTGTATCTATTCCAGTTTATTGGCTGGGAGAAGTAGTTAATCTAATTACTCAATCCAAATTACATGATTCTATATTTCACTGGTTACCACCGCTTGGATATGTTGGTATCACTTCCGATCCTGTTCAATGGTTTCTACATTTAATTTTTCCCTGGATTACTTTATCTATTCTTTATACCGGAATTTATATAAGGGTATTGCGAAGTGAAATTTTAACTGCTATGACTGAAGATTTTGTGAAAACTGAAAGAGCGAAAGGCGCTGGTGAAAAACGGATTTTATATCGACACGCATTTCGAATGTCTTTATTATCTATTGTTTCTTTATTTGGTTTAGATTTTGGAGCACTCGTTGGTGGATCTGCTTTGTTGACCGAAGTAGTTTTTAATATCCATGGAATTGGAAAATTGACTTTTGATTCCTTGCAAAATTTTGACTTACCAGTAATTATGGCCACAGTCATCTATGCATCTTTTTTTGTAGTTTTAGCAAATGCAATAGTTGATATTGTCTATGCCTGGTTAGATCCGAGGGTGAGATATGAATAATTTTCTCACCATAAGAGATCTTAATGTGGTTTTCAATACGCGCCGGGGAAAAGTCCATGCAGTTCGGAATTTAAATTTTTCACTTGACTCCGGAAAAGTACTAGGCATAGTTGGAGAATCTGGCAGTGGAAAATCAGTTTCCATGAATGCACTTATGAGGCTAATAGCTACTCCGAATGTGGAAATTTCAGGAAGTATAAATTACAAGGGCCAAGAATTATTGGAGTTAACTGAAACGCAAATGCAAAGTATTCGGGGCAAAGAAATTTCTATGATTTTCCAAGACCCACTTACTGCATTTACTCCAGTTTATACAGTTGGATGGCACATTGTTGAACAAATTCAATTACATTCATCAGTAAGCAAAAAAGTTGCTCGGGAACAAGCAATTGAACTATTAGATCAAGTTGGAATTCCAAGCCCTCATCTGAGAGTTGATCAATACCCCCATGAATACTCTGGTGGTATGCGCCAAAGAGCATTTATCGCCATGTCACTTGCTTTAAAGCCGGCGTTATTGATTGCAGATGAACCTACAACTGCTCTAGATGTAACTATTCAAGCTCAAATTCTAGATTTATTGAAGAGATTGCAAAAAGAGCACAACTCTTCAATCATTATTATCACTCATGACATGGGAGTCGTATCTGAAATTTCAGATGAGGTGTTGGTGATGTATGCGGGAAGTCCAGTTGAAAAAACTACTACTAAAACTTTATTTTCTAACCCGATTCATCCATACACTCGAGGTTTATTAGATTCCATTCCAAATGTAGATTCTACAAAATCTGAAATGCTTAAGATTATTCCGGGGCAACCTGCATCCCTATTGAATTTGCCATCTGGTTGCGTATTTAGAGATAGATGCTTCTTAGCAAAAGATGAGTGTGCCAATTATTCTTACCAATATCAGGACAGTACTTCGCATTTTGTCGAATGTGATCAGGTGAGCAAATAAATGAATAATAGAACTTTACTTGAAATTAAGAACCTTCAAAAAGATTTTGTTTTGGCGCGGAGAAACCTCTTTGGCAAGCCTCAAATAGTTCGTGCCTTAGAAGAGATTAATCTAGAAATTCAAGAAGGTGAAACTATCGGAATTGTGGGTGAATCTGGATCTGGTAAATCTACTTTAGGTAGAGCCATTGTCGCTTTGGAAAAATTTAATCAAGGTGCAATTGTTTTTGAG
>OMHY01000010.1 GCA_900298985.1 Streptomycetaceae bacterium
AAATACAGTTATTCCAAGAAGATTGACTAAAATTCCATTGATGGTAAAAAAATCAATTGACCTTATAACTGATTTTGAGTAGGAATCTCTAGCATTACCCTCTAAAGCCTTAGCAATTGCTCTTCCTTCTTGTGTAATACCTATCTGACTTAAAATTCCAAAAATTCCTACTACCGCTGTTGCCACAACTATGAACCACTTAGTATGCACCGCCAAGTTTTTTAAATCCTGAGTAGCTGAAATATAAACCAATACACCTAACATAAAAGTAGGCGGAATTTGAGAAAAAATAATTTCAGTTCTTTTTTTACTCCAAAGCTTTAATAAATCTTTTTCATCCATAATTACTCCTAGGTTGGGATAGGTTGTTCTAAATATACCAAAATATCTACACTTGATTGGCGTTAAGACACTAGGGCTTTGAGCCACTTTCGATATTCAACAGATACTCGATCTACTCCTTTTATATGTAACTCTTCACTTAGATCAATGGGTAGTTCTTCAGGTCTCTGGGACTCAACCACTACTCGATCTTGCTCCAAAATCATATTTTGAAACTCAATAAATTCCTGATCTTTATCAGAATCTAAATCATAGTTTCGAGCACAAAAACAAAAGGTCCGAGTTTTCTTTTGAGAAATGGGAGATGATGCCATGAATAAGACAAAATGATTTTTCCCACCATCTAATGGTTGATCAAGTAAAACAGAGTAAGGCATAGTAATGGTGTAAGTTGAAGGAAGGCGTTGCAATTTTGCGGATAAATCTCTATCACCTTTTAATATATTTGCAGGTTCTTCTACTCCCAATTCAAAAACTAAAGTATTTGAATTTTGAAAAACTTCATACTCTGGAATTTCTGCCTTTTCTGGATCCCCCAATATGCCTTCATGCACAAAAGCAAAATGTGAAAAATCTATAAAGTTTTCAATTCGCCGAGCTGCGCTACTATTCCAATCATAAGTTGGAACAACAACTGTGCGGTAACTTGGATCATTGATTTGTGTAAAATTTGGGATATCAAATATTGGAGCTCCAGATATACATACCCAAAGTAATCCATCTTTTCCTTGACTAAGATATTTCTTTATTTTAGCTTTATTTGGAATACTGCCAGTTGGCCTAGAAGGAATTAAAGTACAAATTCCATCTGAATTAAACCGCCAACCATGATAAGCACATTGCAAATTATTTCCAATTACTTTTCCCAAAGATAAAGCGGTGCCTCGATGAATACACAAATCATCAAATACTGATATCTCATCCCCTAGCCTCACCGCCACTAAAGTTTTTCCTAATAATGTGATTGGCAAAGGCTGGCTTGTGACTTCAGTTAGAAGTGCAACTGGGTGCCACATATTTTCTGAGAGTTGATAAAGAATCTCTTCATCTGCAACATTTAAGGCTGCATTGTCTCCCAGCATCAGTTACCCATTTCCCGATGCCATTTCAAAAGAATTTCAAATGCGGCATCAAAACCTTCAACTACCTCTCCCACATCTTCAATTGCACCCCGTACAAATAAATTAATTCCTTTACCATCCAAATGCTCATTGTTTCTAATAATTCTAGAATCATTTACTAATCCGACGATACCTTTTTTAGATTTGTTATGTTGCATCTCATTCCAAAAAATTCCAATTTCAACACATGTGCCATCATCTACCATTGGCCCATCTAACAACGCTAAAACCGCATCTGCCCATAGCACATGCTTGGAATCAATATCAAAGACAAATTTTTGGATATTTCCCTCTTTGGGTAGTGAAATTTCATGGGGTACAAATACCTCCATCCCTGCATCTCTAAGTCTTTTTGCACATTGAGCGATATAGGATCTTTCATAAGAGGTAAATAAAGGTCCAGCGAAATAAATTTTCATCTTTGCCTTTCAATAATAAGATTAAATAGTAAGTCTTTCTTGTAGCGCAGCTAGATTTTCTTTGTCGGAAGCTGCAACTTGAGATGAAAGATTACCACGCTCAAGTAAGAGAAAATAATTTGCCATTCCATTTACAAAATGCAAATTTTGCTCCACAATCAATATTGCATGTTCTTTTCCATAAGCATTAAGTGCTGTTTGTATCTCTGCCACAACCCCCTGCCACACTCCCTCAGTTGGTTCATCCATTATTAATAACTTTGGTTCAGATAAAAGGGCGCGAGCAATCCCTACCATTTTTCTTTCGCCGCCAGACATAGTGCCTGCTTTTTGCTCAAGTCGATCAGCTAGTTTTGGGAAAAGTTCTAATACTGATTCAATGTTTTTTCTTCGAGATTTTTCCAACTTCAAACTACCCATAAAAAGGTTTTCTTTTACAGTGAGATCAGCAAATACTGGTTTTTCTTGGGGAACATAACCAATTCCCATTTTTGCTCTTGCTGACGGACGAAGAGAATTAATAGATTTACCTTCAAATATTATTTCTCCGCTTATTGCTTTATTAAAGCCCATCAATGTTTGCAGCAAAGTAGTCTTACCAGCACCATTTCTGCCCACTAATGCTGTAATACCAGTAGTAGGTAGATTAAAAGTTACATCAAAAATAATTTGGCTTGCTTGATAACCACTGTTCAAGTGCTTGACCTCAAGTGAGAAATTGTTATTAGACACGAGTTAAATAGACCTCTCGTACTTTTGGATTAGATTCAATTTCTTGTGGCGTTCCAGAAGCTACTATTTCACCATAATGCATCACGCTAATTCGATCACATAGTTCCTTAATAAAATCCAAGTCATGTTCTACTATCAAAATGCCTGCATGTTGCGATGCTTTCTTGATTAATACAGCTGTTTCTTTTCGCTCTGCTGGACTCATCCCAGCTGTAGGTTCATCTAGCAAAAGTAATACTGGATTAACTGCAACCGCCATGGAGATTTCTAACCATTGTTGCTGCCCATGTGATAGTTGCTTTGCAGGTAAATGTAAATAATCAATTAGTTGAAACTCAGTTGCTAACTCTCGAATTTTTTCCTCATGTTTTTTTAGAGTAGCACTTCTGATTTGCTTGAAAAATGATTCTTTAGCTTGTAATGAAATTAGAATATTTTCTCGAACAGTTTTATCTAAATAAATTCTAGCCAGTTGAAATTTGATTGCCATTCCAGCTGCTGCACGGGCAGTTGGATTTTTCATAGTAATCTCTTGGTCAAATAAAGTTATTTCGCCACTGGTAGGGAGATTTCTTCCACAAATTGCATGTAACATCGTTGATTTACCAGAACCATTGGGTCCAAGCAAACCTAATATTTCATTTTCTGAGATATGTAAAGAAGCATTGTTAACAGCAATTAAAGATCCAAATTTTTTGGTGACATTCTTAACCTCAAGTAAATTTCTTTTTACACTCATAAGGTTTTCACTTCTCTTTTGGACTTAATTATATTTGGAATTGAACTTAATCCTTTTGGTAAAAAGACCATAGTAAGCAATAGCATTATTCCAATTAATATTGGCCATAGACTTGGTAAAACATTTTGCATTTCGGTATTGAAAATTTGAAGTACCGCCATAGCGATTAATGGTCCAAATAATGTTCCTCGGCCTCCAAGTACTACCCAAAGTACTGTAGTAGTTGAGAGTGCTAGGCCACTCATAGAGGGTGAAACTAATCCTTCAGATACTGCAAACAAGCAACCTGCAATAGATGCTAACGCTGCACACAAAATAAAAGTAAAAATTTGAACTCGAGGCCTTTTGTAACCGAAAAATTCTGCTCTTTCTTCATCATCTCTAACAGCGTTCATAGTAAGGCCAAATTGAGAATTTACTATATAGAAACAGAGCAACATTAATAAAATAAAAATTACTAAAACTAAATAAAATACTTGGATATTTGAGCCTAAGGAGTGGCCAAATATAGATGGGTAAGGTATCCCAGGTACACCATTGCCAGAACCTAAAAATGTCCAGCTATTGGCTAACCTCTCGCAAATGTAGGAGAGTGCCAAAGTTACTAAGGCTACATAAAGTTCCCCTACTCTCCTACCGGAAAAGAGAAATAAGGAAATGAGCATTCCAATTGCAATTCCAATTATCAATGCTAGCCCAATCAAAATAAATATATCAGTGATATTTGCTTTAGTGGCAATTAGTCCAGTGGCGTAGCCGCCAACTCCAAATAATGCTGCTTGGCCAAAGGTAAAAATACCTGTTTGACCCCAGGACATTTCTACACTCAAAACTAGAATTCCATAAACCAAAATTCTGGTAACTATTTGAGTTAAATAATCATTACCAGCAAAAATTAAGACAGGACTCAAGACAGATATCAGTATGGTAATACCGATACCTGTCCTGAACCTATTTTTAAATATTTGCTCCTCCTTATTTAGTGCTTTTTAAATTAATCTATATAAATTAATTCTTATTAGCACATTCATAAGGTGGAAGCTGGCCGAGATTCTTCAATATAGTCTCAGATCCATCAGCATTTGATTTACCAAGATACATTGTTAGGTTAACGTGCTTTGTACCAGGTACAAAATTAACTGGACCACCAATTGATTGCTTCAATCCAATTGAATCCATAGCAGCATTTACCTTATCAGTATCAAAAGAACCAGCTTTTTCTACAGCTGCTTTCCATAGATACAAAGATCGATACCAGGCTGGTGAGTTAAAGGTGGAAGCGAATAATCCAGCAGCTTTAGGGAATTGCGCATTGAATTTAGCAACTTCAGCTTTTGAGAAAGGATCGGTAACTGGGCCATAATAATCTTGAACACCAATTAAACCATCTGCTTCTTTTCCAATAAGTGGGTTAATACCCTCATCAAATAAGGTACCTGCGATAGTTCCGGTATATCCACCATCAACAATTCCTTTAATGAATGGTGCAGTACCTGGCAATACCACAACTTCAAATACAGCATCTGCTTTTGAAGCTAATACTTTGCTTACCAAGTTTGATGGATCAGTCATATCAAGTGGTACATACTCTTCACCTACAATGGAACCGCCGCCAGCTAATACATCTTGACGAACTCGAGCCAAAATATTTCTTGGATATAGATAATCACTACCTGTTAAGAAGAAAGTTTTCTTGCCCTGAGCAAGTAAATACTTGACAGTTGGATCAACTTGTTGATTTGGAGCAGAGCCTGTATTCCAAACATTTTTATGACATTCATTTCCTTCATAGGAAGCTGGCCAAATATAAAGTGTTTTTCCACGGGTAGCAATAATGTCTCTTACAGCTACGCGAGTAAAACTTGCAACGCCACCAACCACTACTGAAACATGGGATTGGTTAACAAGCTTGCTTGCTGCTTGTGCTGCAATTGCTGGATCACTACCGCCATCTGCAAGTACTAATTGAAGTTGGTGACCTAAAACCCCACCCTTTTTATTGATTTCATTAATTGTAAATTGAGCAGTTGCTAAATTGGATTTTCCCACAATTCCAAATGCACCTGTCATATCTGTCAGCACGCCAACTTTAATTGGTGTGGCTGCTTGAGAAGGAGCAAAGGAAAAAGTAGTAACTGTAGCAACTAATGCTGCTGTAATCGCTATCGCTTTTCCAACTCCTTTGTTTCTAAATAAACTTACTTTCATTTTTTACCTTTCTGTATTTATTTCATTTCTATTTTTTTGTTTTTTGGTTCGATATTTTCATAAATTTCACTCAATAATTGAGATATTTATCGCCCCCTTTGGAAAATTCCAGCAGGTCGGAGACGAGTTAAAGCCACTGCAAATAGCACTACCAAAATTTGTGCTGTAACCGGTGAAATAAATTGACCGAGAATTGCTCCAGTTGCCGCGATAAGAGCTGCTCCTACAATCGGTCCAGCAAATTGACCTAAACCACCAATCATTACAGCAATAAACATCAAGATTAAATTGTCATAACCTAAATTAGGGTACAAAGTTTGAAGCGGCACAATCATGGCCCCGGCAAATCCTGATAACCCTGCACCAACTGCATAGGTCCCTGCATACATCCATTTAGTTGAAATCCCAGATACTGAAACTAGGTCCGGATTATCCAATGTTGCTCTTACCATCATACCTAAATTAGTTTTTAATAAAACAATGCTAATTGTGATAACTAAAGTTAAAGTAACTAACATAATTACTACCCGCCAAAGAGGCAAACTTGCTCCACCAATTTTAATATAGTTCTGTATTGGAGCATTTACTGGTGCGCCTTGAGTATTCATTTTAGTTCTAAGTGTTTCCCGAATAATTAGTCCCACCGCAAAAGTTGCTAGTAACGCTGCTTGAGGGTTGGTATAAAAACGATTAATAGTGGTTCGCTCCAATATAAAACCGAATAGCGCAACCACCAGCGGTGCCACAATTATTCCGAGCCAAATATTGTGTAAATACTTTCCAAATAAAAAGGCGGTAACCGCTCCCAACAAAATAAATTCGCCTTGGCACATATTAAATACTTTCATCATTCCCACAATGATGGCCATGCCAATTACAAGCAAAATTAGCACTGAAGACAAACTTAAAACATCGAAAATACCACGAATGACTTGAGGTGACATTTTATGCACCAGGCTTTTGCGCTAGAAAATCCAAACTGCTTTTATAC
>OMHY01000011.1 GCA_900298985.1 Streptomycetaceae bacterium
ACACTGGAGTAGAAGACAAAAATGAAATAAATAGTATTACTAAAGCCGCTTGTAATTTCATTAAAGGTCATAAAGTTGAAGAGTTAGAAAAAATGGGAAAAGAGATTTATGATGAATTTGTTTCACCTGCTTTATGGAGTGGAACAATTTCATTGGCTCAAGAACATTTAGCAAATGGGGTTGATGTTTGGTTGATTACTGCATCAAGTCAAGAATTTGCTTCTCACATTTCAAAAAGATTAGGTTTCACAGGCGCGCTTGGCACAAAAGCAAAAATTGAAAATGGAGTTTATACTGGTGAGTTAGTCGGTGAATTGCTACATGGAAAAGCTAAAGCTTTAGCCGCAATTGATTTGGCAAATCTCCAATCATATAACTTATTGGAATCATTTGCCTATTCAGACAGTCACCATGATTTACCTTTATTGCAAAGTGTCGGTAATCCAGCAGTAATAAATCCAGATGCCACGTTGCGGGTTTTTGCAGGTAAAAAAAATTGGCCAATTTATGATTTTAGAAAAGCACGCTGGTTAAAATCTAAAATCGCACCAATTACCGCTCGACTAGGTTACCTATTTATTTTTTTGAGGCCCGGCAAGAAAGGAAATTGATTCGCCCTTTACTCCCAATTACCGGTAGAGTAGGCAGACTGTGGGTAATCAAACTTTTGCCGATGATTTAAGGGAAAGAAGTGACCAATCCCTTAAATCAATGCTGGAATTTCGTCCAGACTTACTTACGCCCTTGCCTGCAGACATCACTTCATTGGCAATTCGAGCAACCAGCACCCATTCTCTAATAAGAGCTTTAGATCTATTAACCAATTGGGAATTAGATGTATTAACAGCAGCTGCCACTTTAGATGAACCATTTAATATCAAAGAATTAGAAAAAATAATTGATAAATCAATTTCGCCTGCAGTAAAAAAACTGCATGAATTGGGTTTGTTTTATGGAGATAATAGTCAATTGAAAATTCCCAACAACTTACGGATTTTAATTGGTGAAGATCCAGCTGGTCTTGGACCAAAAGCAACCATAAAAGCTGATTTAGATCTACTTGCGACAGCACCAAAAGAAGCTAAATTAATTTTAGAACATTTAACTTGGGAAACTCCCCGAGGGCAAGTTTCAAATATGAAATCTCCTCCTACAGGGGTAAGTTGGTTATTAGATAATGACTTTCTTACAATATTAGATTCCCATACTGTAGCTCTTCCTCGCGAAATTGGAATTTATCTAAGAGGCGGAAAAATTTTCCGCGATATTAGAAATACTCCACCGGAAATTGCAGGAAATAAAATTTTGCAATCAAATATAGACACTGGTGCTATTGCTAATATTTCTGATTTTCTTCGCTGGTGTGAGGAGTTGGCACAATATTGGGCTAATGATCCAGCAAATATTATTAAAACCGGTGGAATTGGTGTTCGTGATTTGAAAAGAACATGTGAACATTTAGGTCTAGCGGAAAATCTAACCTCATTCCTAGCTGATTTACTTTTTCAAACTGAATTAATTGGAATAGATGGCAATGGAGAAGTTTTGCCAACCCAAAATTATGACCTCTGGCTAAAGCAAGATCCAGAGGCAAAATGGTTAGCAATTGCCCAAATTTGGTTAAACAGTTCTAGGTATTTAGGCGAAAACTTGACACCTTTAAGTAATGATTTAGAGAGAGCAAATTTAGTTGCTAACAAAAAATTATTAATAGAAAGTTTAATTGATTCTCCAGAAATAGAAACTGAAGTTGAATCATTATTGAAAAGATTAGAATGGAAAGCACCGCGTAGATTTAATTCCAATTATATCCAACAAATTCTAAGAGAAACTGAGTGGTTAGGTATCACTGGTCGCGGAGGGCTTTCCAGCTATGGAATAAATTTCCTAGATGGAAATAAAGCGAGTTTAGAAATAGGAATCAATAAAGCATTTCCCAAAAATATTGATTATATTTTGATTCAATCTGATTACACAGCAATTGCTCCTGGCCCATTGGAGTATGAGATTGCAGATCAAATTGAATTAATCGCTGACATTGAAGGTAGGGGAAGCGCAACAGTATTCAGATTCACTGCTAAATCAATTAGAAGAGGGCTGGATCATGGAATGCATGGTGCAGATATTTTGGAATTCTTAAAGAAAACTTCTAAGACCCAGGTGCCACAACCTTTAGAATATTTAATACAAGATTGCGCTAAAAAACATGGAAAGTTAAAGGTTGGGCATGCTTGCGCATTTCTGCGCAATGATGATGAAAACATAGTGACAGAGATAGCAAACAATAAGAAAATTGAAGATCTGGGTGTCAGAAAAATCGCTGATACAGTTCTAATTTTTGAAGCAGAAATTGAAGAGGTCTTGGAAGTTTTGAGACAAGAAAATTATTTCCCAGTTGCGGAAGGGAAAAATGGGGTATTAATTTCAGCACCAATTTCTCGAAGGTTAAAACTAAAGCGAAATAATTCAAATAAATTTAGGGAAAATCAATCTTCTAATTCACAGAAAGATTTAGCAGAAGTAGCAATAAAAGCTTTACGGGTAAGAGAAAAAGTTACCTCGGTTCCAACTTTTGATTTACCAAAAAACTCTGCTCAATCCACTTTGAATTTACTACAAAGCCATATTGAAGATAATTCTACTGTTGCCATTGGCTATGCCGACAGTAATGGGCATGTAAGTAATCGCTTAATAGATCCAATCTCTATTAAACAAGGCATATTAACTGCTAAAGATCATGCAACTGGGAAAATTGAAACTTTTAGAATACCCCGCATCACCGGCGTAGTTCAGTATGATGATGTGGAATCGGCGTAGGAGAGAAAAATGATTTTGAAAAATAGTGAAGCAGAGATACTCACACAATTTTTACAGGAACTTGAACAATTAGTTTGCCTAGAATCTCCTACGGAAGATTTGGAAAGAAATAAAGAAATAATTAAGTTAGCAAAAAATATTGTAGATAGAAATCTATCTGGGGGATGCGAGATAAGAGAAGTAAAATCTCGACCAATTCTTTTATGGGGTGAACAAAATTTTGATATTTTGTTATTGACCCATTTGGATACAGTGTGGCCAGTTGGTACTTTTAATCCAACTTGGAATATTGCAGGTGATGAAATAAGTGGCCCAGGAATTTTTGATATGAAGGCAGGGTTTCTCCAAGCTATTTATGCTCTATCGAATCTACAAAAGCAAAATATTGATATAAAAAGATTTGCATTATTGGCAACTACAGATGAGGAAACTGGAAGTTTTTCTTCAGTTGATTTGATTAAAGAGCTAAGTGCTAAATCTAAAGCGGTACTAGTCTTTGAATCAGCCCTTGATACCGGGGTAAAAGTAGCTCGAAAAGGTACCGCTATGTATCAAGTTAAAGTGGTTGGAAAAGCCGCACATGCTGGTTTAGAACCAGAAAAAGGAATAAATAGCATAGTTGAAGCTGCTAATTTAGTTTTGAAAATAGCCTCTCTAAATAATCCAGATAAAAATACCTCAGTTGTACCTACAATTATTAAAGGCGGCACAACCACTAACACTGTACCTGAAATAACAGTTATAGAGGTGGATGCTAGATCATTTGATGAAAATGAATTGGAACTAGTTGATAAACAAATTACTTCTCTCAAACCTGATAATTCAAATATTAAGGTAGAAATTAGTGGTGGCATTAATAGACCACCACTTCCAAAATCAAAATCTGATGAGTTATTCAAAATATTACAAATCGCTGGAAAAAAAGCTTCATTACCGGAAATTTCCGCTTATGAGGTTGGTGGCGCCAGTGACGGAAATTTTGCTGCAATGGTTTGCCCTTTAGTATTAGATGGCTTAGGAGCGGTCGGGGCAGGTGCCCATGCGAAAAATGAACATATTAAAAAATCTGAAATCATTCCTAGAATAAATTTGTTGACTAGTTTTTTCCAGGAGTTAGTAAATGAGTGACGGTCCTTTAATTGTACAAAGTGATAAAACACTTTTATTAGATGTTGATCATATATTAAGTGATGAATGTAGAAAAGCAATTGCAAGTTTTGCAGAGCTTGAAAAATCCCCGGAACACATCCATACCTATCGCTTAACAAATTTAGGTTTATGGAATGCACGTGCATCAGGATTAGACGCAGAGGCAGTAATTGATACTCTTCTAAAATATTCCAGATTTGCGATAAGTCATTCACTACTTATAGATATTGCAGAAACTATGTCTAGGTATGGCAGATTGCGCTTAGAGTCACATCCAGTTCATGGTCTAGTTTTGGTTTCCAATGACCCAGCAGTCTTAGCTGAAATCACTCGAGGTAAAAAAATTGCACCAATGTTAGGTTTAAAACTTGATGAAGAAACCATAATTGTTCATCCCGGGCAAAGAGGTTTTCTCAAACAAGCTTTATTAAAACTTGGTTGGCCGGCAGAAGATTTCGCAGGTTATGTAGATGGTGAAGCCCATGAAATTTCTTTAATACAAAACAATTGGCAGATTAGAAGATATCAGGAGATGGCCGCTGAAGGATTTTGGCATGGCGGTTCTGGAGTTGTGGTTCTGCCGTGTGGAGCTGGAAAAACAATTGTGGGTGCCGCCTCAATGGCTCTGGCAAAGGCCACTACTTTGATATTAGTTACTAATACTGTGGCTGCTCGACAATGGAAAGAAGAATTAATCAAACGGACGAATTTAAATGAAGATGAGATTGGGGAATATTCTGGTTCCAAAAAAGAAATCAGACCAATCACTATTGCCACATACCAAGTATTAACCACAAAGAAAAAAGGGTTTTATGCTCACCTCGAGCTATTTGATGCTATTGATTGGGGACTAATAATTTATGATGAAGTTCATCTTTTACCCGCACCAATTTTTAGATTTACCGCTGATATCCAAAGTCGCAGACGTTTAGGTTTAACTGCCACATTAGTTAGAGAAGATGGATTAGAAGGTGATGTCTTTTCTCTGATTGGGCCTAAAAGATTTGATGTGCCTTGGAAAGAAATTGAAGCACAGGGTTATATTGCACCCGCAGATTGTGTTGAGGTAAGAGTTACTTTAACTGAAGAAGAAAGAATGCGTTACGCCACAGCGGAACAGGAAGATAAGTATCGAATTGCTGCCACTACAAAAACCAAAGAATCAGTAGCAATTGCTCTTGCTCAAAAACATAGTTCAGATCAAGTATTAATAATTGGTCAATATCTAGAGCAGCTAGATTCTCTTGGCGAAGCTTTAAAAGTCCCTGTAATTAAAGGCTCTACTCCAAACAGTGAAAGAGAAAAACTATTCAATTTATATCGCCAAGGTGAAATTAATTGCTTAGTTGTTTCAAAAGTTGCTAACTTCTCAATTGATTTACCTGAAGCTACAATTGCAATTCAGGTTTCTGGAACTTTTGGATCAAGACAAGAGGAAGCGCAGAGATTAGGTCGAATATTGCGACCAAAAGCAGATGGTCGAAGTGCCCGCTTTTATTCCATTGTTTCCCGAGATACAAATGATCAAGATTTTGCAGCAAATCGTCAAAGATTTTTGGCCGAACAAGGTTATGCTTATCAGATAATTGATGCTGATCAAATTATTTCTAAATAAATTTATTTAATTTATTTTCAAACTTCTCAATATTAACCCCATAATAATCAAACAATTCATCTTCAATAAAAATAACTGGAACCAAATCATTAAATTTATTTTTTAATTCTTGATCTAAATCAATATCTATAACTTTAAGTTCTATTGAGATTTCGACTTTTTTTTCAATATATTCTTTTAAGGTACCAATAGCAATATCACAAAGGTGGCAACCTTGTCTGCTATAGACTTTAATTGTTAAAGACCCTTCCACTCCATTATTTTATGGGTTAGAACTGGGTGAATAACCGATAAATCTTTTGGGAGTTCAAGAACCCTGCTATTTTATTCTGGTGAAGCGACTCTTAATGGCTCTGGGACTGGTCGGTTCCTTGCTATTGGTCCCTCTTTATTCCATTCCAGCACAAGCTTCGACTACTTCCAAGTTCTATTTGAAATTTGGAAATACTCCAAATAATTTGCGACCAGCTATAAACGCAGCAGCTTTTATTTGGTCATTAAATTTTCGAACTCAAATTCCAGTGACGATTAATGTGAGTGTTAAATCTGGCCAAACCATTGATGATTTAGCATCTGGGACACCAACTAAATATTTTATCAATTTTCCCGGTAGCAAACTTTCTAATATTTATTATCCAGCAGCGTTGGCAAATATATTGGCAAATAAAGATTTAACACAAGGCGAAGGGGAGATAAACATTTTTCTGAATCCCAGTTGGGTGAATGATTTCTACGCTGGTACTGATGGAAAAGGTCCGGCAAATAAAATAGATTTAGAAACTTTAATGTTGCATGAAATTGCACATGGTTTGGGAATTATTTCAGGAGCCTCTGATATTTCTGGATTCGGAACTTTTACAACTCCCACAATCTTTGATGCATTTTTACAAAAATCAGATGGAACACCTTTAATCACAATTCCAAGTGGTTTACCACTGGGAACCGCACTTACTAGTGATTTATATTGGAATGGTCCGCTCAGTTCTGCAGTGAATTCTGGGAAGCCTTTAAAACTATACGCACCACCGCAATTTGAATTAGCTTCCTCAATCTCCCATTTTGATCCGAGTAACACAAATGCAGATGCATTAAAAATTTTATTCCCCAACATAGCTCCCGGATTTGTTTCTCATCGCTTGAGTGGGCCAATAAATGCGGTTATGAAAGATTTGCTTTCTGCTCCAATATTAGGTTCTCCAAAGACTGCACCTGATGCTCCAATCAAGGCTCAAGTAATTACATTAAACAACTCAGCAGAAATTGAATTTTCACCACCAATTACAGAATTAGTTTCACAAATTCAAAATTACCAAGTTAAAGTGATGGAGACTGGTCAGATTTTTTCTAGTAAATCCTCTCCAATACAAGTTAATTCCTTGGAAAATGGAAAGAGTTATACGTTACAACTCACCGCTATAAATGCACTTGGCCAATCTAATCCCATTATTTTTAATAAGGTGACTCCAAATCAAACCTGGAATAATTTCAAACTTTATAAAAATATAAAAATAGCTAATTTTGTTACTGCAAACCTTAATTCAAAAACTTATATTTTTTATGAAGATGCTAAGACTGGTGATTTAGTCTCAGCTACCTTGATTTCTGGAGGAATTTCTAATGGAAATTGGAAAGTAGTTACTTTGGATGGAATAGATTCCAAAATACCGGGATCTTTAAAGCATCAAATGACTGGATATATTTCCCAATGTGCCAACACCCAAAATTATCCCGGAATACCCAAAATAAATCTTTTCTACCAAGATATATCTAACTCCACTTTGCGTTGGGCAAGTTGGGATGGAAAGAAGTGGAATTTAGAAACTTTAGATGGAAATGGAAACCAAAAAGTATTTGGCATAATTCGAGAGCGCACTTCAGATAATGTAGGAACCGCTAGCGCCTGCGTTATAAATTCCTCTGGTTTACAGGTTTTTTACCGCGATGAAAATCAAGGTTTATTACTTGGATCTACCTTAAGTGATGGTCAGTGGAAGTTTGAAACTGTTGATGGTAACAGTGATAAAAATGGTAGAACTACCTATGATGTGGGAACACATTTAGCCGCAACTGTTTTCCAAAATCGGATTTATCTTGCCTATGATGCAATTTCAGGTTTATATCAGGATGGGAGTATTTCCGGGTCAGATATTCAAATAGCTTCCCGCAATAATACAGATCCCGCAAGTTGGGGTTATGCAACTTTTGACGCAAGTACCCAGGTACCTTCTGCAGGTTTTGCCATTGGAATTTGGCCAAATCAAAATAATGTACAGGTTAGTTGGATATCTACTTCTACTCAAAGTTATCCAGTTCCAGATTCAATTCGAGTATTGAATCTTAAATCTGGTGCTATAACTTTGAGCGGAATAAATACCCCACTGGATAAAACCTACTCGATTAACTCTTTCCCAAACTTTAATAATGGAATGCCTTCTTATCCTATGGGATCAACTTCTTCAAATATTTTTTATAGATGCAGTACGCACCTTTGTAATCTCAATTTGAAAAATACGCAAATTTCCTTGGTATCCAATATAAAGATTAGAGAAAATACTGCTCTCTCAACTATAAATAACAACAATATAGATTACTTACTAGCATTAGGAACTAACCAACAACTTTATTTGTTTGCTCCGCCTAAGTAAAAAGAAATCCAGTAATCTTTTCCATCCGATGTTAAAAAAAACAAATTTCTTTTCGCATTCATTACTGTCTCAATAATATTGTTCAATAAATAACGAGCAGCTACCACTTTACCCATTTTATTTTTCTCTACAATTATTGGCAATGTTCTTTTTGGGTGAAAATATGGGAAATAATTTTGATCATTATTTTTTTGGTAAATTTCAATTGATCCATAAATAGTCTTGAAATTTTGCTCTAAGGATA
This sequence comes from Streptomycetaceae bacterium, assembly GCA_900298985.1. Lineage (GTDB taxonomy): Bacteria > Actinomycetota > Actinomycetes > Nanopelagicales > Nanopelagicaceae > OMHY01. Next base: position 8,471 of record OMHY01000011.1, read on the forward strand.
AAGATTGGGAGGTTAGATTGCTGGGCGAAATTTGTAGATCAGTAATGCCGGGATCTGTATTAATTTGATAATTTAAAGAAAAATTGGATAGAACTTTGGATAACAAAATTTGACCAGTAATGGTTACTTCATTAATTTGATCAGAGCTAAGAACAATGTTTTGGGGCGCAATAGTTCCGGAAATTTGCAAAGTATGGGTATCAATTAACTCGCCCTTAGAACTAACTTCGAAAATTTCTAGATTATTGAAAATAGAAGTAGAAGTATTTGAATTAATCGCATTAATCATATTTAAATCCAAATTATCGGGATTCAATATTCCAGCTGGTAAGCTAAAAGTTGTAGAACTGTTAGCAACATCTGTATTTCCTGCACCAACTACTAGATAATTTCCATTTTTTAGTGAAATGACTGAATTTACTATTTCATTTTTGCTTACTATTAGATCTAGATTCCAAAGATTTTGCCCAAATTGATTATATGCGGAAATAAAACCGTTGCTTCCATTTGAACCATTTTTGTTGCCCAAAGCAATTACCTGAGGATTAGATGAACTATTATTTGTAAGAATTTCACTTACATCACAATTATTATTACATCCCATTACCACTTTAACTAATGGTTTCAATGGTTGAATGACTTGATTGGTTTTGACGGCAGCATTACCTATCAAGACGTCAACTGATATTAGTAGAAAAAGAGAAGTCAGGAATGAAGTTAATAAAACTTTTCTAATCATCTAATTTTAGATTTCGGAAAGATCAATGGACCTTAATCTTGCCGCATCCAGAGCTTGTGTGACCAGATTTTCTAATTGATTGTCTTGAAAACTTTTTAATCCAGCAGCGGTCATGCCATTGGGACTAGTTACATTTTCTCTTAATTTTGAAGGGGCAAGTTTGCTCATTTCTAATAATTTCGCAGCTCCAATAAAGGTATCAATTGCTAGTTGAGTTGAAAGCTCCGAATCAATTCCTGTATTTTCACCAGCCAAAGCTAGCGCTTCTACAAATGCATAAAAATATGCAGGTCCACTGCCACTTAGCGCTGCAACTGAATCTTGAAGTTCTTCTGGTATCTCTACCACTTTAGCTGAACTGGAAAATAAAGTTTTAACTAATTCCATATCTTGTGCGGTAGCTTTTTTCCCGGCAGAGATTGCAATTACACCAGACTTTACCTGCATCGGAGTATTTGGCATTGAGCGGACCACTCTAATCTCTCTTGATAATAATTCCTCGAAAAATTTAGTTTTCTTGCCCGCCAAAATTGAAATTAATAATTTAGAACCTTGAAAATCAGGCGATAACTCTACTAGTAGTTCCTTACTTCCTTGAGGCTTAGTTGCTAATACAACAACTTCACAACTTTTAACTATTTCTTGATTGCTGGCAATATTCACCTTATATTTCTCGGAAATTGCCACAGCTTTTTGTGGGGTTTTTGTAGAAATAAAAATATCATCTGATGGAATACCGGATTCAATAATTGATTGCAAAATTGGTTCGCCCATTGAACCAACACCAATTATGCCAACCTTTAGTTGATTTTTTATTGGACTAGCCATGGTGTGATGATACCTTGATTATTAGATAGGCTTGTCTTCCTATGAGCGAATTTCCCACATTACATTCAAGAGATTGGGTAGAGTTTGTTGACCCAGAAAATCCAGATGAAATTTATAAATGTGACTTGACTTGGTTAACATCAAATTGGAGTTGTATCTATGGAAATGGGTGCCAAGGTATAGATAAAGAATTTCCAGATTCTGGTTGCTGTTCAGATGGTGCCTATTATTCAGATAAAGATGATCAAAGAAGAACTGAGGAAGTGGCAAAAAGGTTGACACCACAAATGTGGCAATTTTATTATGAGGCTAGAATTAATAAATCTAAAAGCAAAAAATTGAATATTAGTGAAATTGGGTTAGACCGGGATTCTAAAACTAGAAAAGTAGATGGTTCCTGTATTTTCTTAAATCGACGTGGCTTTACCTCTGATGAGTACAAAGGTGAAATTGGATGCGTTTTACATCATCTCGCAGAAAAAGAAGGTATACATTTTTCCCAAACTAAACCAGATGTGTGTTGGCAACTTCCAATTAGAAGATCTTTTGAGAAGCGAGAAATTGGGGAAAGGGAAATTACAGTTAATGTGATTGGCGAGTATGAAAGATTGGCTTGGGGAGATGGTGGTTTAGAGTTTGATTGGTACTGCACCGATAATCCGCAAGCTCATATTGGGAAAAAGCCGGTCTATCTGAGTAATGAGCCAGAGTTAACAGCACTTATGGGTAAAAGTGCTTATCAAATATTGAAAAAGCATTGTGAAGATAGAATGGAATTAATCAAGATCTCACGCGCAGCTAACCGGAAAAGATTATTACCTTTACTACAAATTCACCCCGCAACCCTGGCAAACCAAAAAAACTGATAGTCAGAGCTAATAGATAATCTTTATCCCTATGACTAAAAAAACCTCGGCAAATAAGGAAAATTTTGCTTGCGTTGAATGCGGTTGGAAAACTGCAAAATGGGTTGGTCGCTGTGGAGAATGTCAAACTTGGGGAAGCGTAATCGAACTAGGAGCTCCCAAAAAATTATCTTTGCAGGCTACTGAAGTTACTCAATTAGCAAAATCGATAGTTGAAATCTCAACTGAAAATGCAATTACTAAATCTTCCGGGGTAAGTGAATTAGACAGGGTATTGGGTGGTGGCTTAACCCCAGGAGCTGCGATATTGCTAGCTGGTGAACCAGGAGTAGGAAAATCAACTTTATTATTGGAAGTTGCAGCTGGATTTGCTCGTCAAAATTTAACTTCCCTTTATATAAGTGGGGAAGAATCAGTAGCACAAATAAAAATTAGGGCTAATCGGATAAAGACAATTGAAAAAACATTGTTACTTGCATCGGAAAGTGAATTAGGCGCAATTATTGGGCAGATAGAAAATATTAAACCAGATTTGTTAATTATTGATTCTATTCAAACAATTACAGCTAATACTGTGGATGGAATAGTTGGTGGAGTAGTACAAGTTCGAGAAGTAGTTTCAGCTTTGATAAGAATTGCAAAAGAGAAAAACATTACTTTAATTTTAGTTGGACATGTAACTAAAGATGGAAATGTAGCTGGACCTAGATTATTGGAACATCTGGTAGATGTAGTCTTAAATTTTGAAGGAGATAGAAATTCCAGATTAAGATTTTTGCGAGCTACTAAAAATAGATTTGGTGCTTGTGATGAAGTTGGCTGCTTTGGTATGAATGAAAATGGCATAGTTAGTCTCACAAATCCCACTGGTCTATTTACCTCTCGCCACAATAATCCAGTACCCGGAACCTGTGTCACAGTTACATTGGAAGGAAAAAGATCTCTGCTTTCTGAGGTGCAAGCTTTAGTGGGAAATCCACTTTCAACTTCTGGTGAATATATAAATGCCCGCAGAGTTACCTCTGGATTAGATAGTTCCAGAACCGCTATGACTTTAGCAGTAGTAGAAATCAGAGCTGGTATAAAAATTACGGGAAGAGATGTTTATGTTGCGACAGTTGGGGGTATGAAAATTACCGAACCGTCCGCTGATTTAGCGGTTTGTCTGGCTGTGGCTTCTGCCGCAAAAAATCTAGCGTTACCAACAGATTTAGTTGCTTTAGGTGAAGTTGGATTAGCTGGAGAAATTAGAAAAATTACTGGGGTCAACACCAGGTTGCAAGAAGCAGCTAGACAAGGATTTACCAAAGCAATTGTTCCACATGGCAGTGATGCAAAGGTAAAAGGAATGCAAATCTTTGAGATTAGTAGATTAGATCAAGCGCTAGCAAAGGTAGCACTTTAACTAAATCAAAAGATTAAGCAGTTGGAGATTGCGCTAGATCCTGGGGAGAATCTGGTGCTTCACCTTTTGGTGTGCCAGTGAATGTGAAATGTTTTTCACCATTTTCTTCCACTACATCTACCAAAGTAATTTCTCCTGACTTCACATCACCAAAAAGAATTTTTTCAGACAATACATCTTCAATTTCTCTTTGAATACATCTGCGAAGTGGTCTGGCACCTAAAAGTGGATCATAACCGCGAGTTGCTAACAACAATTTAGCATCAGTGGTTAATTCAATTCCCATATCCCTACTTCTTAATCTTTCATCTAGATTAGAAATCATCAAATCAACAATTCGAACAATTTCATCCTCTGTTAATTGATGGAACACAATGATATCGTCAATGCGATTTAGGAATTCTGGGCGGAAATGATTTTTAAGTTCTTCTCCTACTTTAGATTTCATTCTTTCATAATTTCCAAGTGCATCACTTGCATTTGTGAAACCTAATCCTAGAGAGCGAGATATATCCCGAGTACCTAAATTAGTAGTCATAATGATAATAGTGTTTTTGAAATCTACTACTCTACCTTGGGAATCAGTTAGTCGACCATCTTCTAGCACTTGTAGTAATGAGTTAAAAATATCAGGGTGAGCTTTCTCAATTTCATCAAAAAGTACAACTGAGAATGGTTTTCTTCTAACTTTTTCAGTCAATTGTCCACCTTCGTCATATCCCACAAACCCGGGTGGAGCACCAAATAATCTAGAAGCTGTATGTTTCTCGGAATATTCAGACATATCTAATTGAATTAATGCATCTTCATCACCAAATAAGAATTGTGCTAATGTTCTAGATAATTCTGTTTTACCAACTCCGGATGGACCAGCAAATATAAATGATCCGCCGGGACGTCTTGGATCTTTTAGGCCAGCCCTAGTTCTACGTATTGCTTGTGATAAAGCTTTAATAGCTTGATCTTGTCCAATAACTCGGCGGTGTAATTCATCTTCCATGCGAAGCAATCGAGCTGTTTCTTGTTCAGTTAATTTAAATACTGGAATACCGGTAGCAGCGGAAAGGACCTCTGCAATTAATTCTTCATCTACTACTGCAGCTACATCTAAATCGCCAGCTTTCCAATTCTTTTCCTTTTCCACTCTTTCTGCAATCATGTTTTTTTCAGTATCGCGTAAAGCAGCGGCTTTTTCAAAATCTTGGCTATCGATTGCTG
>OMHY01000012.1 GCA_900298985.1 Streptomycetaceae bacterium
GATTATGAGCCGTTTGCTCTACCAAGCTGAGCTACCCCGCCAAACTTTTTTTTCGAGCCCCCCAACGGAATCGAACCGTTGACCTTTTCCTTACCATGGAAACGCTCTACCGACTGAGCTAGGGGGGCATACTTTAAGAGAGATAAGAGTACAGGCAAATCCGGCCAAGGAGAAAATCAAAAATTACATGGGCTAAAATATGGCTTTCATGTTGGAATTTAGCCAGCAATTTCAGAAATGTACCCAAAATTTGGGTCAACTGGTGTTGGCTGAAATTAGCGAAAAGATATTAGCAAAGACTTTTGGAGGTTAGTTCGGTGCGCCATTTTTTAATGAAAATTTTGCATGACCAAAAGCGACGTACCTTATTAATTATTTCCTCTCTTTCTGTTGCACTTGTTGCTACTTTAGTTGTTATTGCAACTTTAGTGGTGCAATTAGTTTTAGTTGGAAAGCCACTGCCACCAATTCCAACTCACCAAGATGTGGGGCATCGAACTGTAGAAACTTTTGCCCAATCCTTATCGCAAACTTTTCCTTTGGATAATGGAAATTTTGTAAATTCAACCTGTCCAGCTTTAACAAAATCTGGTTTAGCTGCAGAAAACAATTTGCCAGGTGTGAATATGACAATGAGCGATTGGCGAGATGTTCAATTTTATGATCCTCATGGAAGTTTGCTTTGGGCAGATAAAAACAATGTAAATTGTGGAGATAGTATTTCAATTCATGCTAGTACTTTTGATAACTATAGTTACAAAGATTCTAATCGACCAAGGACAATTGCTGCATTGCGTATAGGTTGGTATAACGGAGCAGGAGCAAGGGAAGTTTGGAAATCTAAACCTATGATTTTCCCACATCTTAGAATTCCCCACGCATTTACCAATACTCGCCTAGTGCAAACAAATTGGCCAACATTGCTAACAGTGAATATTGATCAGAGTTGGACTCCTGGATTTTATTTACTAGTTACTTATTCACCTTCTGGCTACATTGAAAGTGAAGACCCACTAGTAGTTCATAACCCATTAGGAACTGCCAATCTAGCAATTATGCATTCTTTTATTACTTGGCAGATGTATAACGCATTTGGTGGTTACTCTGCATATATCGGACCAGGTGGCTCTGCTACAGACCAAAGAACAGAAAGAAGTAGAGAGGTATCTTTTGACCGCCCTTATTATGGAAGTGGTGGCTTTGCAATCAAAAGAGATGGTCTATCCATGATGCAATTTCTGGAGAAAAATAATGTCTTAGTCGATAATTACTCTGATTTAGATATGAATAATTTCCCTTCAATATTTAGACATTATCGTGGAATAGTTATTAGTGGTCACGCAGAATATATGCCAAGAAGATTATTTGATTCTTTTATTGCTGCACGCAATAATGGAATTAATTTAGCTTTGTTTGGAGCCAATGATGCATATTGGCAAACCCGCCTAGCTCCTGCCCACAAAGTTCCTGACCGTTTAGCTTATATGTATCGAGTTGCAACGCAAGATCCGATAACCGATTGGGATAAAATAACTTTGGAATATAGTGATCCTAGAGTTAATACTCCTTCTAATTTAATTACTGGTGGCTTAACTAGTGGGGTCCACGTATTTGGTGATTTAAAATTGGCGGAAAATCCATCTTGGTTGAAACTTCCCAAGAATGCTGCAATCCAATCTATATCCCCAGATACTGAAATTGAATCTTCTTTTCCAACTCCAGCATCACCTCCAAATATTCACGTTTTATTTCAAGGTCGATTAAATTACGCAATCACGCCCCCAGGAAAGCATGTGAAAATACCATTTGAGCAAACAATGTGGTTCACCACTCCATCTGGGGCTGCGGTATTTAACAGTGGTTTTACCACATGGGCCTGTGACTTAGTTGATTCCTGTGTTTATCCATCAATATCGGGTGAATCTCAAAAAATATTGCAAGATGTAACATTGAAAGTTCTGGATCTATGGGGTCAACCCCAAATTGGTAAAAAATTAGAGCTAGCTAAATAATTTTTTTACTTTATTTATTAATTTTCTAGTCCAGCGAACACTTCCCTCAACCGGAAGCAAAGTTAGTATCGCTTCATCTCCAGGTTGCGAAGGTGTATCTACTTCAGTAATTGCAGGAGAAGATTCATCTAAAGAATCTGCTATTCGCTCCAAATTGGTAATTAAAGAAATGGCTCTGATGATTTGAATTTGATTTGCTAAATCTTTTTGAGAAACTAATGATTCCGATAAATCTAAAGCTGCTTGTCTTAGATCTGCAATTGCAGAATAAGTAAATTTTTCATTTGATTTAGTGGCATTCATTTTAACTTCTACCGCATAACTAGCAGCTGACAGAGCAACTCCAACTGGTCTAATAATTGAATCGGGTAAAGATCCATCAACTGCAATATCAAATAAAGTTCTAGCAATCGTCCGCACTTGAACTGCTATATGCTCAACAGCAATTGATTTGCGTTGCAGAGTTTCGGCAACATCAATATGGTTTTTTGGAATCCACCGAGCGTATCCTCTGGCTTCTTGCGCCTGTGCTCTTAAATCAGGAACTTCTTCCATCAATACTCTTGCTTGTGCTAACGATTCTCCAAAATTCTCGGGAGTAAAATTACTAACAACTCCCTCTGCAATTTCACCTAACAGTTTGGAACATTTTTTAGCGATTCGATTTATTTTCTCAACAGTGCGCCCTTCCGGAGTGCTTGGATGGGAAAAATATGAAAATGGAACTGCTACTGCTGCTCCAATAATTGTAGATAACAATCTATGGTAAGCATTACTTTCACTTAACCCCGGCCCGATAACAATTAGCGCGGTAATCGGAACATTCACCGCAGCACTTTCACTCATACGTAACGCTCTAGCAAATACAAAAGAAAATACCACAGTGGCAAATACCACTATAAAACCTAAGTGAAATAATGTTAGAGATAAAAATGCAACCAATGCACCAAATGCAGTACCTATAACTTGGGCTAATCCTTCGCGTACTGATTTATATAAAGAAATACGAACTGTTAATGTAGAAACTATTGCAGCCACTAGTCCGCCACTTTTGAATGCTAAATCACCTAATTGCCATGCTACAGATGCACTAACTGTGGAGACTAAAGTTTGTCTTACCCAGATTTTACGATCAGTAAAAAGTTTTATAACTTTCTTAAAGTAATTTTTCATTAAAAGTTAGCCAGCAAGTAATACACCTAAATAAGTTGCTGATAGCGCAAACAATCCAGATAACCCGCCCCACATTGCAAGTGAAGCTGTGCTTTTAGCTTTAGTATGTAGATATGCTGCCAGGCCAGATAAAGCAACTACGCTCATTTTAATTCCGAGAACTAAGTTGTAATTTGAAGTAGCACCAGAGCCAATTGCTGCAACATTCCAAAATCCAGTAATTACTAACAAGATATAAGCCGGCCAGGCAATTTTGTTATATTGGCGAGCAACTTTTTTAGGCAAATTTGAATCTGCTAATTTTAAGATTGGAACTAAAGCTGCCAAAGTTAATTGTCCCCCAACCCAGATGGTTGCTGAAATCACATGTAAAAATAATCTGATGCTATCTACTAATGATGCAAGTTGTGGGGTTGCTGCCAATGCAATTGAATTCATAGGTAAACAATACCAACAATATAAATATCAAAATTTGAGACACACTTTAACTTGGGAATGGGAAATATCTGGATTTATCGGTAAGGTAACGGGGTGAAAAATTTAGTAAACATTCCTGGTACAAATATTGAAATTTATCCACTTGTTCTAGGTGGAAATACCTTTGGATGGAGTTCCAACAAAGAAGAAAGTTTTGCCGTTCTAGATGCTTTTTATGAAGCAGGTGGAAATTTCATTGATTCCGCAGATCTATATTCTGAGTGGAAACCAGGAAATATAGGCGGGGAGAGTGAATCTATTATTGGAGAATGGATGGAAACTCGAAAAAATAGATCTGAGATTATAGTTGCCACAAAGGTAGCAAAATACTCCAGGAGATTAGGTTTATCTCCAATCAATATAAATGCAGCAATTGATGATTCATTAAAAAGACTACGCACTGATTATGTTGATATTTATTATGCACATGAAGATGATAAAACAGTTCCACTGGTAGATACCATGATTGCTTTTAGTCAATTAATTACTATGGGAAAAGTAAAATATATTGCTGCCTCAAATTACTCAGCTGAAAGATTAAATGAAAGTTTACAAATTTCTCAGAAAAATTCTCTTGCAAAATATATTGGTATCCAAAATGAATATAACATTGTAGTACGCAAAAATTATGAAAATGGAATATCTAATCTTGTGAAAAACAATTCTCTCGCCTCATTTCCTTACTTCTCACTTGCTATGGGTTTTCTCACTGGAAAGTATCGAGAAAGCAATCAAGTTGATTCAGTAAGAGCAGAAGGTGTTTCACAATACCTAACACCTCAAGGATTTGAACTTATCAATCAATTAGAAAAAATTGCGAATAATCATCAAGCCTCTATCTCTGCAGTTTCCCTTGCTTGGTTAAGACAACAAGAAAGTGTTACCGCACCGATCGCATCTGCGCGAACTGTTGATCAACTAAAAGAAATAATGCAATTAGTGGAACTAAGTGAGCAGGAAATTAATTTAATCTCTAACTTGTCCAAATCTTGGGCCTAAATTATTCTCCAAGTTCTAATAATTTAAGTGCCGCAACTGCGCTGTCATATCCTTTGTCTTCACTTGAATGTGGCAACCCACATCTTGCGTATGCTTGATTAAGATTTTCACACATTAATACACCAAATCCAATTGGCTTTGAAAACTTTAGTTGCACCTCCATGATACCTTGGGTAACTCCGCTACAAACATAATCAAAATGAGGAGTTTCTCCTCTTAGAACTAGGCCTACTACAACCGCCGCATCAAAACCTTTTTCAAATGCTAATTGAGAAGCTAAAGGTAATTCAAATGATCCAGGTACTTTAATGATTTCATAATTATTGATTTCAGCTTCTTTACAGGCTCGAACTGAACCTGATACTAGGGCATCACAAACCTCTTGATGCCAAGATGCTGAAATAATTGCAATCTTTGTTTCCGGCATTGGAGTCAATTTAATTTTAGGAGAGTTATGAACCATTATTTCTCTACTTTCTTAAGTTGATGAGCCATTCGCTCTAATTTAGTTTGCAAATATTTTAAGTTGAATTGATTTGGGGTTATCTCTAATGGGCTTCGAGCAACTTTAATTTCAGCTTTTTCTAACGCTTTTAATTTATCTGGATTATTGGTGAGTAGATTTACTTGGGTAATTTTTAGATTAATCAAAATATCAATTACATCACTCCAACTTCTTTCATCTACTTCATGGCCTAACTCTAGATTTGCTTCCACTGTATCTAGGCCTTGATCTTGCAATAAATATGCCTTTATTTTTTCCTGCAATCCAATACCCCGGCCCTCATGGTCATTTAAATAGATTAGATAACCACTTCCCGCTGATTCTATTTTTTCAAAAGCCAAGTTCAATTGGGGGCCACAATCACATCTTTGGGAATGAAAGGTATCTCCAGTCAAGCACTGTGAATGCACTCTAATTAAAACTGGTTGTTCGGGATTTGGTTCACCAAATTTAACAATTGCATGCTCACTTCCATTCCTGCCTAAATGCACCGCAATACTCCAGTTGCCATTGTCTCTTGGCAAATCCGCCCAGTTGTAAGTTACTTTATTATGTTGCTTTTCATTAGGAAGTGGATTTTCCTTTATATAACTTTGAAGTTTTTCTATTGAGATTACAGGAATATTGTTTTGATCTGCAAATTGGTACAGGTCTTCACCACGCAACATATCCATGCCATCTTCAGTTACTACTTCACTTATTGCACTTACCGGATAAGCACCGACTAATTGAGCCATTAACACACCAGCTTCCGTATGACCTGCTCTCTCTGCAATTCCTCCAGGTACCGCAACCACAGGAAAGATATGTCCAGGTCTTACAAAATCAGTTGCAGTTGAATTTGGGTTTGATAAAGCTCTAATAGTGTTTGCTCTTTCTCGGGCGCTTATTCCAGTGGTCATTTCTTTTTTAACATCAACTGAAACTGTGTAAGCAGTTTTTCTTTCATCTTGATTTCTTTTTACCATATAGGGGAGTTCAAATTTATTGGCAATTTCAGAAGGTAAAGTTGCACAAATTACTCCAGAGGAATACCTAATCATAAAAGCAATTTTTTCAGTTGTGACTTTCTCACCTAGTAATATGAAATCTCCTTCATTTTCCCTAGCTTCATCATCAGTCACAATAACTAATCCACCGTTTGCAAAATGTGCTAAGACTTGATCAATGTTCATTATTTTTTTCCTTAGCTTTTAGAAATCGCTCTACATATTTTGCAATCACATCAACTTCAATATTGACCTGATCTCCAATATTTTTGTCTCCTAAAATAGTTTTATTTAAAGTTTCCGGAATTAACCATAAAGTTACTTGGCAATTATTATCATCAACTTCCCCCACAGTAAGAGAAGTGCCATCAATTGCAATTGAGCCTTGGTTGTTAATATATTTTAAAAGTGCTTGCGGTACTTGAACTACAAACTTTCGCCAATTTTCTCCATCTTGATTTAAAACAACTTGGCCTATTCCATCAACGTGGCCTTGCACAATATGTCCACCTAGAAAATCTTCACCTCTTGCAGGAAGTTCTAAGTTAACTTCTCCACCTTCTACAAGTGATCCCAAGGTAGTTAATTTCAAAGTTTGAATCATTACATCTGCTTGAAAAATCTTGCCTTTGATTTTGGTGGCTGTTAAACAAACTCCATTAACACTAATGGAGCCACCAATCTTTAACTTCTTGGCTAATTTTTTGCTTTTGATTTTTAGCAAAGCACTGGTCTCTTTGGGTTTGATCTCAACTACTTCCCCAATATCGCTAACTAAACCGGTAAACATCAAGCGTCCTCCTTATTTAATACTAATAAGCAATCTTTGCCAACAAACTCTTGATGAGTAAATTTCCAGGATTTAGCTAGGGAAATATTGGTTATTCCTAGGTCTGAAATAAAATCTTTGCCCATACCAAGCAATTTTGGTGCGATATATAAATGAATTTCATCTATTAGATCTGCGGAGATTAAAGAGGTTAATAATTTTGCTCCCGCTTCCACCATAACTTGGTTATAATTTTTTTCACTACAAAATTCAATTAGCCTTTCTAAATTATTTGTTTCTAATAAATGGGTAATACCTCTATCTCGCAAGATTTTGCTTTCAGAAGCAATAGGTGTTTTACCAATAATAATTCGCTCCGGATTGTGTTCAGATATTTGGTGAGAATTTAGAGAGGGATTGTCAGCTATCACTGTCTTAGTGCTAGTTAAAATTGCATCTGTTTGGGAGCGCAATAGGTGCACTTGCTTTCGCGCTTCTTCTCCGGTGATCCATTTAGAGCTTCCATCTGCTGCACTTATTTTGCCATCTATAGTGGCTGCGATCTTTGCTACAAAATATGGGCGCCCGTTTTTAATTTTATGTAACCAGGCTTTATTAATATCTTCACAATAATCAGCTTCAATTCCAGAATACACATTGATTCCATTATTAATTAGAAATTCTTTCCCACCAGAAGCAGTGGGGTTTGGATCAGCTACTGAAAAAACTACATTTTTGATTCCAGCATTCAATATTGCATGGGTACATGGCCCTGTTTTACCTTGATGATTGCATGGCTCTAAAGTAATAAATAAGTATTCATTGCCATTTAAATTTTTACCTAAACTATTTTGCAATTGGGTGATTGCATTTATCTCTGCGTGCGGACCACCATGATGAAAACCTGTTGCCAGAATATTGCCAGCGGAATCACAAATCACCGCACCTACTATTGGATTTGGCCAAGTTAAACCTAAACCTGATTTAGATAGGTCGGCAGCAATGCGCATTAACTCGTGCGCCCGAGCAACGCCAAATGGCGGCAAAAAGTCCATGAATAACTCCGTCTCGTCCCATCCGGACTTTCACCGTCGGTGCTGGAGTTTCACCAGCTCCACCGTTAACTGGATGCTAACGGGTCACGGACTTTAACCGTCGGTTCGGAATTACACCGACCCCCGAAACTGTGAGTTAAGTATGCCATTAAATAATTAGGTAGCCAAATTTACATGTGAAATTGGTTAGGCTTTTCCATATGACACCGGCAGATTACAACTTACCCGGCAAACACCACCCACATTGGCGCTCACCTCATCATGGAGAACAAAGATGGCCAATCACTTTTGTTGTTGCTATCGTAATTATCTTGCAACTACTGCTCCCAAAAAGTTTGTCACTTCGAATTCAAATTTATATATGCGCGATTGAATTCATATTGGCTCTTGCTTTATTGATTGCAAATCCAGGGCGTATCTCTAAACACAGAAAAGAAACTCGCATTTTAGGCTTATCTTTATTATTTGTGATGTCAGCATCAAATATTGCATCAGCAGTTCAATTAGTTCAAAGATTGATAGATGGAACTATTAAGAGCCCGGTTCAATTGCTTGCATTTGGTGGTTCTATTTGGCTAACTAATGTGGTGGTATTTTCTCTTTGGTATTGGGAATTTGATCGGCAAGGACCTGGTGCTAGAGCAGAAGGAATTGATCCTTATCCAGATTTCTTATTTCCTCAAATGAGCAATCCAGAGTTTTCAACTAAAGAATGGCGACCACATTATTATGATTATTTGTATACCTCTTTTACCAATGCTAGTGCATTTAGCCCTACTGATGTCTTACCATTAAGTAGGTGGGCAAAACTAACTATGATGGCGCAATCAGCTATATCTTTAATTACAGTTGGTTTAGTAATTGCACGTGCAGTAAATATATTGCACTAGAGTTTATTGCATTAGATTTAAAGAGCAGCGAATCCAGCTTCTAAAACATCTAATGCATCATTTAATAATTCCTCTGAAATTACCAATGGTGGTAAGAATCTAATCACATTGCCATAAGTACCAGCAGTTAAAATTAGTACACCATTTTCTTGAGCATATTTCACAACTTTACCCATAGCTTCCCCATTTGGTTCTTTACTGCCAGGTTTTACTAACTCAATTGCCATCATTGCTCCGCGACCACGCACATCACCAATGATTGGATATTTTGCTTGCATTTGAGTTAAACGAGTTTTCATTATTTCGCCAATTTTCTTAGCTTTACTTACTAAGTTTTCACTTTCAATGGTTTCAATTGCACCTAAAGCAGCAGCACAAGAAATTGGATTACCACCATAAGTTCCACCTAAACCACCTGCATGAACGCTATCCATTACCTCTGCGCGTCCAGTGACAGCAGCCAGTGGCAAACCACCTGCAATACCCTTGGCGGTAACAATTAAATCTGGCACTACGTTTTCATCTTCACATGCAAATAAATTTCCAGTTCGGGCAAAACCACTTTGGACTTCATCTGCAATAAATAAAATACCTTTGCCCCTTGCATATTCATTAAGTTTAGGTAAAAAGCCTTTTGGTGGAACAATAAATCCACCTTCACCTTGTATTGGTTCAATTAAAATCGCAGCCACCTTGTGAGATCCAATTTCCTTTTCAATTTTACTAATCACCATTTCTATAGCATCTTCAGTTATAGTTGAAGGATTTCCAATCCATCTAAATGGATAAGGCATAGGCATGCGATAAATTTCATTAGCAAAAGGTCCAAAACTTTCCTTGTAAGGTACATTTTTTGCAGTTAATGCCATAGTCAAATTAGTACGTCCATGATAAGCATGTTCAAAAACAACTACCGCTGGACGCTTAGTGTAAGAGCGAGCAATCTTTACCGCATTTTCAACCGCTTCCGCGCCTGAATTTACCAATATAGATTTTTTGTGATGAGTACCAGGAGTTAATTTGGCGAGAGCTTCACAAACTTCGATGTAACCCATATAAGGTGCAACTGTAAAACAAGTATGTGTCATCTTTTGTACTGCGTTAATTACATTCTCTACAACTTTCGGGGCAGCATTTCCCACATTGGTAACACCAATTCCAGAACCTAAATCAATAATATGATTGCCATCAACATCAATTAAAATTGCATCACTAGCGCGTTCAATAACAACTGGAATTGTTAAACCAAGTCCAGCAGAAGCCGCTGCAGATCTTCTCTTTAAGATTTCAGTGGATTTTGGTCCGGGGATTGTAGTAACTACCTGTCTTTTTTGAGCGATTACACCAGTTAATGTCATATTCAGAGTCTAGCCCTTGAGAACCCCAGGGGCTAATTTTTCCTTTACCTGTGAACTTCATTTTTCAGTCTACCTTCAATGACCTAGAGTTATCCCCGTGTCAGATCAATCAAAAGCCCCATTACTTAACGCTTACTTAGAATATTTTGGAAAATTTAATCTTCCATTCACCATCCCGGGACACAAACATAAAACTAAATTAATAGATTCAAAATTAGGTCAAGTAGTTGATGTGGATTTGCCTCTTTATGGTGGTTTAGATGAAATAAAACTTACTAATGGAATATTACTTGAGAGTGAAGGTTTAGCTGCTGAATTTTGGGGAGCAGATTTGGCACGCTTTTCAACTGGGGGTTCAACCCATTGCAATCAAGCGATTGCTTTAGCGATTGCAACCCCAGGTGGAAAAATTGCGATTTCCCGAACTTCTCATCGCTCTTTATTGAGTGCGATTGTATTAGCTGGGTTAGAGCCAATCTGGATGAATCCAGAGATAGATCCTAAAACTGGTGTCCCAATCGGCATTGGAATATCGGAAATAGAAAATGCTCTCACTCATAATCCAATTGCAATATTTTTAACTGAACCTGGATATTTAGGCACAATTTCTGATTTACCAAAAATCATTACAGTTGCACATCAGAAAAATGTGCCAGTAATTATTGATGCTGCTTGGGGTGGCCATTTCGGTTTTAATAAGAAACTTCCCGAGCATGTAATTCAACTTGGCGCTGACGCATTAGTTACTAGTATTCATAAAACACTTCCTGGTTACAGTGCCAGCGCACTTTTATTGGTACAGGGCAAATTAATTGATTTAAATAGAGTGAATCAATCTTTTGAAACTACTCATACTACTTCTCCCGCTGGTGCACCACTTGCTTCTATAGATGGAGTAAGAGCACTACTAGCAAGATCTGGAGATACCTTGTTGGACAATCTGATTTACAACTGCAATGAATTTAAAAGTCAAGTAGAAAATGAAATAGGAAGAAAAATCTTTTTATCGGTGGCTGATTTTCCCAAAGATAGATTTGACCCAGTAAAAATAGTTTTAAGTGCAGATTTTCTCGGTGCAGATGGGGTAGAGATTGAAAAAGATTTAATTGCACAAGGCATCAAAGTTGAAATGGCAGATAAAGACACAATTGTATTTTTAGCCACACTAATTGATCAAAAATCAGATTTTGATTTATTAGCAGAAAAATTAATTCCAATTTTGAAATCAAAATTAGGGCCCGCTCGAATCAGCCAAACCTCGATTTCTTGGTCCGTTAAACCTCAAAGAGTTATTTCCATGCGGGAAGCTTATTTTTCTAAAACTCAATCAGTTAAATATCAAGATGCTATCGGCAAAATAAGCGCTGATTTAATTGCACCCTATCCACCGGGAGTGGCAGTTGTAGCTCCGGGTGAAATGCTTACTGAGGAAATAATTTTAGGATTACGTTCCACAAAAGCTTCCGGAGTAAGAATCGCCTATGCTACTGATTCAACTTTAGAGAGTTTTCGAATAGTTTCGAGCAACTGAAAAAAGATAATAAATCATTAATAGCCCAGTAGTAATCGGTAATACATACCAACTACTGCCGTGAGTGCCGCGAAGTAGATAAGTCAGTATTAGACCAATAACTACTCCCAAAGCAGATTTCCAATCATCACCTACCAAAAAGTCATACCAAAACAAAAGAAATTTTTTGGTTAGGATTGCAAAAGAACTTTGCTGTCCAATAATACTTTCTTCAATCACTTCAGATTTAGAAGTTATTCCAGCTTGCGCAGCCAAAGGCCTTTTTCTAATTCTTTTTAATATTTCTATGAGAATCCGAGAAAACACTACAAAGGTTTCAATCAAATAAATAATTGCAAAATCTTTCTTTGGCCAATTAACTCCAACTCCTTCTCCACCCCAGAAAATTCCGAAGGAAACTAAACAAATACCAACTGTATATTTTAGAAAGTTTTCAGGAACTTTGGTCAAAGGTTTAGCGAGTAGCAAACCGAGTGCAACTACTACCAAAATCGCCACCAGCGCAGCTAATGCCGGCATTAAAAGTTGATGGGCTACTGAACCTAAAGTTATGACAATGAAAGCAACTTCTAATCCTTCTAGCAAAACCGCTTTAAATGCTAGTGTAAAGCTATACCAATCAGAAACACCAAATCTGTTTTCTCTGGAAGCGCCTTTAGCTAGAGAAAGCTCCTTATTAAATATTTCAGATTCATCATGTAAATTTTTGTATCCAGCAGATCTTAATATTGATTTTCTTAGCCATTGCATCCCAAAAATTAGTAACACCGCTCCTATAAAAGTTCTTAGTACATTTATAGGTAGATGAGTTAAGAGTGGGCCAAAGATTAGGATTAAAATTGTTAATAATAGAAGTCCGGCATAAGTTCCCCGTCGGGCAGATTTCCAATCTCGTGCAGTTCCTGCAGCTAAAATAATAGTTAGCGCTTCAACTGCCTCTACTAAAGAGGCAAAGAAAACAGCAATGAGTAAACCGAGGTTTAAGCCGGAATGCATTTTTTCCTCAATTCAAATCTGGGATTGTTAAAATTATCTTAATTGCAGCCTCTTTATTCTAGTGAACTTTTAGGCTAGTTTTGTCTTATGGAATTTAGAAAACTTGGAAACTCTGGTCTTTATGTATCTGAAATCTCTTATGGGAATTGGATTACTCATGGCTCACAGGTGGCTGCCGATACCGCAATCAAATGTGTTCATGCAGCCCTAGATGCAGGTATTACTACTTTTGATACCGCAGATGTGTATGCTGGAACTAAAGCAGAGGTTGTACTAGGAAAAGCCTTAAAAGGTTTAAGAAGAGAAAGTTATGAACTTTTTACCAAAGTTTATTGGCCAACCGGTCCAGGTAAAAATGATAGAGGCTTGTCTCGAAAACACATTATGGAGTCAGCCCATGCTTCCCTAAAGAGATTAAACACAGATCATATTGATTTGTATCAAATGCATAGATTTGATTATGAGACTCCTTTGGAAGAATCATTGAGAGCATTTGATGATTTAGTCCGTCAAGGCAAAGTTCATTATGTTGGTGTTTCTGAATGGAGCGCAGATCAAATCGCAAATGGTCTAGAAATTCAAAAGAAAAATAACTATGATCGTTTTATTTCCAACCAACCACAATATTCAATGTTGTGGAGAATAATTGAATCAAAAATTATTCCTCTTTCGAAGCAAGAAGGAATTAGCCAAATAGTTTGGTCTCCTATGGCGCAAGGTGTATTAAGTGGAAAATATCTACCAGGCAAAAAACCTCCCGCCGGCTCACGAGCTACTGATAAAAAAGGTGGCGCAGATATGATCAATAAATGGTTGGATGACAGAATTTTAAGTGCAGTGCAAAACTTAAATCCAATTGCAAAAGAATTGAATTTAACTATGGGTCAGTTAGCTTTAGCTTGGTGCTTAACCAATGAGAATGTTGCATCTGTGATTATGGGTGCATCAAAACCAAGTCAAGTCAAAGAAAATATTAAAGTAGTTGGAATGAAATTATCTCCCGATACTATGCGCGCAATAGATAATGCAATTGGTTCAGTAGTGGAATATGATCCAGCAAAAACCACTTCCCCAAATCCTCGTGCTTAACTAAATATCAGTATTTAAAACTTGGCGTTGATATAGGTCAAAGTAAAGTCCCTTTTGGGAAACGAGATAGTCATGGCTACCTCGCTCTAATATTTTTCCTTGATCAATTACTAAAATCTCATCTGCGTTAACTATTGTAGAAAGCCGATGGGCGATAACTAGACTGGTTCTTCCTGCTAATGCTTGCTTGAGCGCCAGTTGCACTAAAGCTTCATTTTCCGAATCTAGATGGGCAGTTGCTTCATCTAAAATAACTATTTCTGGTTTTTTTAGTAACAGCCTAGCTATAGCCAATCTTTGTTTTTCTCCACCTGATAAACGGTGCCCTCTTTCACCCACTACTGTATTTATCCCATTTGGTAATTGACGAATTAAATTTCCAATTTGAGCACTATCGCAGGCGGCCAAAATTTCTTCATGTGTAACTTGTGGATTAGCGTATTTCAAATTGGCTTCAATGGTGTCATGAAATAGATGACTATCTTGAGTTACAACTCCAATAATATTTCTTAGTTTTCTTAAATCTAATTCTCTAATATCAACTCCATTAATTTTTATTGACCCAGAATTAACATCATAAAGCCTTGGTAATAAAGCAGAGAGTGTAGATTTTCCGGCACCGGAGGGCCCCACTAACGCCACCATTTGCCCGGGATTAACAGTAAAAGAAATACCTTTTAATATTTCACCGGTTTCCACTATTTCTTTTCGAGCAACCACCTCTAAGGAAGCTAAGTAAATTTCTGAGGCCTTTGGGTAAGCAAAGTGAATATTTTCTACCTCTATTTTTGGCATACCTGATGGAATTTCCTTAGAATTTGCTGGAGATTTCACCATTGGTTCTAAATCTAAAACTTCAAAAACTCTTTCAAAAGATACCAATGCGGTCATTACATCAATTCTGATATTGGAAAGTGCAGTAATAGGTCCATATAGCCTTGCTAGTAAAGAAGTTATAGCCACTAATGTACCAACTGAAATAGTTTTGTTTATCGCATAGTGACCACCTAATCCATAGGCCAGTGCGGTTGCGACAGAAGCGACTACACCTAAAGCAATCATAAACATCCGGTTTAACAAGGCACTTCTTATTCCAATATTGGCAACTTTTCTTGCTTTCTCTTTAAAATTCAAACTTTCATTCTCAGAATTTCCATAAAGTGCAACTAACAATGCACCGGATACATTAAATCTTTCAGTCATAGTCGCTGACATCTCTGCATTTAAATTAAAGGATTCCCGAGTTAACATTTGCAGTTTTTTGCCAATTACCTTGGCTGGAATCAAAAAGAGTGGTGTCATCAATAGAGAAAATAAGGTAATTTGCCAAGATAAAGCAAACATGGTGATTCCCACCAAAGTGAGAGTTAAAGCATTGGCAAATAGATTAGAGAGGGTGGAGGTAAAAGCTTGTTGTGCACCCAAAACATCTGAATTCAATCTAGAAATTAAAGCTCCGGTTTGAGTTCTGGTAAAAAAAGCTATGGATTGTTTTTGGACATGGGAAAATACCTCTGTTCGTAGATCAAATATTAGTCCTTCGCCAATCCTCGAACTTAAGCTTCTATTAAGTAAGTTAATGCCACCATCAACAAGCGCTAACAAAACTACAATTAAAGCAATTTGAGTCACTAAATCACCGTTGTTTTTTATTACTCCTTGATCAATTAAGCGCTTGAGTAATAAAGGAGTTGCTACTAAGACTAAAGAATCAATTACCACGGAAAATAAGAATGCTATTAATTGAATTTTATATTTAGCAGCATATTTTGCAATTCTGGGAAAAGTTCCGGTCTTGATTTTGTTATTCAAAACATTGCGGTCTTTGGCCATGCTACTCATAATTACATGTCTGCCACCACTGCTCATACTGGGTCCCAAGTTTGAGAATGACATATCAGAATTCTTGACGTATCTAGCAAAAGTTGCAAATCTAACTCTGCTATCTAAGGTAAAATTAATATTAAAGTTGAAAACTAGTGAAAAAGAGTGAATTTGAACCATGAATTTAATCGCAGCTATTTGACTGCTGCCGAGAGAATCCAAATATATTTATTAATGGCCATTTTTGGATTTGGTATATTTGCCGCAACTCCTCGAGCGAATTCTCTTAAATCTAATTTAAATGTAAATAATCAACTCTATGGTGTTCTAGTCACACTTGGCGCAATTGGAGCAAGTTTCGGCTTTATTTACTCTGGCAAAATAGTTCAAAAATTTGGGAGTCAAAAAGTTCTTTTTCTCTCAGCAACTTTATTGTATGGATTTTATGCAACAATCCCACACATTCATATTTGGTGGCTATATTTAATAATAAATATTTCTTTGGGTTTTGCTATTTCTGGCTATAACGCAGCTTCTTTTTCTCTAGTAGTGGCTAGGGAAGTTGAAACTAAACAATACCTAATGGCTCGTTTCCAGGGATCATGGAGCATCGGAGTATTACTAACTTCTTTGCTTGCCTATTTAATAGCACCTTATATTTCATTTGCTTGTCATGTTGATACCATTGCTGGAATTTCCTGGTTACTCACTATGTTGATTATTTATCGACTCAAAGAATCTTTTTCCACTGTAGATAAAGATGAAACTTCAAATTTAACTTTTACTCTGCGAGCAATTAAAGAATCTATCAGCTTAGATTATTTGCTAGTTGCAGGTTTTACCTGTGGTGTCTTTATGGAATTTGTTGCAGGTGATTGGACTACGTTAGTGATGCACCAAGAATTTAAATCGAGTATTACAACTTCAATTGGTATTTACTTTCTTTTTGTACTCGCTATGATTATTGGTCGAATGTCTGCACCTTTCTTAATTAATCATAATTCAGAAAAATTTTGGCTATTAATAGCAACTTTAGTCGGAGGTTCTACCTCTCTAATTGGATTTGAAACTGGTCATTTAATGGTTCACAGTAACCATAATCTGGCTCTCATTTTAGAATCAATCGGATTCTTCTTTGGAGGTTTGGGTACCTCCATAATCTCTCCCATATTTAGCAATGCAGTAGTACGAAGGTCGCCAGAACATCCAGCACAAGCTATATCAAAGCTTTGGTTTACCCACTCCGTAATCAATACAATTTTAAGACTTTGTTTTTCAGCAATAGTTGGAATTTCTTCAATCTCCACTTCATTAGTAATTCCAGCAGTATTACTAATAGGTAGCAGTTTTTTTGTATCAGTTGCACAAAAATAGAAGGTGAGTATCTATGTTAGGCGGAATTGATAACCATATCTTTTTTGAAGGGTTAGGTGGTTTTGCAATATTGCTACTGATTATTGTTCCCTTGCTCAAATGGACTTTTCCCACGTCCCCTTCCAAAAAAGCAGAAAAGCTGGAGCGCAAAAGAATCAAACAGGATCTGCGAAGATTAAAAAAACTTTAAAAAGCTTTTTAATTAACTCCCATTAAATGTTCCATCGCCAATTGATCAAGCACTTCATAGTGATATGCCCTCTTACCAGCGGCTTCAATATCTATATTTTCTGAAATCAAATCTTTCCAACTCTCATTTGAATTCAAAGTTGGTTGTTCTAAACCAGGAATATTAGAGTTTTTCATCGCTTCTTTTACTCGCGGATCATTTCTAAATTTCAACGCTCGGTCCTTCAAAATTAAATACATTCTCATATTTGAAGTAGCAGAGGTCCAAACGCCATCTTTATTTTCAGTCCTGGCTGGTTTATAGTCAAAATGTTTCATGCCTTGATAGTTATATCTTTCAAGTAAATCAACTAAGAAAAATGCACTCTTCACATCTCCATGACCAAAGACGAAATCTTGATCATATTTAGGTCCACGTTGTCCATTTAAATCAATATGAAATAATTTTCCTTGCCATAAAGCTTGCGCGATACCATGAACAAAATTCAAATTAGCCATTTGTTCATGCCCAACCTCTGGATTTAATCCGACCATCTCTGGATTATCCAAAGTATTAATGAATGCTAAAGCATGTCCAATAGTCGGAAGGAAAATATCTCCCCTTGGTTCATTTGGTTTTGGCTCAATTGCAAATTTAATATCAAAATTTTGATCTTTAACATATTGACCCAAGATATTAAATGCTTCTCGATATCTTTCCAAAGCTACAAAAGCATCTTTGGAACTCTCTGATTCAGCACCCTCTCGCCCACCCCAACAAACATAAATTTTGGCTCCTAAATCAACAGCCAGTTCCAAATTGCGCATAACTTTCTTAATCGCATATCTTCTAATATCTCTATCATTAGAGGTGAATGCGCCATCTTTGAATACTGGATGGGAAAATAAATTGGTTGTCATCATCGGCACTTTCATGCCAGTTTCACTTAATGCTTTTTTGAAACGATTAATATGTTGTTCTCTTTGCGAATCAGAGGAACCATATGGAATTAAATCATCATCGTGAAAAGTAACTCCATATGCACCGCGCTTGGCTAACTCGGTTACCGATTCAACTGGGTCAAGTGGTTCTCGTGTGGGATCTCCAAATGGATCACGTGCTTGCCAACCGACTGTCCAAAGTCCAAAGGTAAATTTATCTTCCTTACTTGGCGTTACATTCATGATTTCCCCTAATCACCATAATTTAATATTGTAAAAGAATTTAATTCCAAGATTCAGTTGAATCTCTAAGTTCACGATACCTCTCTATCACTTCAGATGCAACCTTAGTAGAAATATCTGAGTTCACTACTGCAACTGGGGTGTTATTCCAGATAGGTGGCTCTGGTGTTGAATTTAGAATCCATGCTGCTTGTCTGGCCGCCCCCTCTGCAACATATTGTCCTGGAGTTGGGAGATAAATTTCACCGCCTAATAAAGATGCAGTAATTTGTTGAACAGCTGGATTTGATGCTGCTCCTCCAATTAATAAGTATCTTTTTGGTTGGATACCACATTCCTTCAATGCTAGAACCGCATCCACCATTCCACAAATCACTCCTTCAATCATCGCCCTCGCAATATTTTCGCGAGTGCTGTTGGAAAGATTCATTCCGGAAAGTATTCCTTTTGCATTTGGTCTATTCGGAGTTCTCTCCCCTTCAAAATAAGGTAACAAAGTCAATCCACCGCTTCCCGGTAATGCTTTTAAAGCTAGATCTGATAGCTCGGCAAAATTTACATCTAGTAATTTACAAGCTTGATCAAAAATCCGGGCTGCATTTAAAGTACAAACTAGTGGTAAGTACCTACCGGTAGTATCGGAAAAACCTGCAACTAAGCCGCGAGAATCATTAGTGGGTTTGTCACTAACTACAAATACTGTGCCACTTGTTCCCAGTGAAATTACTGCATCCCCAGGCTGTAAATTTAATCCGAGTGCTGCTCCGGCATTATCTCCTGCACCTGGAGCAATTAAGACTTCTTTTCCGGTAACCAAATTTGAAATACCAATTGGCTGATTTTTAGGAGTAATTTTGGGAAGAGTTATCTCTTTGGCATCTTTAATTTTATTTACAGATAAGTTTAGGAGATCATAATCATAAGAGTTTGTAAGTGGATTGAAATATCCGGTTCCAGAAGCATCACTTGCATCAGTCGCTAATGATTCCAGAGAATTGTCGTTGGCATTTATTTTCCAGCTTAACCAATCATGTGGCAAAGCAATGGCATGAGTTTTTCTAATATTTTCTGATTCATTTTCCGCAACCCAACGAACTTTGCTTGCGGTAAATGCTGCCAATAGAACTGAACCAGTCCTTTTAGCAATTTCATTATCACCGCCAATTTCAAAATTTAGTTTTTTAGCTTGTGAGGCACTTCTAACATCATTCCAAAGTAATGCTGGTCTAACTACATCTTTATTTTCATCTATTAGTACCATTCCATGCTGTTGACCAGCAATTGATATTGCGGCCACATCCTCTAAACCACCTGCGTTTTTAATTGCTAGATGTAGTGCTTGTAACCA
Organism: Streptomycetaceae bacterium; assembly: GCA_900298985.1. GTDB lineage: Bacteria > Actinomycetota > Actinomycetes > Nanopelagicales > Nanopelagicaceae > OMHY01. Next base: position 19,743 of record OMHY01000012.1, read on the forward strand.
AATTTGTGGATCTGTTTCAGTGCCAAATATTGGATTACCATTTTTATCAACACCTGATTGATGGGAGGCTGAGCCTTCTCTAATTAATTCTCCGGTTTGTGCATTTTTAATTAATACTTTGGTGGATTGGGTTGAGGAATCAACACCTGCTACATTCATATATTTCCCCTCCCAGAATAATTCTAGTAATTATTGAGATTAAATGAATTCAAGTATTTTCAAAATATTGGCTTTTTAGGTGTGGCTGGTACTAGATTCGAACTAGTGAAGGCGTGAACCGGCGGATTTACAGTCCGCTCCCATTGGCCGCTCGGGCAACCAGCCGTGATTACTAAGAGGCTCATCGTAACCAAATATCCTTTATTTTCCAAATGAAAGAAATACTGGGAATCCAATTTCAATATACTGGATAGAATTCTCATCTAATAACAGAAAAGAGTGGTTATGTTAATTGGATTAATAATTGGGTTGATTGCCGGATTACTTTCGGGATTATTTGGAATTGGTGGTGGAATAGTCATAGTACCAATGCTGGTTTCATTTTTAAAATTCCCACAAAGTAAAGCGGTTGGTACCTCACTTGCTTCTATGTTGTTACCAGTAGGCATTTTAGCGGTTTGGAAATATTTCAAAAAAGGTGATGTGGATTTCAAGATAGCAGCGATGATTGCTCTTGGAATTTTTGTAATGGCCTTTGTAGGATCAAATTTTGGTTTGAGTCTAGGAAATACTTGGGCAGCAAAATTGTTTGGAGTTTTATTAATTGCGGTGGGAATAAAGTTTTTAGTTTTTTCAAAGTAATTAATGAATGAGTAAATATTTAGAAAGTCAGTGAGGAGAAAAAATGGCAGATTCTAGTTTTGATATTGTCTCAGAGGTAGATCATATGGAGGTAGATAACGCTTTCAATCAAACTGAGCGGGAGATTGCAACTAGATTTGATTTCAAAAATACAGGGACTAAGATTGAAAAAAGTGGAAAAAAATTTGTAATTGAATCTGAAACAGAGGAGAGAGCTAAAGCTGCTTTAGATGTTTTCAAAGAAAAGTTAGTAAAAAGACAGGTTTCGCTAAAGCATCTGGTAGATGCTAAACCAGAACTAAGTGGGAAAATTTTTAAAATTGATTGTGAACTTAAAGAAGGATTGTCCACAGAGAATGCGAAACTGCTAGCAAAAATTATTCGAGACTCTGGACCAAAATCTGTAAAGACACAGATTCAAGGGGAATCGCTAAGAGTTACCTCGAAAAGTAGGGATGATTTACAAGACACAATTGCACTAGTTAAATCTCAAAGTTTAGAGTTTGCAGTCCAATTCCAAAATTACCGGTAAATTGATTGAGGATATTTGATTGAAAAATTCTAAGAGTGGTTTGCTCTATGCGTTTGCAGCTTATGGGTTATGGGGTCTATTTCCACTTTATTGGCCGTTATTAGAACCAGCAAATAGCATTGAAATAGTTGCACATCGTGCACTTTGGACTTTAGTATTTTGCGCAATTGTGTTGGGCTTTCGAAATGAAATTAGATCTACTCTTTCACTTTTGAAAAAGCCAAAAGTCTTGTTGATGTTATCTCTGGCAACTATTCTTGTTTCAATTAATTGGTTGACCTATATCTGGGCTACAAACCACGGCCATGTGGTTGAAGCGGCCCTGGGTTATTACATTAACCCTCTGGTGGTAATTGGTTTTGGCACTATTGTTTTTCGGGAAAGGTTGCGAAAATTCCAAATTTATTCCGTAGCTCTAGCTACTATTGGAGTTTTGGTATTAACTATAGATGTGGGCAGGCCCCCCTGGATTGCTTTAACTCTTGCTGCTTCTTGGGGTAGTTATGGAGTTGTAAAAAAGAAATTAGGTTTAGGATCACTTGAATCATTGGCAATCGAAACTTTAGTTGCTGCTTTGCCCTATTTAATTTATGTTTTAGTTCTGGCAAATCGAGGTACTGGGGAATTTGGAAAACATCCAAAAATAACGATTTTATTGATGTTAGCTGGAGTAAATACCGCTGTGCCTTTGCTCTTTTTCAATAGCGCAACTATTCGCTTACCTTTATCTGTAACTGGGTTGATGCAATATTTAACTCCGACATTTCAATTCTTGATTGGAGTTGTGATAAGACATGAACATATGTCTATCGGGCGCTGGGTTGGATTTTTTGTAATATGGGGTGCGCTATTTTTATTAGGCACAGACCTACTAAAATCAAGCAGATCGATTAACAATACTCTCAGTCAATAAAATTAAAGCTTCTTTTGCAACGCCATTTGGTAAATCAGATAAATACTTAATCGCTTTTTGCGCATGTTGATTTACTATCTTATTAGCTGCTGCTAGAGCATCATGGTTTCTAAGTTGTTTTAATACCTCTTTTAATTCTTTTTCATTTGTAATTGGACCAGATAATTGCTTTTTCAAACTCTTGGTGGCAGGTATTTTTCCAGTTAAAATCAATAATGTGACGAGAGTAGGAACGCCTTCCCGTAAATCAGTGCCGGGAGTTTTCCCAGACTTAGCGCTACTACTTTCAATATCAATTAGGTCATCTGCAAGTTGAAATACCAATCCCATCTCTTCCCCATATTTAGCAAGGGTGTTTGTTATATTTTCATTTGCTCCGGCAAACATCGCCCCAAATCTTGCACTGGTAGAAAGTAGAGAGGCGGTTTTATCTGCAATAATTTTTAAATATAAATCTAAATCATATTTTGAATTTTCACTTGCTAAAGTTTCATTTATTTGACCAACCACTAATCTTTCAAAAGTTTTGGCTTGCAATCTAACCGCTTCTGGTCCTAGATCAGCTAGGATTAGTGAGGTTTTGGCAAATATATAATCACCAGTCAATATCGCAACTGTATTTCCCCATCGATTATTGGCACTTGGTACACCTCTTCTTTTTGGTGCATCATCCATAACGTCATCGTGATACAAAGTAGCGACATGGGTTAATTCGCAGACTACAGCGGCATCTATAATTTGTGAAAGATTCTTATCTCTTGATTTTCCAAAATGTGAAGCAAGCAAAGTTAAGAGTGGTCTAACTCTTTTACCGCCAGCACCTATTAAATGCCTAGAGGTTTCAACTGCAAAAGGATAATTTCCTTTTATTGCTTGATCTAATCTTTTTTCAACTAGTCTTAATTCTGAAACCAGAGATTTTGATAATTTCTTATCGAGGTCCGGTAGTCCAAGATTCCTCATGCTCTAACGCTATCGGATAAAGGTCTGAAATGTATTGCTGAAATCAATTAAGAGTGATGGCGCTACTCCAATTACAATGGTAAAAAGTGCTGTGATTGCAAGAGTAACTCGAGTTGCAATTGAGGGCACACTAACAGTAACTGAACTCGCTGGTGTGGTCGATAAGTAGATTTGAACAATAATTCTTAAATAGGCATAAGCAGCAATTGCACTAGCAATTACCGCTGCCAAAACTAACCACCAATTTCCAGTTACAAAAACTGCGGTAAATAGATTGAATTTCGCTACAAATCCAGAGGTTAGAGGTATTCCGGTAAAGCTGAGTAAAAATATTGAAATTACACCAGCCAATAAAGGAGATTTCTTAGACAATCCAGCCCAACGGTTAGTATCTCCTACTTCTCCCACTGAATCTCTAATTAAGCTCATAGCACCAAAAATTCCTATTGTGGCAACACCATAAGTAATTAAATAAAACAAGGTGGAGATTAAAGTTACCTTAGTTAAGGAAACTATAGCTAAAATTAAAAATCCAGAGTGAGCAATTGAGGAATACGCCAAGATTCTTTTACCATCTCTTTGAACAACTGTTCCAATAGCACCGACAAACATAGAAATAACAGCAGCTCCAATAACCAAAGGTTTCCAACTAGTAACAGCTAAATCAAATCCCACATAAAAAATTCTTAAGAATGCTCCAAAGCCAGCAACCTTAACCACTGATGCCATAAAGCCAGTGATTGGCGTAGGAGCTCCTTGATATACATCTGGTACCCAAGAATGAAAAGGAGCGGTACCAGTTTTAAACAACAACCCAATTAATACTAAAGCAATTCCTAAGATTAAAAGATAACTATTGTTATTGGACCCAGTAATTGAAGAATTAATACCAGTTAAAGTTAGTGATCCGGAATATCCATAAAGTAGAGCTGCCCCAAATAAAAAGATGGCTGAAGCTAAAGCGCCGAGTAGAAAATACTTTAGCGCTGCTTCTTGAGATAGTAACCTTCTTCTGCGAGATAATCCCACCATTAAATAAAGTGGCAATGATAAAAGTTCTAAAGCTACAAAAAGAGTAATAAAGTCATTTGCGACTACAAATAGCAATGCTCCAGATAAGGAAAATAACGCTAAGGAATAAACCTCTGATTGAAAACGTCCTGCTTTCAATGAGACTCTTTCTTCATTTGAACCAGGCAGTGCTGATGCTTGCGCAACAAATTGATCTTTATCAACTAAGAAAACCATGGAAAGAAATGCTAAAACTAAAATAGTGCCTTGTAAGAAAATTCCCGCTCGGTCAATTGTTACAGAACCAATTGCAGCGTGCGCCGTGGTTTTATGCTGTTCCTTCAAAACACAGGCAAAAGCAATGATAAGTGAGCCAAATGAGAGAGCTGAAGAAGCAGTTCTTCTTAAGCTATTAGGAAGAAAGGCTTCAGCTAATACAGCTATTAAAGCACCTGCCAATAAAACTAAAATTGGAGATAGCGCCCAGTAATCTAAGTGCGGAGCATTTAATGTAGCCATTATTTCCCTACCTCGCCTTCGGTGCTGGATCTGCATTGACCACATGGGAGAGCACCGAAGTGGTCGAAGAATTTAAAGTATGCAAAATTGGTTTTGGATAAAATCCAAAAAATACAATAGCTACAATTACTGGAACCATAACTATCTTTTCTCTTAAATTTAAATCAGAGATATTTGAATTTTCGGATCTTAACTCACCATGCACCGCTTTTTGAATCATTAACAATATATAGAGCGCTGCCAAAATAATGGCGGTGGTTCCAATAATTGCCAATATTGGATGAACAGTAAAAGTTCCAATTAATACTAAAAATTCACTTACAAAGCTGGATAAACCTGGAAGTGCTAATCCCGATAGTCCAGCGATAAATAACATCCAACCTAATACTGGTGTGACTCTTTGCAGCCCACCAAATTCATTTATAGCGCTAGTGCCTCTGCGACTTGTTAACCAACCGCCTAATATAAATAAGGCAGCTGTGGTAAATGCATGGTTAAACATATAGAAGGAGGATCCAGTTACACCTTGAGAAGTGAAAGCAAAAATTCCTAAAATAATAAATCCAAAGTGAGAGATTGAGGTCCAACCAACTAATACTGGAATTTCTTTTTGTGCAATTGCAGCAAACGCGCCATAAATTATGGAAATTATGGCAAAGATTGAGATTGTAAAACTAAATGTTTTAGAGGCATGGGGGAATAGTTGCAAGCAAAATCTCAATGCCCCATAAGTTCCAACTTTATCTAATATGCCAAGAAGCATAATTGAAGTACTAGGGGTAGCTGTTTTAGCTACCGCTGGTAGCCAGGTGTGAAATGGCCACAAAGGTGCTTTAATCGCAAAAGCCAAAAAGAACCCTAAAAATAATAGGTTTTGCACTGTACTTGGAATAGCGATTTGAGAAAGTTGATTAATATCAAAACTTACTACTCCATGATTAATGCCTTCATAAAACAAGCCAATTAATGCCACCAACATCACTAGGCCACCAAATAATCCATACAAAAGGAATTTAGTAGCAGCGGCAACTCTCTCGCCATGCCCAAATCCAGCAATCAAGAAATAAACTGGTACTAACATCACTTCAAACAAAATATAAAAATAGAAGATATCTGTGGCGCTAAAAATTGCAACCCCAAAACTTTCCAACATTAAAATTAAGAAGTAATAGGTAGTTATTGAAAAACGCCCACCCTCTCCTTCTTTCCAACTCGCCAAAATTACTATAGGTGTGAGTAGAGTAGTCATTAAAACTAAAATCAAAGATAAACCATCTACACCTACTGCATAATTGATATGGATAAATTTAATCCAGGAATGAGATTCAACAAATTGATAGCCAGAATTACCAGAATGAAAACTTATTGCTACCCATATTGAAATCGCTGTCTCAATTAGGGAGATAGCTAAAGCTACAGATCTAATTTTTTTGGAATCATTTTTTGGTACTAAATAAAGTGCCAAGCCACCAAGTACTGGAACAATGGATAATATAGTTAGCAGGCTCATAACTTCACCAACCAAACTGCTAATAACAGCATTAACAACCCCACGCTCATTACCAAGGCATAACTTCTAACATAACCATTTTGAATTTTTCTAATTCCAAAGGAAAGTCCGGAAACCATTTTCCCAACTCCATTTACCGCACCATCTACAACTTTTTGATCTATTTCATCTACCGTCAAAACCAGTTGGTTTCCAGGCTTCATTAATACCGCTTCATTAAATGCATCTTGATACAAATCTTTACGTGCTGCTCTGGTAAAGATTGAAACTTTTTCTGGCGCACTTTCTGGCACTTCTCGATATTTAATTACTGCCCAGATAACTCCAAATAAGACAACTCCCAATGTAATTAAAGTTAATAAAATTGGCGAAATTCGATCTTTGTTTTCCGCTAAATGAGTGGAATTTACAACCGGGGCCAGCCAATTTACTAAAGCTCCTCCCCAACTTAATAGAAAACCGGCGCTGATAGAGCCAATTGCTAATATCGCCATTGGAATCCACATTAACGCTGGGCTTTCATGAGGATGTACTTCATCTTCCCATCGTGCTTTGCCAGCAAAGGTCATCACAATTACTCGAGTCATATAAAAAGCGGTAATGCCCGCACCTAATAAAGCTGCTAATCCAATAATCACTCCAGTAGTTCCGGTGGTATTGAAAGCAGTTGCAATAATTTTATCTTTGGAATAAAAACCAGCAAAAGGTGGTACACCTAAAATTGCCAAATAACCTAATCCAAAAGTTATGGCAGTTATAGGCATATATTTTCTTAAGTTTCCAAACTTTCTCATATCAACTTGATCATTAGTTCCATGCATTACAGAACCAGCACCTAAAAACATTCCAGCTTTGAAAAAACCATGTGTTAATAAATGCATAATCGCAAAGGCATAACCAATTGGACCTAATCCTGAAGCTAAGACCATATAACCTATTTGAGACATAGTAGATGCAGCTAGGGCTTTTTTAATATCATCTTTAGCGGTACCAATAATTGCGCCAAACAATAAAGTAATTACACCTACAATTACTACAAGTGTTCTAGCTATTGAACTTGCATCAAAAACAAAATTAGAACGAACAATTAAATAAACACCTGCGGTAACCATAGTAGCTGCGTGAATTAATGCTGAGACTGGGGTAGGACCAGCCATCGCATCTCCTAACCAGGATTGCAATGGGAATTGAGCAGATTTACCAGTTGCAGCTAACAACAACATCGCTCCAAGTCCTAAAATTGCAGCACTTGATGCATGAGGTATTCCAGCTTTTACGCCATCAAAAGTAACTGAACCAAATTGAGTGAATGCAATCATAATGGCCAGAGATAAACCAACATCTCCTACTCTATTAGCAATAAATGCTTTGCGGGCAGCTGTGGCATAAGCAGGTCTTTGATTCCAAAAACCAATCAATAAGTAGGAAGCAAGTCCCACACCTTCCCAACCCACATATAGATTTAGATAGGAATTACCTAAAACTAATAACAACATAGCTGCAATAAACAAATTCAAATAAGCAAAAAATCTTCTTCGGTCATGGTCATGTTCCATATAAGCAATAGAATAGATATGAATTAGAGAACCAACGCCAGTAATGAGTAAAACAAAAGCGATGGAGAGTTGGTCAAGCAATAAGGCGGCATCAACCTGTAGGCCACCAACATGCACCCATTCAAATAGATGATCAGTTAATGCTCTATTTTCATTTGCACGTTTATGCATAGCGAGAAATTCCAATAAACCAATTACAAAAGTTGATATTGAAATCAAAGTAGCAAAAATATGACCCCAGGAATTAGCTGCCTTGCCAAGCAATAGCAATAATCCAGCGCTAAATAAAGGTAGTGCAATTAATAAGCCGATTAAATTAGTGTTGTTCATTAATTATTACCTCTTCAACAAACTTGCATCATCTACAGATGCAGATCGGCGGGTTCGATAAATTGTGACAATAATTGCAAGTCCCACAACAACTTCACATGCAGCAATTACCATTGTGAAGAAAGATGCAACTTGTCCATCAAGTCCACCATTGGTTCTGGAAAATGTTACAAAAGCTAAATTGGCTGCATTTAACATCAATTCAATAGACATAAAAACAATAATTGCATTTCGCCTTATTAAAACTCCGGCAATACCAATAGTAAATAAAATTGCAGACAAATAAAGATAATTTGAGATATCCATTTAATCCTCCACCTCTTCATTAGATTGCAATTCAAATTTATCACTCGATAAAATTTCGCCTCTTGCTTCCAACGTCTTGGAGATTGATTGGGTAGCGATTGAGCCATCTGGTAACAAACCTGGTACATCTACTGCATTATGCAAAGCATAAATTCCTGGAGCAGGTAGACCGGCGGCCTTTGATTTATCCCCTTGTCTAAATCTCAAAGCGGATAATTCTTTTTGAGTAATTTGATGATTCTTTTGACTATGTGCCAAAACCATTGCACCTAAGGCAGCGGTAATCAAAAGTGCCGAAACCACCTCAAAAGCCCAAACATAATCAGTGAACAATAAGGTTGCGATGCCTTGAACATTTCCCGCCACATTAGCAGTATCTAATCCAACAGCAGGTTTTGCTACTGTAGCTCTGGCAATTAAGGACGTGAACAATCCACCGATACCAACTGAAATTAAAATTGCAGCAGTTTTTTGCCCTTTAATAGTTTCTTTTAAGGAATCAGAACTATCTACTCCTACTAACATTAATATAAATAGAAATAACATCATTACCGCTCCGGTATAAACCACAATTTGCACAATTCCCAAGAACAAGGCCTGTTGAGCAATGAAAAATATTGCTAGTGAAATCATTATCCAAGCTAGAAAGAGTGCGCTATGCACCGCTTTCTTCACAAAGACCATAGCCAATGCGGCTAAAACTACTAATGGCGCTAACACCCAGAATAAAATTGCCTCTGGTTTGTGTGTAGTTCCTAGTTGTAAAGCCGCAACTAAAAATCCTAAATTAATTGGCAAGTTTATCTCCTACCTCTTGATCCGGATGTGTAGAAGTCACTTCGCCCCGATAATAAGAATGGTGATCAGCTCCAGGATACATTGGATGAGGAGGTGGCAACATGCCGTTGCGTAATGGAGCCAATAGATCTTCTTTTTCAAATATTAGTTTTTCTCGAGTGCTATCTGCTAGTTCATATTCATTGGTCATGGTCAACGCTCGGGTAGGGCAAGCTTCAATGCATAATCCACAAAAAATACATCGTAAATAATTAATTTGATAAACCTTGCCATATCTTTCACCCGGGGAATATCTCTGGGCATCAGTGTTGTCTGCACCTTGCACAAAAATTGCATCTGCTGGACAAGCCCAAGCACAAAGTTCACAGCCCACACATTTTTCAAGTCCATCTGCATATCTATTTAGTTGATGTCTACCGTGGAATCTTTCAGCAGTGGGCTCTTTTACTTCTGGATATTGAACAGTATTGACTTTTTTAAACATAGTTTTAAAAGTTATCCAAAAGCCTTGTAGTTGTTTTGGCAAGGAGGCGGGACCGGTCTCAGTTAATTTCTTTTGCTCAGTCACCGCTTTTTCCAATTCCACCTTTTGGGAAATCATAGGATCATTACTCATCTAATTGACCTCCTACCCGATTCAAATCTTTTTCCGACTGAAATGTTAATTGAGGCAATGGAAAATCAACTGGTTCAAATTCCATTTCATCAAATGCTTTTTGTTTCTTTTGTTTTAATTTATCTCGGAAAGTTACCACTATAAAAGTTACTAAAACCAAAGTAACTAATAATGCTATGTAATAAATTTTAGAGGTATTTTCGATTTGCAATGTTCTAATGGTAGATACAACTAAAATCCAAATCAGATTTACTGGAATCAAAATCTTCCAACCAAATTGCATAAATTGGTCATAGCGCAATCTTGGAAGTGTGCCACGCAACCAAACAAATACAAAGAAAAATGTAAATAACTTGGCAAAGAACCAAATTAGAGTGAACCAACCACCTAACCAGTTCTCGGTAAATCCAAGACCAGGAAGAGCGTGGTAGCCACCTAAAAATAAAGTAGTTGCTAGCGCTGAAACACCAATTAAATTCACATATTCAGCTAAAAAGAAAAGTGCAAACTTTAGAGAGGAATATTCAGTGTGGAAACCACCTACTAACTCACCTTCCGCTTCCGCTAAATCAAATGGTGCACGGTTTGTTTCACCTACCATTGAAATTGCATATATAGCAAAGGAAGGCAATAACTTTATAATAAACCAACCATGATTTTGTGAATCCACAATATCTCCGGTAGACATTGAACCTGACAAAATAAATACTGCAACTAAAGATAATCCCATAGCTACTTCATAAGAAATAACTTGAGCACTTGAGCGAAGCCCACCTAACAATGGGTAGGTTGAACCGGAAGACCAACCGGCCAAAACAATTCCATAAACCCCAACTGATGCCACTGCTAATATATAAAGCACACCAACTGGTAAATCAGTTAATTGCATAATAGTCTGATGGTGGAAAAAAGAAACTTTTCCAGTTAATGGGATTACTGCAAAAGAAAGAAAACAAGTTGTAGCACTTATCACTGGTGCAAGAGTGAATACAATTTTATCTGCCGCTTCCGGAATAATATCTTCCTTGAGCGCTAATTTAACTCCATCTGCTAGACCTTGAATTATTCCAAATGGACCAACTCGGTTTGGGCCAAGTCGCATTTGCATTCGAGCCACAATTCTACGTTCCCCCCATACTGAAAGAATCGTAAAAACTACACAAACTGCAAATACTAAAATTCCTTTAAGCAGAATAATCCACCCGGGATCTTTTCCAATTAATGAAGAAGCATTCATGCTTTAACCACCTTTACTTCTCCGCTGACTAAACCAAGTGAATTAATTACTTGAGAACCAATTGAATTTCTCATCACTGTTAGGCAATTTTCCGCAGCAGGTACCACAGCAACTGGCAAAAATATTTCGCCTCGCTCTGATGAGATTTTAATTTTCTCTCCATCATTAATTCCAATTTTATTTGCAGTGTTTTGATTTATATAAGCAACTGCTGGGCGTGCAGTTTGAGCTAAATTGTCTTCTCCAATTTGGAGTGAGCCGCAATCTAACAATGCACGATGGGAATCAAGTAGGTAACTATTATTTTGCGAGTTAGGGAGAGAGTTTTGTGAAATGTATTCAACTTTTTCTCCATCCCAAATCCCAATACTTTCAATTTCTTTTCCTGCAGCGGAAACAGAAGTTAATCCAATTGATTTTCCAAATGCCTCTGAGAGCAAAGTTAGTACGCGACAATCACTGCGCAAAGTTGCAGAAACAACTGCTTTGGTAAATTTTCTAGATTTGCCTTGCCAATCTTGAAATGATCCACTTTTCTCAGTTACCGCTGCGACTGGTAGTACTACATCTGCTAAAGCGGTAACACTGGAATGAGCTATTTCCAGAGATACTATAAAACTCTTACTGCTAGCTAATTGGCTGAGTGCATCCCCATCAATATCCATCGGATCTAGACCACCAACTAATAGGCCTTCTAATTCGCCGGTAACTAATCCAGAAAGAATCTCAGAGGTACTACGCCCAATTGTTGCAGGTAAATTATTTACTCCCCAAACTGTTTGCATATCAATACGTGCAGAATTTTCAGATACTGGGCGACCACCTGGTAACAAATTACCCATTGCCCCTGCAAACAATGCACCACGTTCTCCCGCTCTGCGTGGCACCCAACCAATTTTGCAATTTGTTTTTTGTGCTAATTGATAAATAGCACTTAATAACCCAGGTGTTTCGGCGGCTCTTTCTCCCACCAAAATCAAAGATTTAGCGGTAAGTTCACCTAAATTGTTTAAAGCTGTTATTTGATCTCCAGCTGTAGCCGGAATGTATTCTGCATTTAATTTTTCACTGCCTCTGGAAAAATAAGATGAAATTGTAGTAATTTTTAATTTACGCTTTAAATTATTTTTACGAAGTCTTAAAAATACAATGGGTGATTCATCCTCTGGTTCAAATGCAACCAAAACTACTCGATCACTTTGGTCAATATCTCTATATCCAGTATTTGAAAATATAATTTGCTTAGCTAAGAATTCACTTTCTTCAGCACTATGGCTTCGAGCGCGAAAATCAATATCATTTGTATTTAGTACTATGCGTGCAAATTTTGAGTAAGCATATGAATCTTCTACTGTTAAACGCCCACCAGTAAGAACTGCATTTCTTTTTCCTTTAAGACCAGCTACTGCTAACGCTATTGCTTGTGGCCAAGATGCTTCCTCTAACTCTCCCGCAGCATTTCGGATTAATGGATTTTGAATTCTCTCTGGGGA
>OMHY01000013.1 GCA_900298985.1 Streptomycetaceae bacterium
CGTGTTCCTCACCCGTTCGCCACTAATCCATCCCCGAAGGAACTTCATCGTTCGACTTGCATGTGTTAAGCACGCCGCCAGCGTTCGTCCTGAGCCAGGATCAAACTCTCCATAGAAAGTTGATCTGGCGCAAACGAATCTACTGTCGAAATTCGTTTACCAAATGTTTTTTTGTACGTTGATGCACAAAGTAGGCGTAAAACGCTGACTTTAGAGCAATCAAACGCTACAAAGGAATTGCCAATTTAAAATTGGCTTTCTACTTTTTGGCATTGATTGTGCACGTTGTTGAGTTCTCAAGGTACGAACTGTTCCTGAAATTTGCTTTATTAGAGCAGATTTTTACGCGTAATTACACGCCAAAAACCGGGGAATTTCAGGGCAGACTGAGAAAGATACTAGATAGAACCAATAGGGTCAAATTGGCCCAATCCGTCAACCCCATTATCCACAGGGTGGACTTTTTCCCTAATTTTGACTGACACTCTCTGATAGTGTGCTAAAACCATTGATTTACAAGGGTTTCAGCAATTAAAAAATTATCAAATATTAAGCAGCGCCCCTAAATTCTTCTTCCCCACGCGTAAAATCGCTACTTTTTCTGAGATTAAATCCTCTTTATTTATAGACTGATCAAGGTTTTCTATTTTTTTATTATTTAAATAAAGACCGCCGCCTTGTATAAACCTTTTTACCTCAGATTTAGATTTCACTAAACCTGATTCCACAAAAGCATCTGAAATATTTAACGGAAAAGAAGTAATTCTCACATTAGGTATTGTTTGAGCTGCTTGTAACAATGCTTCACTATCCAAATTTTCTAATTCTTCCTGGCCAAATAAAGCCTGGGAAACTTTCTCGATTTCAATTGCCACTTTTTCACCGTGCACTAAAGAAGTTAATTCAAAGGCCAAAGATTTTTGTGCACCTCTGGAACCCGGATTATCTCTAAATTCAATTAAAATCTCTTCAATTTCTTTCTTGGATTTAAAAGAAAAAACTTTTAATAGATTTTCCATATCCGCATCATCGCTATTTACCCAATATTGATAAAAAGCGTAAGGTGAAGTCATATTAGGATCTAACCAGACAGCGCCAGAAGCTGTTTTACCAAATTTAGTACCATCACTCTTAGTAAGCAATGGAATAGTTATTACATGGGCGCTGCCACCTTCAATTCTTCTAATTAAATCTAAACCTGCAACTATATTTCCCCATTGATCACTTCCACCTAATTGCAATTTCACTTGATGTCTACGATAAAGTTCTAAATAATCAAAAGCCTGTAAAACTTGATAGGAAAATTCAGTGTAGGAAATACCACCACTTTCTAACCTATTAGCCACACTGTCTTTCGCTAACATTGCATTTACTGAGAAATGTTTTCCAATATCACGCAGAAAACTCAATGCTGAAACATCTTTAGTCCAATCCAAATTGTTAACTAGTACCGCTCCATTTGCACTGGTGTTGAAATCAAGAAATTTAGCTAGTTGTCCTTTTAACCGCTCTACCCACTGCTCCACTATCGAGGTGTCATTTAAATTTCTCTCTTCATTTCTTCCGGAGGGATCACCAATTAACCCTGTAGCCCCGCCTACAAGTGGAAAAGGTTTGTGTCCTGCCATCTGTAATCGGCACATGACCAGTAATACCACTAAATTTCCCACATGTAAGGAAGGTGCGGTTGGATCAAAACCAATGTAAAACGAGATTGGACCTTTATTCAGTTCAGCCTTTAGGGATTCCAAATCTGTGGTCTGAGCTATCAACCCACGCCACTTTAAATCGGCTAGTAGGTCTACAGCTGGAATTATTTGTGCCAAACTCAACTCATCTCCTTAAATTTTCATATCCTATTCAAGAAATAATAGATAAGTTTAACTGTTCTAAAGTATTCCGGAGTGTATTTAACTGTTGTTTTACCGCATTTGGACCACTGCTTAATTTTGAAGTTCTGGAGTTTAAGGCACCTTGTGGGGTTAATTTCACCAGCAAATCTTCATCTAATCTCGTATCTATTGATTGTAAATCTGAAGTTTTTAAATCGGATAATTCCAAACCTTGACTCTCCGCATATTTCACTACCTTGCCAGCTATTTCATGAGCTTGATTAAATGGAACTTGTTTTAATGATAAATAATCTGCGATTTCAGTTGCTAGGGAATAACCAGCGGTAACCTTTGCCGAAATCTTTTCAGGATGAAATTTCATACCTAAAACTAAACCAGTCATTGCAGGTAGGAGTAAATTCAATGTATTAAAGGAATCAAAGATTGGTTCTTTATCTTCTTGTAGATCCCGGTTATAAGCAAAAGGTAATGCTTTTAGAGTTGCCAAGAATCCAGCTAAATTTCCAATTAAGCGACCAGACTTACCACGAGCTAACTCCGCCACATCTGGATTTTTCTTTTGCGGCATAATGCTAGAACCAGTGGAAAAAGCATCTGGCAAAGTTGCCCAACTAAATTCAGTTGAGGAATACAAAATGAATTCCTCCCCCATCTTAGATAAATGTATTCCAATCATTGTCATTATAAATAATGCACTTGCTACAAAATCTCGATCACTTACCCCATCTATAGAATTTTGCACACTGTCTTTCATTCCTAGCGCTTTGGCTATATTTTCAGGGTAGGCAATTAAGGAGGAACCACTCAATGCTCCTGATCCAAATGGCAAATAAGCATTTTGGATACGCCAATTATTTATTTGTTCACAATCCCTAATTAATGCATAGCAATGTTTGGATAATTCTTGAGAGAAAGCTACTGGCTGAGCATGTTGCAAATGGGTAAAACCCGGTGAAATAACACCTTCCATTTTTTCTGCCTGTGATAATAAAGCTATTGTTAGTTTCTTTACCTCTTCAAAAAGGTGTTCAAATTCCTTATAGATATATAGTTTGAATGCAGATGCCACTAAGTCATTTCGAGATCTTCCAGCACGTATTGAGCCACCTATTTCACCGATTTTAGAGATTAGATTTCGCTCAACTGCACTATGAATATCCTCATCGCTATCAATAATTTGGAAAGTTCCAGAGTTTATTTCTGCAAGCAAAGCTTTTAAACCCGCTAGAACTACCTCTCCGTTTCCATTTTTTATAACTCCAAGATCAATCAAATTCTTTACATTTTCAATATTGATTAGAACATCATAAGGAGCAAGTCGATAATCAAATTGCACACTACGAGATAGATTTTGCATTACTTGATCTGGTTGTTGACTAAATCTTCCACCCCAAAGACTCATTTTCTACCTCTTACTTTTTTTGATTGATCATTTACTTTATAAATTTGAATTATTTCTGGATAGACCTCAGAAAGCTCATAGACCGCTTTATTTATCGAGTTTTCCTCCATTAAAATCATTACCGTGTCATCTCCCGCTAAAGTTCCTAGGCAATGGCGCAGATGATTTTGCATAATTTTCCGATCAATTTGGGCAGCTAAAATTGAGGCTGCACCAGGGTTGGTAGTGATAAGTAAAATATTGGCGGAATTTTTGACTGACTTTATTGAGATAGCAGAATCAGATTTTTCAGCAATATTATTTGAATCCAGCCGATAGATTAATTCTGAATTCTCACTTCTAGATCTATAGGCACCAATTGCTTCTAAATCTCTACTAATAGTTGCTTGGGTAACGTTAATACCCTCCGTTTTTAGTAATTCCTCTAGTTGTGCATGAGAGTGGATTTTCCCACTTTGAATCAATTCCTTAATGAAGGCTCTGCGGGCTGCACCACCAATCTCTCTGATAGAACCTTTAGTCGCTGGTCTAATTTTTTTATTTTGACTAGGCATTAGCATTCACCTTTAAATTGGACAGTTTTGATTCTCTAGCCAATATCTGCTGCAAAGTTAATGCAAACCGATCAATTTCTTTGTTTTTAATAGTTAGTGGAGGTGCTATACGAATCAAATAATCATTGCTCACTCCAACTAATATTCCCTCATATCGCAATTTGCTTTGAATTTTCTTGGCAATTGGATGTTCAAAACCAATTCCAATTAATAATCCTTTGCCTCGCACTTGTGAAATACCAGATATTTTTCCAATCTGACTTTTAATCTTGTTTTCCATTTGAATGGCCCAATGTAAATATTGATGATTTTCAATTTCCTTAATGGTGGCTAAAGCTGCGGCAGAACATATTGGATTTCCGCCAAAGGTAGAGCCATGAGAACCCGGAGTGAACTTATTTTTTACTGAAGGAAATACCAACATCGCCCCCATGGGAAGTCCACCACCCAGGCCTTTTGCTAAAGTCACAACATCTGGAGTAATTTTTTCTGATTCATATCCAAACCAAGTTCCGGTTCGACCCATTCCAGTTTGAACTGAGTCGATTATTAAAAGAGCCCCATATTTTTCAGTCAGTTTCCTTGCATTTGCCAGATACCCATCAGATGGAACTACTACCCCATTCTCTCCCTGAATGGGTTCCACAATAAAAGCGGCGGTATTTTTATTATTTTCTATCAATTGGAATTCAAGTGCTGTTAAATCATTAAAAGGTACAAAATCTATTTTCTTCAATAGCGGCTTAAAAGGTTCTCGTTTTGCATTTTGTCCTGTTAAAGATAACGCTCCAATAGTTCGTCCATGAAATCCACCAGATGTTGCAATTACTCTTTCTTTACCGGTTAATCTAGCAATTTTAAATGCTGCTTCATTTACCTCCGCGCCCGAGTTTGCAAAAAATACCTGTACCTCTTCACTACCAGTAAGCTCTCTTAACTTTTCTGCCAACTTCAATCCAGCATCATGAATATATAAATTGCTAGTGTGATCAAGAGTTTTAGCTTGCTTGGAAATAGCTTTTACAACATTGCGGTGAGAATGGCCAATTATGTTTGTGGCTATACCTCCAATTAGATCTAAATAATTTCTACCATCCACTCCAAATAAATAATTTCCTCGCCCCTTTGACACCGCCAAATCCGGAGTGCCATAATTATTTTGCATTACATCCTGCCATCTATCTTGCAGCAAAGCATTTTTATTCTTAATTGAACTCATTTAATCACTACCGTTCCAACTTGATTTGTTAGAGCTTGTTTTATTATTCCGGGAACTCTGCCATCTGCAATTCTTACCTTTTTTGCTCCACCTTCTAATGCGGAAATAAGAGATTTGACTTTGGGAATCATTCCTGTTGCCAAACTTGGAAGGAGGTCTTGAATTTGCGATAGAGTGATATTTGAAATTAGGGAATCAGGATTTGGGTAATCTCGATAAATTCCTGCTACATCTGTTAAAAAAATTACTTCATTTGCATTTAACATTGCGCCAACAGCTCCGGCGGCTAGATCGCCGTTCAAATTCATAGCCTCACCTGCAGCACTGGTACCAACTGGTGAAACCACAGGTAAATAACCAGCATTGAGCAAACTCAATAAAAGGTTGGGATTAGTGCTTTCAACTTCACCTACTAAGCCAAAATCAGTTTTTTCACCTTTGTGATTTCTTTGCATTTTACGTACTCGAATCATTTCACCATCGCCGGAGGTAAGACCTACAGCATTACAACCAAAACCAATTAATTCATTTACTAGATTTCGCAATACCTGGCCAGATAAGACTCTTTGGACAATTTCCATTGTAGTTTTATCTGTGTATCGAAAACCATCAATCATTTTAGTTTCCACCTTGTGATAGGCCAGCTCCTCATTCACTAAAGCTGCTCCTCCATGCACCACAACTATTTTTTCACCTGCTTGGTGCAGTTGTGATATCTCCTGCAGAATAGTATTTTCTTGAGAACTTAAAGTACTTCCCCCATATTTAATAACAATCATCTGCCAAGTCCAATTTGATTAAGACCCAAGTTGATAGGGAATCCAGAGATTAAATTGGCATTTTGAATCGCCTGACCAGCCGCACCTTTGGTTAGATTATCAATTGCGGCTGAAACTAGAACTCGATTAGTATGTTCATCAATTGCTACTTGGAGAAGTACATGGTTACTTCCTAGAACTGAATTGGTTTGCGGCATCATCCCTTCTGGCAGCAACTTTACATCGGAACTATTTTCGTAAAACTTTAAAATTAATTCTCTTAAGGCAGAAATATCAATTTTTTTATTCAAGGTGGCGCTCAAGGTAGAGAGTATTCCCCTCGGCATAGGTGCCAAAATTGGAGTAAATGAAATCTTAGTATTTTGGTTGTTTATGCTGGTCAAAGTCTCTTCAATTTCTGGAGTGTGTTGATGGACTCCTCCAAATTTGTAAGAACTAAGAGAATTTGTAGATTCAGCAGCCAATAGATTTGATTTAACTGCTCTACCCGCCCCGGTAGTACCTGAGGCTGCAACTACAGTTATATCAGTTTGATTTATAAGATTATTAGAAACTAATGGTGCTGCCGAAAGTTCAATTGCAGTTGCATAACAACCTGGATTAGCTACCTGCTTTGTGTGCTTTATTTTATCTATCTGCCCGGGTAGATCAACTAAACCATAAACCCATTTTCCAGCATATTCAGTACCATAATATTTCTTCCAGGATAAGGGATTTGCTAATCTAAAATCAGCACCAATATCTACAATAAACTTATCTGGATTAACTTGTTTAATTAGAGAAGCAGACGTTCCATGAGGAAGTGAAAAGAAGAGCAGATCAAGCTCATTAAGTTTTTCTACGGAAATTTCAGAAAATACTTGATCGCAATAATCAGTTAAATGTGGATGGGCAAAAATTACTTTTTCACCCGCTTGTGAATGTGCTGCTAGATATTCAATATTGAACTCCGGATGGTTTTGTAGCAGCCTGATTAACTCTCCGCCGGCATAGCCACTAGCGCCAATTATCCCGATATTCATATGATAAAGATATCAGGTCTTAGCATATTTATGCAAAATAAATGTATAAATATGCAGAAATAAACTTGCTAAATTGTTCGGATTTTCACACCCAATTCAGCGCTAGCGAAGGCGACAGCTTGTTCCCGATAAATGGAAACCTCTTCATTTGTAAGGGTTTTATCAGGACTGCGGAAGGTGAGGGTAAAACCAAGTGATACCTCTCCAGTTTCTGGATTTTCATAACGATCAAAAACTTTTACAGATTCGATTAACTCCCCTGCTCCTTGCAATAAGGCTGCCTCGACTTGAGAAGATAAAACTCCCGTAGGTATAGTCAAAGAGACATCTTGAATTGTCGCTGGCAGAGTATTAATAGATTTGCTTTGCACAATTTTTCGCTCTGGCAGATTATCTAAAATAATTCCAAAAGCGGTAGCAGTGCTTGGCAATCCATATTTTTGTGCTGCTTTTGGATGTAATTGACCAGCATGTGCCAATAAAACCCCATCTACTCTAAATTCAGCGCAACGACCAGGATGCCATGGCGCTAGCTCAACTTGAGTAATTTGAAAATTAATTTTCAATTGAGAAAGAATTTCAGCAACTAAGGAAATAGAGTCTTCCCAAGTGAAATCCTTTCCTTTTCCCCACCAACCAGATTGCTCTAAGGAATCTCCAACCAAACCAGCCACCATAGTTGGTTGATTTGGAATTGAAGCAAAGATTTTTTGCAATACCTCTTCAGTTGGTTTTTGGGAGGTAGGTATTTCATTTGTGTTTAGAGGATTTTCTGGCAGTGGACCGCGAGCAAAAGTTCCAATTTCAAATATCGCTATGGAATTAACCCCTCTATTTTTATTTCGAAGAGCGGTTTCCAAAAGACCAGGAAGAATATGAGTGCGAAACATCGGATATTCTTCGGAAATTGGATTTGCCACTATGAATCCATCAGCTCTCAGCCCAACAAAACCAAGTTCCGCCAAAATTTCTTTATTGGTAAATGGAAAATTCAAAACCTCAGTAAAACCTTTGGCTACTAAATATTTAGCAATTTCTCTCTTGCGAATTTGGAAAGTTGTTAGCCAAGCGCCGCTTCGAGCAATAGGCAGTCTGGATGGAATCTTGTCATATCCAACCAAGCGAGCAATCTCCTCCACTAAATCCTCTTTTACATTTAGATCTGGGCGCCAACTTGGCACAGTTATTTTCCAAGGTTGGCTAGTTGAGATTTGGCAACCAATTTGTTCTAATTTCTCTCTAATAGTTGCGGTTTCCAACTCTAAAGATAAATATTTATCAACAAATTTCGGATCTAATTCAATGATTGTTGGAGTAAAAGGTGTTTCCACTGAATTTGTGCCTAAATATTTGGCACTACCTAATTTAATCAATAGATCAATACCACGAGAAGTTGCGATTTTAGCTAACTTGGGATCAACTCCTCTTTCTAATCTGCGAGAAGCTTCAGTAGATAATCTATGTACTCTAGAATTTAAAGCCACTGCATTGGGTATAAAGTGTGCACCTTCCAAAGCGATGCGAACTGTAGATTCACTAATTTCTGAGGAAGCACCTCCCATAGTTCCAGCAAGAGCTAAAATATTTTCATCTGTCTCTTATACACATCTGACGCTGCCGACGATC
>OMHY01000014.1 GCA_900298985.1 Streptomycetaceae bacterium
ATTTTGAATTCTCTATGGGGAGGTCAAATAGGTAAAAGCAAATCTTCCTTTATCACAGTTCCACTCTTCATTTGCTGCACTGTCTTCTCCGGCTAATCTTCTTTGTACTTTTTCATGACGGATATCGGTGCGAAGAGAACAACCAGAGGCACAATGCTCACAAGCAGAAGGAGTAGAGGAAATATCAAAAGGTCTTGAGTTAAATCTGTAAGCAGCACTGGTTAATGCACCTACCGGACAGATTTGAATGGTGTTGCCAGAAAAATATGATTCAAATGGTTTTTCTTCATAAATACCAACTTGTTGCAAAGCTCCACGTTCATTTAATGTAATAAATGGATCGCCGGCAATTTGATTAGAAAATCTGGTGCAACGTGCGCAAAGCACACACCTTTCTCGATCTAAATAAACTTGGGAAGAAATAGGTACGGGTTTTTCAAATACTCGCTTCTCCCCATCAAATCTAGATTCGGCATAACCGTTGCTCATAGCTTGATTTTGAAGTGGACACTCCCCACCTTTGTCACATACTGGGCAATCCAATGGGTGATTGATTAACAATAACTCCATGATGCCTTTTTGTGCTTTATCTGCCACCGGTGAAGTTAATTGAGTTTTTACAATCATGCCATTTTCAACTGGAATAGTGCAAGAGGCTTGTGGTTTGGGAAATGCACGACCATTGATTTCAATATCTACTAAACATTGGCGACATGCTCCGGCAGGATCTAATAATGGATGATCACAAAAACGTGGAATTTGAATTCCTAATTTTTCTGCTGCCCTGATCACTAAAGTTCCTTTTGGAACAGTCACTTCAAAGCCATCAATTACTAAAGTTACTAACTCAACTTGCGCCTCAGAAGTTTGAGAGTCAGTAGTTTTATTTTCTACTTTAGTAGCCATTTATGCTCCCACCAAATTTGATTTAATTTGATCAGCGAATAATGTAGATTCAATTGGGTCAAAAGGACACTTACCAAGTTTTTGATGTTGAATATATTCCTCTCGGAAATATTTCATAGAGGACAAAATTGGTGCAACCGCTCCATCTGCTAATGCACAAAAAGATCTACCTGCAATATTGTCACAAAGATCTAACATTTTTTCTAAATCTTCCGGAGTACCTTTACCATCTTCTAAATCATGCAACATTTGTTTTAACCACCAAGTTCCTTCTCTACATGGTGTGCATTTTCCGCATGATTCATGTTTATAAAACTCAACCCAGCGCAATGTAGCTCTAACTACACAGGTAGTTTCATCAAAAATTTGAAGTGCTTTTGTTCCGAGCATTGATCCAGCAGCTGAAACCCCTTCATAATCAAGAGGTACATCTAAATGGTCAGAAGTAAACATTGGGGTAGAAGAGCCACCTGGAGTCCAGAATTTCAATTGATGGCCGGTACGAACTCCACCTGCCATCTCCAATAATTCACGCAAAGTAATCCCTAAAGCCGCTTCATATTGTCCTGGTTTATTTACGTGGCCACTTAAAGAATAAAGTGTGAATCCTTTACTCTTTTCAGTCCCCAATTTGGAAAACCACTCCACACCTTTATTAACAATTGCAGGTACTGATGCGATTGATTCCACATTGTTTACTACAGTTGGTTTTGCATACAGCCCAGCAATAGCGGGAAATGGTGGACGCAATCTTGGTTGTCCTCTATAACCTTCGAGCGAATCTAAAAGAGCGGTTTCTTCGCCACATATATAAGCACCGGCACCACAATGCAAAGTTAATTCCAAATTAAAACCTTTGCCCAAAATATTTTTTCCTAGATAACCAGCTTCATAACTTTCTGCTATTGCTTTTTGCAATCTGCGAATTACATGTGCAACTTCACCGCGTACATAAATAAAAGCATGGTTTGCTCTAATTGCATAAGAAGCAATAATTATTCCTTCAATTAATACATGTGGATTAGCCATTAATAGCGGCATATCTTTACAAGTACCTGGTTCAGATTCATCCGCATTCACTACTAGATAATGTTCTTTACCATCATTTTGTGGAATAAAGCCCCATTTATTTCCAGTAGGAAATCCGGCACCACCTCTACCTCTTAAACCAGATTCTTTAATCAAATTAATAATTTCATCAGGTTCTTTAGCGAGTGCTTTTTTCAAACCTTTATATCCATCATGTCTTTGATAACCTTCTAGGGTAAATGAATCTTTCTCATCCCAATTTGCACTTAAGACTGGAGTTAATTTAGTTGCCATAATTTATTTATCTCCTTTGGCAATTTTTAAACCAGCAAGCGATGCCGGACCTGCTTGCACACCTTGGTGAGCTAAACCATCATCAAAACCGGCAAGAGTTCTTGAATTTTCTTTCCAAGTAGGAAGTTTTTTGGGTCCTCGAGTAGGAACTGGTGGTTTGCCATCATTAATTTGATCTATCATTTCTCTTACTGATTGTGGAGTTTGATTATCAAAAAATTCCCAATTTACCATTACCACAGGTGCATAATCACAAGCAGCATTACATTCCACGCTTTCAAGTGAGATTTTTCCATCAGCAGTTTTTTGATTACATTCTATGCCTAAATAATTTGCTACTGAATCATGAATTGCATCTCCACCCATAATTGCACACAAAGTATTGGTGCAAATCCCAATATGATATTCACCAACTGGTTCTGATTTATATTGAGTATAGAAAGTGGAAACTGCAGTAACTTCTGCCTCTGCAATATTTAATTTTTCTGCAATGATTTCAATACCACGAGATGTCACATATCCATCTAATGATTGAATGTAATGAAGGAGTGGCATGATTGCGGAACGTGGTTTTGGATATCGCGCAATGACACTATCCATCTCTTGTAATTCTTTGTCAGTAAATTTATACAAAGCACTCATTAACGATCAACCCCTCCCATAACTGGATCAATAGAAGCAATTGCACCAATAATGTCTGCAATCATTGAGCCTTCACACATCGCAGCTACTGATTGCAAATTATTAAATGAAGGTTCGCGGAAATGAATTCGATAAGGTCTAGTACCTCCGTCAGAAACAGCATGAACTCCAGTTTCTCCACGTGGAGATTCGACAGCAGCGTATGCCTGCCCAGCTGGGACTCTAAAACCTTCAGTCACTAATTTAAAATGATGAATTAAAGATTCCATCGAAGTTCCCATTATTTGTCTAATGTGTTCTAATGAATTACCCATTCCATCACTGCCAACTGAAAGTTGAGCCGGCCAAGCAATTTTCTTATCTGCTACCATCACTGGTGCTTTTTCCAATTTTTCTAATTTGTCTGCACATTGTTCAATAATGCGAAGTGATTGTTCTAGCTCATTCATTCGAACCAAAAATCTTCCATAGACATCTGCAGTATCGGTTGTGACTACATCAAAATCATAATTTTCATACCCACAATATGGTTGAGTTTTTCGCAAATCCCAAGGCAATCCAGTTGCACGTAATACCGGACCTGTAATTCCAAGTGCGGTGCATCCTGCTAAATCTAAATAACCAATACCTTTGGTGCGGGCAATCCAAATAGAATTACCAATTAATAGTGTGGAATTGTCTTTAAAGTTTTCTCTTAAGTATTTTACTGTTTCTCTAACTTTTTCAATGCCACCTTCTGGCACATCCTGAGCAACTCCACCTGGTCGGATGTAAGCCATATTCATTCTAAGCCCAGAGAACATTTCAAAAATATCTAGAACTTTTTCTCTTTCCCGGAATGCAAAAATCATTGGAGAAAGTGCACCTAACTCTAGTGCACCAGTTCCAAGTGCAACCATGTGAGATGAAATTCTATTGAATTCCATCATCATCACTCTAATAACTTGCGCTTTTTCTGGAATTTGATCTGTAATATTTAATAGTTTTTCAACTGCTAAACAATAAGCAGTTTCATTAAAAATAGGAGCTAAATAATCCATTCTGGTAACTAAAGTAGTTCCTTGAGTCCAATTTCGAAATTCAGTGGTCTTTTCAATTCCAGTATGTAAATATCCAATACCAGCACGTGCCTCTTTGACTGTTTCACCTTCAAGTTCTAAAACAATTCTAAGTACACCATGGGTAGAAGGATGTTGTGGTCCCATGTTTACAACCACTCGTTCTTCTTTACTTGCACCAATTTCAGTTACTAGAGAATCCCAATCTCCGCCAGTTACATCAAAGATTGGACCTTCAGTTGTTTGTCTACTGGAGGCATAATCATTTTCAGTGAAATTACTCATCGATATGACCTCCGATCTGAAGGAGGTGGTGTAGTTGCACCTTTATATTCAACTGGGATACCACCCAATGGATAATCTTTTCTTTGCGGATGTCCCTGCCAATCATCTGGCATCAATATTCTCATGAGAGCCGGATGACCATCAAAAATAATTCCAAACATGTCATAAGTTTCTCTTTCATGCCAGTTATTTCCTGGATAAATAGAAACTAGAGAAGGAATGTGTGGATTGGAGTCAGATACACAAACTTCCAATCTCACCCTTTGATTATTAGTCATAGAAAGCAATGGATATACTGCATGTAATTCTCTATTTACATCCTCTGGATAATGAACACCATTTACCCCTAAACAATATTCAAATCTAAGTTGGTCTCGCAAAATTTGTGCAATTTCCAATAAATGATCAGCTTTAACTTGAATAGTTAATTCACCGCGATCAACTACTATTTTTTCAATGCCATCGCGAAATTCGGAATAAGCTCTCTCTAAGTTATCTGCAATATCATCAAAATAAGAACCAAAAGGTCTAGAGCTAGAACCAAAAGTGGGAGCACTTTTTACAACTCCCCCAAAACCGGAAGTATCCCCAGAGGTTTGAGTACCAAAAGCTCCCTGTTGCTCTGCAAAAGGAGAGTTAATATTTGATTCCATTTATTTGTATTCTCTTCTATATTCTCTTTAATTATCTAATTGATCCATTTATTTGATGTAAAGGAGTAGCAGCCATCATCGCTGCTTCAACTTCTTTAATTACTCTTTCTCTATTAACACCTAATTTGGTATCAGATATTTGTTCATGCAATTTCAAAATTGCATCCAACAACATTTCTGGTCTAGGTGGACATCCTGGTAAATAAATATCAACTGGAACGACGTGATCAACACCCTGCACAATTGCATAGTTGTTAAACATTCCACCGGAAGATGCACAAGCACCCATAGATATAACCCATTTTGGTGCAGCCATTTGATCATAGATTTGTCTCAAGACTGGAGCCATTTTGTTTGAAACTCTTCCCGCAACAATCATTAAATCAGCTTGGCGCGGAGAAGCACGAAAAACTTCCATACCAAATCTAGAAATATCAAATCGACCAGCACCTACCGCCATCATTTCAATTGCACAACAAGCTAAACCAAATGTTGCTGGCCATAAAGAATTCTTGCGCATATAACCAGCAAGATTTTCTACTGTGGTTAGTGCGATTCCGGCCGGAAGTTTTTCTTCAATTCCCATTTTTTAATCCCATTCCAGTCCGCCACGCCGCCAAATATATGCATAAGCAACAAAAACAGTTGCAATAAATATTGCCATTTCAATTAATCCAAACAATCCCAATTGATTAAAAGAGACTGCCCAGGGATATAAAAATACAATTTCAATATCAAAAACTATAAATAGCATTGCAGTTAAAAAATATTTAACTGGAAATCTTCCACCTCCAGCTGCTTGTGGTGATGGTTCAATGCCACATTCATATGCAGATAATTTCGCACGGTTATATCTTTTTGGACCACTCAATACCGCCGCTACAACTGAAAATGCGGCGAATCCAAAACCTATAGCCAGCATTACAAAAATCGGAACATAAGGGTTCACGCGCCTGATTCTAGGGGGTTTGGGTGGTTCAAGCTAAATCCGAAAGGAGAAAAACTTTGTTATCTGAAGTATTGCAATTACCCGCTAGTGGCAGACCTCACAGGGAGGCAATAAAACTACTAGAAAACTCTAGTTTTTATATCCAATGTGTACCGCCACGATACCACCGGTGAAATTTCTCCAGCGGACGCTATCCCACCCGGCAGTTTGCATAATCTGTGCCAATAATTTTTGATCTGGCCAAGCCAATATTGATTCCGAAAGGTAAATGTAAGCATCGGGATTTGATGAAAATTTTCGAGCAATCGGGGGAATGGCTGCTAATAAATATTTGCGATAAATATTTCTAAAAAAGGAATTGGTAGGTTGAGAAAATTCTACAATCACAATACGGCCACCTGATTTAGTAACTCGGTAACTTTCCGCTAATGCACTTTGTACATCATTAGTATTTCGTAGTCCAAATGAAATTGTAGTTAAATCAAATTTATTATCTGGAAAAGGAAGGTTTAATGCATCTCCAAAAGTAAATGGAAGATCAGGATGTCTTTTTCTTCCTGCTTCTAACATTCCTTTCGAAAAATCAAGCGGGATTACCTTTGCACCTTTATCCGCCAGGGGACGAGAAGAGGTACCGGTGCCAGCAGCAATGTCTAGAATTTCCATTCCTGGTTTTGGTGCCATAATTTTTGTCGCCCTTTTGCGCCAAGATTTTGTCCGCCATAAAGAAAGCAAATCATTTAATAAGTCATATCTTTTTGCCACGCCATCAAACATTTGAGCTACCTCATTTGGCTCTTTACCTAAATCTGCGCGGGACATGTTCTAATTGTTGTGCCAACCCTCAATATAAGCAACTTAACCTAATGATTTCAAGCAAAATTAAGTGCTTACTTGGAAGTAAAGTGATTAAAGCAATAAAGTTAGCCCTATGGAAAGTTATTCTCTTGTTTCAAATGTAATCTCTAAAAGCCTTTCAAAGACTCAATCAAAAACACAATCTTTGGCATTGAATCTGATTTTAGTTTTTACAGGGGTTGCTTTTTTAGCAGCACTTTCTCAAATTTCAGTTCCGTTTCCAGGATCTCCGGTACCTATCACTGGTCAAACTTTAGGTGTGTTATTAATAGGTTCAACCTATGGTTTTACTCTCTCTAATTTAACTTATCTGACCTATTTAATTAGTGCCTTTTTGGGTTTGCCTTTTTTTGCAGGCGGAGGCTCCGGTTGGAAACACATCGCGGGACCCACCGGTGGTTATTTGGTGGGAATGTGGCTAGCAAGCGCAGTTATTTCTTATCTAACGACTTACTTTGTAAAGCAAAAATTGAAACAAAAGAAATTTATCAATTCCATTTGGTTCAATACCCTTTTTGTATTACTTGTAGGGGAAGTTGTAATTTTTACTTTAGGTGTAACTTGGTTGAAAATATATACTGGAAAAAATATGGGTTGGGCCCTGCAATTTGGTTTTTACCCATTTTTAATTGGTGAATTTTTAAAGATTGCAATTGCTACTCAATCAATTAGTTTCATTTCTAAGAAAGTTAGATAAGTAGTTATATGACTTTTCAGGTTTACACTGAATCTATAAATGAATTCGCTCCCCTAAATCATATTGAAACTGATTTTCCACTATCCGCAAATTGGATTAGATCAAATGATGGCTTTGTTGGATTTGGAGAGTTGGCGAGCAAAGAATTCATAGGAAGTAATCGATTTGCAGATGCCAGAATTTGGTGGCAAGAATTCTTAAATCAAACAGAGATAATTAATGAGGTAAAAGGTAGTGGTAGTGGCCCAATCTTGTTTACCTCCTTCTCTTTTGATGAAAACGAGATCTCAAAAATAGTTGTTCCTGAAATTTTGGTGGGAAGAAAAAATGGAAAAAATTGGATCACCTGGTTTGGAGATAATAAAAAGCCAATTCTAAAAA
>OMHY01000015.1 GCA_900298985.1 Streptomycetaceae bacterium
CCTCGTCTAAAAGAAAGAATCTCTCAAGCCGGTGGAACTCTTTCAGGTGGAGAACAACAAATGTTGGCAATTGGACGTGCACTAATGGCCAGACCCAAATTATTGTTGTTAGATGAACCATCTATGGGACTAGCACCTATGATGATTCAAAATATATTTAGAATTATTACTGAAATTAATAACCAGGGGACTACCATTTTATTGGTAGAGCAAAATGCACAACAAGCTTTGCAAAGAGCCCACCGTGCTTATATTTTGGAAACTGGATCGGTGGTAAAAGAGGCACCAGCTAAAGATTTGTTAAATGATCCAGCGGTAAAAGAGGCTTATCTAGGAACTGGCGCACACGCTTAATTTATTTCTTTCAAATTAACGTTCTGCAAGAATCAAACAAGTTAGCCGAGCGGTACAGGTTCGTTCACCTTTTTCATTGGTAATTTCAATTTGATAGGAACACAAAGTTTTTCCTAGTGAAATTGGGGTTGCTACTCCAGTTACAAAGCCTTCAGTTGCTGCTTTGTGATGAGTAGCGTTGATATCAATACCAACTATTCTTCGATCTAGCCCTGCATGAAGTGCGGTAGCAATTGAACCTAAAGATTCTGCTAAAACCACATTAGCACCACCATGTAATAAACCAACTGCCTGAGTATTTCCAGATACCGGCATTTTCCCCACCATTTTATAAGGGGATGCTTCCAATATTTCAATTCCCATTTTTTGATCTAGTGCTCCAAAGCCACGGGATTTTAAAATCTCCATGTAATCAATCTCGGCTGGTTGGTTTCCCATATCCCATATTCTAGACTCAACCTCGTGGCAACCTCTAAAAATGCGAAAAGTGGAGCAAAATTATTATTAATTGATGGACACTCTATGGCGTTTAGAGCTTTTTATGCACTGCCCGTTGAAAACTTCACCACTAATCAAGGTCAACCCACTAATGTGCTTTATGGTTTTTCCTCCATGCTCACAGGTCTTTTAACAAGTGAAAAGCCAACACATGTGGCGGTAGCTTTTGATTTATCTCGAAAAACTTTTCGATCCGAAATGTTTCCCGAATATAAAGCACAAAGAGCCAAAACTCCTGATGAATTCAAAGCCCAAATGGATTTACTTTTTAAATTGGTAGAAGGATTTGGCATAAAACATTTTTCTATGGAAGGTTTTGAAGCAGATGACATCATTGCCACCATGGCAAGTGAATGTCAGGGCAATGCTCAAGTTTTAATTTGCACTGGTGATCGTGATTCCTTTCAACTTGTAAATGAAAATGTAACTGTGCTTTATCCCAAAAAAGGGGTAACTGAATTAGCTCGGATGACACCCAAAGCAATTGAAGAAAAATATGGTTTAACACCAACGCAATATCCTGACTTTGCAGCATTGCGGGGAGATCCAAGTGACAATTTACCCTCTTTGCCGGGTGTGGGGGAAAAAACTGCTACTAAATGGATAGTGGAATATGGTTCATTAGATAAATTGTTATCTAGTGCGAATGAAATTACTGGGAAAGTAGGCGACTCGCTTCGTGCCGGAATTGAAAGTGTAAAACTAAATCGTATCTTGACTCAATTGCGTCATGACTTACCTTTAGAAATTGGATTATCAGATCTGGCCTGGGAAGGTATAAATAAAAAACATTTACAAGACCTTTATCAAAAACTTGAAATTAGATCATTAGCCACTCGAGTAGCAAATTTGCCAGCAAATCAAAACGAACCAGATCTTTCTTCCAATCCAAATGAATGGGAGGATTTCTTACAAGAAACTCCACTAGTTAATGTTTCAGATAAAGTACAAATTAAACTAGAGCGACCAAGTTGGCAAAAAGAAATCAAAGTAGAAAAAATATCTAAGCAGCAATTATTAAATAAACTAAATACTGAAGAATTTATAGCTGTGGAAACTTTATCTGAATTAGATGAAATTGGAGTACCACAAATTTCTTCAGTTGGCATAAGTTTTGATGGGGAAAATGCATATCAAATACCAATTGAGTTATTCGGAGAAGTTTTATCCTCTAAAATCAAGAAAATATTATTTTTTAGTAAACCTATTGTGAAATGGGCAATTACCAACAATATAGAGATTCAAAATCTTTATTTAGATTTGCAATTATCTGCTTATTTATTGAATCCGGGAACTAGACATCTAGATTATGCAGATTTAACCGGTAAATATCTTGGCTTAGAAGCGGAAATTCCCCAGCTAGATCTGTTTACTGCATTTGACCCAACTTTGGCCGCCTTCACTTATCGGGTAGGAAAAATTTTGGAATGGGAATTAAAGGATAGAGCTCAATTTGAATTATTAGAAAATTTGGAACTCCCAGTATCTCAAGTTATTGCTGCGATGGAGTTGAGAGGTATTACAGTAGATCAAAAGGTTTTAGAGGAGCTTTCCTTAACATTTAATGAAGAGGTAGAGATAGCTGTCAAAGGAGCATATAAAGCAGCTGGACATGAATTTAATGTCAATTCACCCAAGCAATTACAGGTAGTGCTTTTTGATGAGTTGAAACTACCCAAAACTAAAAAGATTAAAACTGGATACACCACTGATGCTGATAGTTTGCAATGGTTATTAGAAGAAACTAATCATCCTGTTTTGCAGCATTTGATGAGAGTTAGAGAGATTAGCAAATTAGCTACTACTGTAACTGGGTTAATAGAGGAAGTTAAAACTGATAGTCGCATTCATACCACTTTGGAACAAACTGTGGCGGCAACTGGTCGACTCTCATCTATCGCCCCAAACCTTCAAAACATTCCGGTAAGGACAGGGGAAGGCAGATTAATTCGAACTGCTTTCACTGTTAAAAAACCTTATAGCCAGTTATTGACAGCTGATTATTCCCAAATTGAAATGAGAATAATGGCTCATCTATCCGCAGATAAAAGATTAATTGCAGCATTTGAATCGGGAGAGGATTTACACAACGCTGTTGCTGGTTTAGTTTTTGGTGTTAAGCCAAATGAGGTAAGTAGTGATATGAGAAGACAGATCAAAGCAATGTCTTATGGTCTAGCTTATGGATTATCTACTTTTGGTTTATCAGCACAATTAGGTTTATCCGTTCCCGAGGCCAGTGATTTAATGAAACGATATATGGAAAGATTTGGTGGCATTAGAGATTATTTACAAGAAGTAGTAAAACAAGCCAAAGCCCATGAATATACCGAAACTATTTTGGGCCGCAGAAGATATTTGCCTGATCTATATAGCGATAATCGACAAAGAAGAGAAGCAGCGGAACGCATGGCTTTAAATGCTCCAATTCAGGGTTCTGCCGCCGATATTATTAAACTAGCAATGGTAAAAATTGAGAATTTAATCAAACAAGAGAAATTACAATCTCAATTGATATTACAGGTTCATGATGAGTTAATTTTTGAAGTAGTCGCTGGGGAAGTTGATAAATTACAACCGCTAGTGATTGATGCAATGTCTAATGCTGTGAAATTAACAGTACCACTTGGGGTTAATATCGGTTTAGGCAAGAATTGGGATCTAGCTGCTCATTGAGTCAGCTAATTAATTTCCTTCCATACTATCTTCATAAATCGCTTTTTCTGCTTGTAGTTGAGAAATAGGACGATTAGCCTTGTGTAAATACTTTCTATTGAAATAAATAATATTTAATCCCACAAATACAGTTACCGCTGAAAATATGAATGGGGTATGAATACCTAAATGCTGGAACATCCAACCACCAATTCCTTGACCCACCCCTTGTGCCGATCCTTCAAAAGTCCATAGCCAACCAAGTAAAGCAGTTGCTACTCCCAATGGTCTTACCGCATCAGATAGTTCCAAATAGAAAACCATTTGTGCGCCGCCAATCAAACCTAGGATTGTTCCAATAATAAAGATACTTAAATTGAAATTTACAAAACAAATAGGTATGGCTGCAATTGACCAGAGCACATAGTTTCGCAAAAAAGCAGAGAGGGGGGTTATATGTTTTGATATATTTCCAGCTATCAACGAACCTACTACATTCGCAATTCCAATTATGGAAAGTAAAACTCCAGACAAGTTTCTAACATGTTGTGCAGTTGCCAAGGAGGGAATAGCAATAATTTCTGCGCCCATGCCAAGTCCAATAATTATTCCCTCTGCAATTAATACTTGCATTTCTGGCAAAGAAAACAGTTTTATTTTTTGAGAACTTTTGGCCACTGGTTTCCAGTTTTTGGCAACCTTTAAGTTACCCATCCAGAGGCCACCAATTAACATCAATGCAGCGGTTAAATTTAATGCATAAGCTGGATGCTTAGATGCAGCTATAAAAGTTGCAATAGAGGGACCGAGAATTGAGGTGGTGCTCATAAAGGTAACATCAAGTGCATAGGCAGTTCTAATCCATTCTTTGTTCACTACTTCTCGCCATAGCGGCCGAGCCGAAAGATTAATTGGTGGAGAAGCTAATCCAAAAATAGCCGCCCCAATCACAATCAATGTTTGATTGTGTATTAAATTAAAACTGAAAATTCCCACAGCATAAGCCGGTGCAAAAAATAATAATGGTAGTTTTAAACCTTTTCGATCAATTAACATCGCTCGAAATCCAGCAGTAGAGGCGCTTGCAATACTTTCTGCCATCAATACTATTCCAGCAAATGCAAAGGAATGGGATTGATCATAAGCCTTCCAATAAATTGCCATTGCCACCATCCCATAGGAGAGCCGCCCAGGGAAAGTGGAAAAAATCAGTGATTTTGTCCCGGGAAAAGATAATAGTTGGAGGTAGCGCTTCACTTACCCATAGTATCGCCGTAATTTGCCCGCAAACTCTAAAAAAGTTACTCTTTACCCTTGTCCTAAAGACCTTTACCAGATGATTATGGCAGTTTTCCAAAAGACGGAGGATTTCTTCCATAAACCCTGGTGGAGTTTTGTTCCTACTAGTTAAATCCGTCGGAGAATCTTGACCCCTACAAATGCGATTAATGATATAGGTAGCGCTGAGGAATTTTTAGCAGCGATTGAAGGAACCATCAAAAACTTTAATGATGGTGATTTAGTTTCCGGAACTGTTGTTCAAGTTGATCGGGAAGAAGTTTTAGTTGATATTGGCTATAAGACCGAAGGTGTAATCCCGGCTCGCGAATTATCTATCAGACATGATTTAGATCCATCAGAATTAATAAATGTTGGGGATCGAATTGAAGCTCTAGTATTACAAAAAGAGGATAAAGAAGGTCGGCTGATACTTTCCAAGAAGCGCGCACAATATGAACGTGCTTGGGTAGAGGTAGAAGAGAAGAAGAATAGAGATGAAGTTGTCACCGGCATTGTGATTGAAGTAGTTAAAGGTGGCTTGATTGTTGATATTGGCTTGCGCGGATTTTTACCAGCATCCTTGGTAGAAATGCGTCGAGTTAGAGATCTCTCTCCTTATATCGGCAAAACAGTTGAAGCTCGAATTATTGAACTAGATAAAAATAGGAACAATGTTGTCCTTTCCCGCCGAGCATTTTTAGAACAATCACAATCAGAATCTCGCACTACATTTTTGAATCAATTAACCCGTGGTCAAGTCAGAACTGGAGTTATCAGTTCCATTGTTAACTTTGGTGCATTTGTTGATTTAGGTGGAGTAGATGGATTAGTTCACGTCTCTGAATTGTCCTGGAAACATATTGATCACCCAAGTGAAGTTGTAGCTGTGGGCGATGAAGTTACAGTTGAGGTATTAGAAGTTGACTTTGAAAGAGAAAGAGTTTCCCTTTCATTGAAAGCGACTCAAGAAGATCCTTGGCAAGCATTTGCCCGTACCCATACTATTAATCAAGTTGTACCAGGTGAGGTAACAAAGTTAGTTCCATTTGGTGCATTTATTAGAGTATTTGAAGGTATTGAAGGCTTAGTACATATCTCAGAATTAGCACAAAGACATGTGGAAATTCCAGAGCAGGTTGTACAAGTGGGAGATCAGTTATTTGTAAAAATTATTGATATCGATCTTGAGCGACGACGAATTTCATTATCTTTGAAACAAGCAAATGAAGGACATGAAGTAGAAATCGAGCATTTTGATCCTACCCAATATGGAATGCAAGCTCGTTATGATGCAGAAGGTAATTTCATTTATCCAGAAGGTTTTGATGCTCAGGCACAAGAGTGGAAGCCTGGATATGAATCCCAAAGAGAAGAGTGGGAAAAGCAATATGCTGAAGCCCAAGCTCGTTTCTTAGCGCACAAGAAGCAAAAGGAAGAAGCTCGTGCAGCTGATGAAGCTGCTGCTGCAACTGCTAGTGCATCTTCAAGTGCATCTTCAAATTCAAATGAAGAGGTTAGCGTTTCTGAATAATCCATTCACAATTGCTTTAACTGGCGGAATCGGTTCTGGTAAATCTTTCGCCGGGGAAATTCTGAGTGAATTAGGAGCAATTGTGGTTGACTCTGATCAACTCTCCCATCAATCTTTGGAAAGAGGGGAGAGTGGATTTGATCAAGTAGTCTCTCATTTTGGGGATTCAATACTTACCAATGGAGAGATTGACCGAAAAAAATTAGCTCAAATTGTATTTGAAAATCCAAATGAGAAAAAGGTTCTAGAGTCAATTATTCATCCCCTGGTAAGAGAAAAATGGGATGAGGTTGTGAAGTTAGCTCCCAACGGAACTGTATTGGTAAATTTGATTCCATTGTTAGTGGAAACCAATGGTAAAGCTCGTTTTGATTTAACTATCACTATTTCTGCTTCTGAAGAAATAAGAAAAGAAAGATTACTCAAAAGAGGACTATATATTTCTCAAATTGAAGCTCGAATAAAAAATCAAGTAAGTGATACTGACCGGGCAACATATTGTGATATTGAAATATTGAATAATGGAACTCAAGCGGAATTTGCGCAGGAGATAACCAAGATTTGGCAAGCACAAATTCTGCCTCGGGTAGCGGAAAAAATTTAGGAAAAAACAAATGGTTAGAGCGGTTTCAGATTTACCGATAGCCAATATTCCCTTTGAAGTAATTTCAGAATATGTACCTTCTGGTGATCAACCCAGAGCAATTGAGGAAATTGCAAAAAGATTTACCGCTGGGGAGAAAGATGTGGTTTTACTAGGTGCTACCGGTACTGGTAAATCTGCCACCACCGCCTGGATAATTGAAAAATTACAAAGACCGACCTTAGTTTTAGTACAAAACAAAACTTTAGCCGCGCAATTGGCAAATGAATTTCGAGAATTAATGCCAAATAATGCAGTGGAGTATTTTGTTTCATATTATGACTATTACCAACCAGAGGCTTATGTTCCTCAAACCGATACCTTTATTGAAAAAGATTCATCAATCAATAGCGAAGTAGAGAGACTTCGCCACTCAGCCACCAACTCTCTTTTAACAAGGAGAGATGTAATAGTGGTAGCCACAGTTTCTTGTATCTATGGTCTAGGTACTCCACAAGAATATGTAGATCGTGCTATCACTTTAAAAGTGGGCGAAAGTATTGAAAGAAATAAATTACTTAGAAAATTTGTAGATATTCAATATCAAAGAAATGACTTAGCTTTTGAAAGAGGAACTTTTCGCGTCCGGGGAGATAC
>OMHY01000016.1 GCA_900298985.1 Streptomycetaceae bacterium
ATCCTCTTTCATTTCAGACTTTCTCTCTTTGCGAAAATATTTACCAATTTCTAGATTTTCCAATACTGTCATTCCAGGAAATATTCCACGTCCTTCAGGTACTTGAGAAATCCCCATCTCCACTCTTTCATGAGCAGATAAATTTGAAATGTCTTTCCCATCAAAAACAATAGAACCACCAGCTACTTTTCGAAGTCCAGAGATTGTTTTTAAGGTAGTAGTTTTTCCAGCACCATTAGCACCAATTAAAGTAACAATTTCACCTTGATTAACAGTTACTGATATACCTTTGATAGCTTCAATTTTTCCATAAAACACATGCAAATCTTTAATTTCTAGATGCATTATTTCACTTCCTCTGCTGGAGCACCTAAATAAGCTTCAATCACTTTAGGATCATTTTGCACTTTAGATGGAATGTCATCCGCAATTTTTTCACCAAAATCTAGAACTGATACTCGATCAGAAATTCCCATGATTAATGACATATCATGCTCAATTAGCAATACAGTGTATCCCGCATCTCTAATTTTCTTAATAGTATTTGCTAAGGCAACCTTTTCTGCTGGGTTAAATCCAGCTGCTGGCTCATCTAGCAAAATTAATTCTGGTGAAGTTCCAAGCGCACGTGCAATTTCCAATCTTCTTTGATCCCCATAAGGAAGATTTTTTGCCAAGTGATCTGCATGGTGTGCAATTCCAATAAATTCAAGTAATTCCATAGCTTTTTGTTTATCTGCTTTTTCCTCATGGCGAGATCTAGGAAATCCTAGAAGAGCAGAAATTAAACCAGATTTTTTATGAACATCTGTTGCGGTCATAACATTTTCCAAAGCCGTCATATCTCCAAAAAGTCGAACATTTTGAAAAGTACGGGCAATGCCACCTTCTGTAATTTTGTTTCTTTTCTTTCCCACAATGCTTTCGCCCTTAAAAGCAATATCTCCCTCAGTTACTCGGTAAACACCTGTGACGACGTTAAAAACAGTTGTCTTCCCGGCACCGTTGGGGCCAATCAATGCACATATTTCGCCACGATTGACATGGAAATCAACTTTATTTAAAGCAGTTACACCACCAAATCTCATGGTGACATTTTTTAATTCTAAAATACGCTCTTGAGACATTTAAGCACCAGTCCTTGCAGCTTTTTTCTCCGCTTTGAGTGCTGCTCGAGTTTCTTTCAAAGCTTGCTTTTCACTCTCTGATAAATGCTCTCTCTTCTTTCGTGGCAACAGACCATCGGAACGCAAGTTCATGGTCAGAACTAGCACCACTCCAAATACAAATTCACGTGCATTTGAAATAAATCTAATTCTTTCTGGCAAATAAGAAAGAATGGAAGCTCCTAGTATCACTCCCCAAATATTTCCAATGCCTCCAAATACCACACAAGATAAAATCAAAACTGAAACATTGTAATCAAAACTTTGGGGTGCAATAAATAATTGTTGTGATGCAAATATAACGCCGGCTGCTCCACCTACTGCGGCACCGATAGAGAAGGACCAGATCTTGTAGCGCAAAATAGGTACACCCATCAAGATAGCAACATCTTCATCTTGGCGGATAGCTTCCCAGGCGCGACCAGGTCTGCGAACAGTTAATCTTCTAACCATCCAAACCACTAATAAAATTAAAACAATTACTATCCAAAAGAAATGATCTTGGTGTAGTAAATCAAATTGAATTCCAAAAAAGTTAGGAGGATTTGGAATATTTGCTACTCCATTTGGTCCACCAATAGAAGGGGTATTAATTGCTAATATTCTTACAATTTCACCAAATCCCAAAGTAATAATTGCCAGATAATCACCTCGAAGTCTAAGCGCCGGCAAACCAAGCAATACTCCAGCCAACATGGAAAATCCCATGCCAATTGGCATAATCTCCCAAGTATTCAAATGAGTGTGAGAACCAATGACAGCTTCCGTGTAAGCGCCAATTGCAAAAAATGCAACATAACCTAAATCCAATAAACCACTTTTGCCAACCACTATGTTTAATCCCAGCGCCATCAAAATAAACATTCCCACTGGATAAACTAAAACTGCTTGAAATGAAGTAATTGGGGTTTGTAAGAAACTAGTTAAAGTAAATTTGTTTGCATAAGGCAAAACTGTAGCCACCGCTATTGCAAATACCGCAAAGGCCACCCGCTTAGGTCGGTTCCAGCCCTCCCAAATTTCTGCACCCTTATCTCTTAAATTAAATCTAGCCATTTATATTCTCCTCCTTCCTATACTCTGGTCTGTTGCACGGCTTCACCGAACAAACCATTAGGTCGAAGTAGCAAAATCAAAACCAAAACTAGAAATACGATAATTTCTTTCCATTGGGCACCAAATGCAGCTGAGAAAAATTGTTCAGCCAGTCCAAGGGCCATTCCACCATAAAAGGCTCCGCGCAAATTTCCAATACCACCTAATACAGCAGCGGTGAAGGCGGCGATACCAATATTGAATCCTGCGTAATATGCTGTTTGTTCATAGGTGGTGTCATACATAAAAGCAGCAGCTCCGGTGACTAAGCCACCTATTAAAAATGTCAGAGTAATAACACGATTTAGGTTTATACCCATTAAACGCGAGTTTTCCTCAGACATAGATACAGCTCTAATTGCTGCACCTAGGCGAGTTTTATTTACAAAGCGATCTACCGCAAAAAAGAAAATTAACCCTGCTAATATTGTTAACAATTGATCAATTCGCAGACCAACTCCATGAATTTCAAAAACATTAAATTTATTTAGTACTCGCGGCGCTCGGACTGGAATTGAATGGGTTAAGATGCGGACTCCTTCGGAGAGCGCAATTGAGGTTCCAATAGCCGAAATAAGAGAACCTAATCTGCTGGCACCTTTGGTTCTTAACCTGCGATAAGCGATTAACTCCACAAACATAGCGACCACACCTGAGGTCAACATGGAAGCCACTAAGCAACAAATAATTATTAAAAATAATTTTCCACCATGTGCTGGGTGAGAGTTTTGATCAAATTTAAATATACGAGTGCTCACTAAATAGGTAGCAAAAGTACCTAACATGAAAATTTCTGAATTGGCAAAGTTTATTAGACGAAGTACACCATAAACCATGGTGTAACCAACTGAAACTAGAACATAAATAAAACCGAGAGCTAAGCCATTTATCAGGAGTGGAAAAAACTGGGAAATTAAAACTGAGAAATTCATTTTCCTCTTTTCACAACATCGTGCTGTAAATTTATCATGCAGTGGATTTTTAGTTTTTCGATAACTATAGTTTAGGTGTGGCCATTTCTGACCACACCCAAAATATAATCTATTTTCCTTGCGGAATTTCTAATTAATTAGGCATTTCCTACTGGAATAATGTCACCATTCTTAACTAGATAAGCGCCTACTGGAGCACCTTGTGCAATGTCACCATATCGAGTGAAATTGAACTTGTTGCCAGCTACATCGGTGAAGGTTCCACTTGCAATACAAGATTGGATTGCAGGACGGGTAGTAGCTCCACCTTTAATGCATTGTAGATAAGCATTGGTGGCGTTATAAGCCTGTGTTACATATGCATGTCCTGCAGCGCTCTTCAAACCAGTTGCTGCGGTGAAGTCCTTTTGAACTGCAGCAGGAGCTGTTAATTCAAATGGAACGCTCTGAGAAGTAATTCGAGTTCCTTCTGCATCTGCAGTTCCTGCATCGGTGATGTAACCAAGATCGTCAGTTCCATCGCCTGAAGCATAAACACCCTTGTACTTAGCCAAGTCAAGTGCGACTTTTAGCTTTGCAGCATCTTCATAATAACCAAAATAAATTACAACATTTGCACCGGAAGCAACAACTTTAGATGCGGTTGATGAGTAATCAATAGTGTGTTGTGGAACAGTATCTTGTCCAACAATTGAAGCACCTAGTGTCTTTAGTGTAGGAGTTGTCAATGGCTTTAATCCTGCGCCATAAGGAGTTGCATCATCAATTAAATAAACTTTTGGTGATGAAACATCTTTTGTTGAATAGCGTGCCAAAGCAGGTCCCTGTACAGCATCAGTTGCTGCAACACGGTGGAAGAATGGGAATCCATTTGTGCTTGCTTTTGGAGAAGTTAAATCTGCACGAGTAGCAGATGGAGAAATAATTGTTAGGTGTCCTGCTTTATATGCACCGAAAGATGCTTGAGTAGCACCTGAGCAGCAAGAACCAATTACACCAATTACGGCACTGTTTTGAGCAAAACCAAGTGCAACACCGGAAGCGATGGAAGCGGTTGCTTGATCATCACCTGTAACTAGATTTACCTTAATCTTTGGGTTAGTTTGGTTGTACTCATATAGCGCAGTCTTAACGCCTAGTAATTCATCTTGACCAAGTCCAGCTTCGCCACCAGTTAGTGGTGATTGGAATGCAAGTGTTACTTGAGTAGCAGCTGCTTGAGCGTTGGTTGCGACAAATGCGCCAATAGCTAAGGTAGCTACTGCAACAACGCCAAGAAGTTTCTTTGTTGTTTTGTTCATGTTTACCTTCCTGTAATTCATCCCGGGACAGGGAGAGGGGATTAGCGTAATAGGGTTATGGCTTTGGGACAAATGAAATCTAGAAAATATTAAGGTCTTTGTATAACTTTTTTGTTGTATTAACCCTTTGCGATACAAAATGAGCGGAAAATTGACTAGTGAACCCTTGTCCTTTTCATAACTAGAAGCCCCTTACTAATTAGTAAAAATATCTCCAGCAGCCTCGGGAGATATGACAGCTTGGGCAACTGCTTTCATTCCAATTCGGCGGTCCATAGCTGTTTTTTGAATCCAACTAAAGGCTTCGGGCTCTGAGATATTAAGTGTTTTCATTAAGATCCCCTTAGCCCGGTCAA
>OMHY01000017.1 GCA_900298985.1 Streptomycetaceae bacterium
CATTAGGGCAGTACAAGAACTTTTGGGCCATGCTTCCGTTACTACCACCCAGATTTATACCAATGTAACAATTGATAAATTGCGCGAAAATTACGCTATCGCTCATCCTAGAGCTAGATAATTTGATTCCCTATTTCCCGCGCAATCTTCTAACTAAAATACTTTGCTCTCCTTTGGTTTCAAGGTCTGCAATTATTATTGCTAATGATTCTCGAACTATTCTTCCGCGATCTACTGCTAAACCTAAATCGCCTCGTAACATTATTTTC
Source organism: Streptomycetaceae bacterium (assembly GCA_900298985.1). GTDB lineage: Bacteria > Actinomycetota > Actinomycetes > Nanopelagicales > Nanopelagicaceae > OMHY01. The sequence goes on from OMHY01000017.1 coordinate 270, forward strand.
GCTTGTTCTAAATCGTAAAGTTCTTCCGGTGAAATATAGACTGTTATTTTTTCATCATGTCTTTCTCTACCTGACGGTGAGCGATCAAAGGAATTAACTCTTCTGCGCGATGTTGTTCTTACAGATCTTTTAGAGACTGCAGAGGGCATTGCCACCGGAGTACTAATCTCTGATTCCGATTCATCATTTGGGTTAGTGGCGGGGGCTGCTGCCAAAGTAGTGCTTTGTCTAAACAATTCATCGGCACCAGGTAGTTTAACTTTTCGATTCATTTTACCCCTCCACGAGATACGAGCTCACGAGCCAATCTTCTATATGCAGTTGCGCCTGCACTAGAGCTTGCGAAAGTAGTGATTGGTTCACCTTGTACTGTTGATTCTGAAAATCTAACTGTTCGAGCAATAATTGTGTCTAAAATTTCATCTGGGAATTGATTTGCAATTAGTTTTAGCACATCCCGTGAATGACCAGTTTTCTTATCAAACCTGGTTGCCAATATGCCAATTACATTTAAATTGGAATTCGTATTTTGAATCACCTTTTCAATTGTTTCTTTCACAAGTGAAAGACCGAGAATTGCAAAATATTCACATTCCATTGGTATTAGAACTCCATCCGAAGCCGTAAGTGCATTTACCGTTAATGTACCCAATGAAGGAGAGCAATCAATTAAGATATCATCATATAAATCCATAACTGGTTGCAACATTTTCTTTAATTTATGTTCTTTTGCAATTTCGGAAACAAAAGCAGCATCCGCAGCGGCTAAATCTTTGTGACCACGTATAAAATCAAGGCCAGGAACATTTGATTTCAAAATGTAATCTGCACAATTCGCATTGGGATCATTAAGTAAATACCAAATCGAACCTGATTGTTCTTTTAATAGAGCAGGTTTTATGCCAAGGCCTGTTGTCATTGATGCCTGAGAGTCGAAATCTATTAATAAGACTTTTCTTCCACTTTCTGCTAGCGCTGCTCCCAAATTGATAGTGGTAGTAGTTTTTCCTACGCCACCTTTCTGATTAACTATGGAAACAACCCTGGCTTTACTTTCCTGGTTTGTATTGGGAACAGTAAGTAGTGGAAACTCCTTAGTAGGTTGTCCGAGAATTGCGGATGCAGTCGATGACTCCTCATCTCGACTATTCGATTTTGTCGATTTAACGTTTAAGCGAGAAGGCTCCGAAGCGCTATTTGCCATGGTCAGACTTTACTGAAATATGGGGGAAATCAGCAACTGCCATTGTTCTAATAATGTAAACCGATATTTAATATTAGATTTTGCTTTATCCTTGCTTGGTGGAAGGACAGGTAAAAATGCAGGGTAATGAGGCCATAAGCCCCGCAGAGGGCATTTCTGGTAATACCTTCCCAATTCATTTAGATAATTTCGATGGACCTTTTGATCTGCTTTTACAGCTAATTTCACGCCATAAATTAGATATTACTGAAATTTCCTTGGCTGTAGTGACCGATGAATTTATTAACTATTTGCGTTCCCGAGAGGAACAAGGGATTGATTTAGGGGAGTTGACCGAATTCTTGGTTGTAGCAGCGACCTTATTGGATCTCAAAGCAGCACGATTATTGCCAAGCGGTGAGGTTGAAGATGAGGAGGATTTGGCTTTACTCGAAGCTAGGGATCTTCTCTTTGCAAGACTTTTGCAATATCGTGCCTTCAAAGAGATTGCATCGGATTTACAAATTCGAATTGCCCTAGCTGAAAAAACCTTTGCTCGAAGTGTTTCGCTAGAGCCACAATTTGCCACCTTGCTTCCCGAAGTTTTGATAGGTGTAGGTGCGGAGCGATTTGGCGCTATTGCAGCTCGGGTTTTAAGCCCAAAAAAAGCACCGATAGTCTCTATTGAACATATTCATAAAAGCCTAATTTCAGTCGCTCAAGAGGCGGAAAAGGTGGTTGCCTTGCTTCGTACCTCTCGTCAACTAACTTTTAGAGCGCTGATATCCGACACTCAAGATTTGATGGTGGTAGTGGCAAGGTTTTTAAGCCTTTTGGAACTATATAGAGATGGAGCCGTACGTTTTGAACAAGTTGCTGTTTTAGGTGAACTTTTAATAACCTGGGTTGGAAGTGATACAGGTGAGATAATAATTAGCGATGAGTTTGATGAGCCAGAAAACCATGCATTAGCAATTAAAGATGAGACAGAATGAGGGTTATATGTCTAGCGAACAAATGAAGGATACAGATGCAATTGCGGAAATTGCAGTTCCCACTCCTGTAGAGTTACAAAGATCATTAGAAGCCATTTTGATGGTAGTGGAAGAACCAATCAGTGAATTAGTGCTTGCTCAAGTTTGCGAGGTTCCTACTACGGAAATTGAACAGGTTTTAAATATCATGGCCGCTAATTATGTTGAAGAAAATAGAGGTTTCATTTTGAAGAAGGTTGCAGGGGGCTGGCGATTCTATAGCAATCCAGAACTTGCTTCGCTTGTGGAAAAATTTGTATTAGATGGTCAGCAAAGTAGATTGACACAGGCAGCCTTGGAAACCTTAGCAGTTATCGCCTATCGGCAACCCATAAGTAGAGCGAGAATTTCAGCTATTCGGGGAGTCAATGTAGAAGCGGTTATGAAAACCCTAATCAATCGTGGCTTAGTAGAAGAATCTGGGGTAGAACAAGAATCCCAGGCCATTCTTTATAGGACGACCAATTTTTTTCTTGAGAAACTGGGGCTTGGATCCATCGAAGATTTACCGCCATTGGCTCCTTATTTACCAAATATAGATGGCTTGGATGAAATTCTAAGTACTTTAGTAGATTAATTTGGATTCAATACCGCTAGAGCTGCAAAGGCTCCAAAAAATTATGGCGGATGCTGGGGTTGCATCTCGAAGAGCATGTGAAGAACTTATAGTAATGGGCGTTGTGCAGGTAAATGGCAAAGTAGTCAGAGAGCTGGGAAGTAAATTTAATCCTAAAAACATTGAACTTGTTATTGAAGGTAGGAAAATTTCACTAAAAAAGTCCAAACTTTATATTGCATTTTATAAACCAAGAGGTGTTCTGTCTAGTATGGAAGAGCCAGGTGGGAGGTTGAATCTAGGTAATTACTTCTCAATACATGGCAAATTTAACTCATTGTTTGAAGGAGAAAATTCGCGCGTTTATCATGTGGGCCGTTTAGATAAAGAAAGCGAGGGCCTAATCCTGCTAACCAATGATGGTGATTTCGCTTATCGTTTAACACATCCAAAATTTGGAATTAGAAAAACATATCTGGTCGAGGTGGAAGGGGAGTTGACCAAGACTACATTGGTGAAATGGACCAAAGGAATAACTATTGAGGATGGGATAGCAAAAGCTATTAAGGCTACTCTAGTTAGATCAAAAGCCGATGGAACTCATTGGATCGAAGTGGTGCTGGATGAAGGTAGGAATCAAATCATCCGAAAAATGTGTAAAGCCTCTGGCTTGAAAGTTAAACAACTAATCCGCACTCAAATGGGCAACGTAAAAATAGGAGAGTTAAAATCTGGTCGATATAGGATCCTTTCCGATGTCGAGGTAGAAAAACTCTTTAACCTTTAATTAATTTATTAATAAATAGAAATTGATAATACTAATTTATCTACAAATCTATATTAAGGCCGCTCATAAATATCGATATAGCGCTTAAAATGAGCACAAATATGCATCTATATATCGATATAACCATTATTGATTTTCGATGGTAGTTCTGTTCCAAAATTGTCGATATTTTAGAATATCAATATGTCTATTATTTAATTAAATAATTAATCAATAAATGTGATCGTAAGCTAAGTTGGTTCAAAGTAGACTATCTCAATGAAATCTTATGGAATCAGGGGAGCGGCCTCAATTGAGGGGGATTCTGTGGATCAAGTTGATGCAGCAGTATCAAAGTTGATCGATGAGATTTTAAAGAAAAATGGATTAACAGAGGCAGATTTGGTTTCCATATTATTTACCTGTACAAATGATATTCATTCAGTTTTTCCGGCAACATCAGCCAGAAAATTTGGTCTAAAAAATACTCCATTAATCTGTGCTGTTGAAATGGAAGTTCCTGGTTCTTTACCCCTAATTATTAGAGCTTTGGTGACCTGTCAAACAGAAGGAAATTTTATTCCGACTCATATCTACTTGGGTCGTGCAAAAGCCTTGCGACCCGATTTATCTATTAATGAGTCCTAGTGGCGCAGATATGAACAAAAATACTAGTCAAATTTGCATTGTTGGAGCTGGTCTAATTGGAAGTTCCGTTGGACTTGGCCTGAAGGAATCAGGTTTCAAGGTAAATTTTCTTGATTTAAGCCCGGTATCGCAAAGAATTGCAAATCAATTAGTCGGTTTGGCGGAGGAATATGCCTTTCAATTTTTAGGAAGTGATCTTATTTTTCTAGTTGCAACTCCTCCGGAGGAAGTTTTTAAAACATTGTTGCAACTAAATTCTCAACATCCTGAAGCGAAGTTTATAGAAGTTAGTGGTATTAAGTCCAAACTTGTATTTGAACTTGAGGATTTTCCGGACATTAGAAAAAGACTATGCATGGTTCATCCTATGGCTGGAAGGGAATTCTCTGGAGTAGAGGCTGCGAGATCTGACCTATTTCAGGGAAAACCTTGGCTCATAGTAGAAAATCAAGATGAATTTTCTCAAGAACGAAAATCCATAACTGAGATTGCATCCGATATTGGGAAATATCTAGGATCAGAGGTATCAATTTTGGATATTCAAGAGCATGATCTAGCCATCACTTTAGTTTCTCAGATGCCACAATTACTAGCTTCAACACTCGCAAATCAAATTTTAGAAAATCCAAGTTCTGCAAAATTCGCCGGTCAAGGGCTTAGAGATATGATCAGGATTGCTGATTCAAGTTCGACTCTTTGGAGTAATTTGTTTGCCCGGAATAAAGAGTTTCTAGTTAAAGAAATAAACAGTTTTATCGACAAATTAACAAAAGCAAAAAATTATTTGGCAGATGATAATTTGAAAGAGATTGAACATTTTATCGCTTCGGGAAAAGAAGGTAAGTTGCTTGTCCCTGGTAAACATGGTGGAGCTTTGCGTGATTACTCTTATATCGCAGTAGTGATTGATGACAAACCAGGTCAACTTGCAGGTATATTTCAGGATTGTGGTGAAGCTGAGATAAATATAGAAGATATAACTATTGAACATTCCCCTGGACAGCAAACCGGTCTAATTAAGTTGGCAGTCGCCCCTAGTTCAGCAGAAAAATTACAGCAACATTTAGCGACTAAGAATTGGAAAGCACATTTATTGAACCAATAAAATTAGAAGGCTAGAAAACAAACAGAAGTAGGTAAATTTTGGATTTGAATAATCAAAAGCCAATAGTAATTGCTATAGATGGCCCTAGTGGATCTGGTAAATCATCCACTGCAAGGGCTTTAGCAGCACGGGCAAATTTTCAATATTTAGATACTGGCGCCCTTTACCGCGCGATAACTCTATTGGCTATCTCAAAACTAGAACTTGAACCAAATCAAGATTTAAATTCCTTTCAAGTAAAAAGGCTGATGGAATTACTTGCAGAGACTAAAATTGAATTTAATTGCAACTGTGAACATCCCGGAATTTTCATAAATGGACAAGAGGTAAATAATCAAATACGAAGCGCGCAGGTCAATAGTTTTGTCAGTTATATCAGTAAAATTTCGGCAATACGTGTCTATTTGAAAAAAATACAACAGGAAATTATTTCTAGTGCGAAGAGCGGCATTGTGGTAGAAGGACGAGATATTGGGACAGTAATTGCACCCGATGCTGATTTGAAAATATTTCTAGTTGCAGATTTAGATGTAAGGACTATAAGAAGAGTAGAAGAAAACAAATCTCAAAGCATTGATGGGGCAGATAGACCAGATTTAGAAGTTGAACAAAATTTGGAAATACGGGATCAAATCGATTCTTCCCGGGAAATTTCTCCTCTATCTCAAAGCCCGGATGCGGAACTAATAGATACTACTTACTTAGAATTAGGGGAGGTGGTAGATGAAATATGGAACCTATTGATTGCAAAATCTCTAATAGGTTTTCCCACTGTAGGAATTGTTGGCCGGCCCAATATTGGAAAATCAACCTTGGTCAATAGATTATTGGGCAGAAATGAAGCAATAGTTGAAGATATGCCAGGTGTCACTCGCGATCGGGTCAGATATGAAGCCACTTGGAATGGAAAGAGATTCTTTCTAGTTGATACTGGTGGCTGGCAGGAAAAAATAGAGAATAAGAAGGATTCAACTCAGGAAAATATCTCAGTAGAGATGAAAATAGAAAATGAGGTAAATTCATCAATATGGGAAGCTTGTGAAAATTCAGATTTGATTCTATTTGTAGTGGATTCCCAAGTTGGCACACAACAAGAAGATTTGGCAATGCTATCTCGGCTTAGGAAATTAAATAAACAAACAATATTGGTAGCCAACAAAGTAGATTCTCAAAATGATGAATTGCAAGCGCATGCTCTATGGAATTTAGGTGCAGGGGAGCCTCATATGATTTCTGCACTACATGGGAGAGGGGCAGGGGAGCTGCTTGATTTAATAGTAAACATTTTGCCTGAATTCGGCTCCTATAGAGAAGATCCAAATCTATATTCCATTGCATTAGTTGGTAAACCAAATGTAGGAAAATCAAGCTTATTAAATATTTTATCTGGAAGCAGTCGAGCAATTGTTTCAGAAAAAGCTGGTACTACTCGTGACCCAATTGATGAAATTGTTCAAATCAATGGTGAGAGTTGGAAATTGATTGACACTGCAGGCTTGAGAAAAAAATCTGATACCGCTTCCGGGACTGATTATTACGCAGCTCTTCGAACAGTTCGAGCGCTGGAAAGAGCTCACGCGGCACTAGTTGTTTTAGATGGGTCTCAAACCTTAACGGAACAAGATTTGAGAATTTTGAGTTTAGCTTCGCAATCCGGCAAAGCTTTGATATTAGTTCTGTCTCTTATACACATCTCCGAGCCCACGAGACGGACTCCTATC
>OMHY01000018.1 GCA_900298985.1 Streptomycetaceae bacterium
GCCTAATTGATTTTGTGCAAAACTCAAAAGTTCACGGCTATTTCTAGCTGGAGGTTCATTTGAAATTAATTCATTTGCAACATCAATTCTAAATTTTGGTTTAGAAGTTCTTGCGGGAGCGCCACGGCGTAACCAAGCCAGTTCTTTCTTAGCAAGGGATCTTTGCTTCTTTAAAATTACCTCTTGCCTTTGTTGGCGTTGAACTTTGTTTAATATGTAAGAGGAATACCCTCCTTCATATTTCACAACTTCGCCTGCCACCACTTCCCATACTTGGTTACATGTTTCATCTAAAAACCATCTGTCATGGGTAATCACTATGGAACTTAAATCTTTATTTATATTCAAATAATTTGCTAACCAGGTGATTGCGGTAATATCTAGATGGTTGGTGGGCTCATCTAACATAAATAAATTTGGTTTTTCCAGAAGTAGTTTAGCTATATGTAATCTCTTAATTTCACCGCCAGAGAAGGAAGAGAGGTTTTTCTCTGGAAATTGTAAATAATTTTCTCCAATTAAATTTTGAATTACCTCTCTAAATTCCTGATTTCTTTCCCATTCCAATTTGTCATTAGGGCCTAATAAAAAATCAATTAAAGATATTTCAGCTTCTATTTCATCTATTTGTGCTAGATATCCAATTTTGGTCTCATTGTTTTTTGCAACTCTTCCATAATCACAATTTTCCATTCCCGCAAGTATTTTTAGTAATGTTGATTTACCTCCACCATTTATACCTACAATACCAATTCTCTCCCCTTTATTAATACCAATGGATAAATCTTGAAAAAGAATTCGGTGGTCATAAGCTTTGCTGATTTTCTCTGCGTTTAGCAAGTTGGGAGCGCTACCATTTTGCACTGCCAAAGGTTATCGTTTTTTCTACCCTTTGCCGCTAACATTAAGAAATGGAGAATTCGCAGTATCTAAACCGGGATTTTGTGAGAAAAATGGATGAAGTTGATCCATTATTATCTTTTAAAGAAGAATTTGTGATTTCAGACCCTGATGTTTGTTATTTAGATGGAAATTCTTTAGGTAGGTTGCCTAAAAAAACAAAATTAGCAATCAATGATTTTTTAGAAAATGAGTGGGGAACGAAAATAGTTGCGGGTTGGAATGATTGGATTGATGAAGCGCAAACTGTCGGAAATTTAGTAGGAGAGGTAGCGCTAGGGGCAAAATCAGGACAGGTTCTAGTTTGCGATACCACTTCCGTGAATTTTTACCAATTATGTGGGGCTGCTCTAAAGGCTCGACCAAATAGAAAGAAAATTATTACTGATGCAGCAAATTTCCCAACTGATCGCTATATCTTGCAAGGTTTAGCAGATAGACATGATTTGGATCTAGTAGTTATAGATAATGAAAATAATCCAGAGATAGAATGTGAAAGAATCACTCCGGAAATATTGGAAAAATATTTAGATGAAAATGTTGCATTTATTACATTAGAAGTTATTCAATATAGATCTGGCGCCCGTAACCCGATAAAAGAAATTACCGATCTGGCTAGAAAATATGGTGCATTGGTAATCTGGGATGCTGCTCATGCGATTGGTTCAGTAGATTTACAATTTGATCAAGATGAAGTTGATCTAGCAATTGGCTGTACCTATAAATATGGAAACAGTGGACCCGGCGCACCTGCTTGGTTATATGTATCGAAAAAAATTCAAAATGAATTACAAGTACCGATTCAAGGTTGGTTTGCACAAAGAGACCAATTCGCCATGGGTCCAATCTTTGAAAAATCTCAAGACATTAGAGGTTTTCAAATCGCTAGCCCATCTATATTGGGATTACGTTGTGTAAAAACTGCTTTTGAAATGATTGGACAGGCTGGAATTAAAAATATTGCAGCAAAAGCTGGAATTGGAACTCAAATGGGGATAGTGCTATTTGAAAATTGGCTTCAACCTTTAGGTTTCTCCTTAAACACTCCTCGGGATCCAAATCATAGAGGTGGTCATCTGTCTTTGGTGCATGAAGATGCCAAAGAGATAGCGGTAGCAATGAGAGAAATTTCTAGGGTAATTCCAGATTACAGAGCACCTAATTCTATTCGGGTGGCAATTTCACCTTTAGCTACAAGTTATCTAGAGTTTTGGGATGGATTCAAGAGAATACAGGAATTAGTTGCAAGCAAAAAATATCAGGGAATATCAGCAACGGGAACTAGGGTGACATGAAAAATAATCCAGCATTAAGTTATACCTCATATTTAAAAGTTGATGAACTTTTATCTTTACAACAACCACTTTCCGAGGGACCGGAACATGATGAAATGCTATTTATTATTATTCATCAAACTTATGAACTTTGGTTTAAACAATTAAAACATGAAATTAGGGGGTTGCAAAAAGCATTAACTGATGGAAATGTAGAAGTTGCGATGGCACTGCTTGGAAGAATTAGAACTATTTTGAAAATTGCAGTCTCGCAAATTGATATTTTGGAAACCATGACCTCTTTGCAATTTAATTCCTTTAGAGCAAGATTGGAATCTTCTTCCGGTTTTCAATCTCTTCAATTTAGAGAAGTTGAAGCGTTATTAGGTAGACGTGATGCTGGTATGGATTCTCACTTTCCAGAAGAAATGAAAAAAGAGTTAAATGAAATAAGGAAATCTCCAGCTCTTTGGGATTCATTTTTGAGTTGTTTGAATGAAAATGGATGGAAAATTCCAGATAAATATTTAAGTCGAGATTACAAGGAAGCATACCAACCAAATCTTGAGGTCCAAGATATTTTGGTTTCTGTACATCAAAAAGATAGTAAGTTAAGTGCAATTGCAGAGCGAATGATAGATATAGATGAAGGTTTGCAAGAATGGCGTTATCGCCATGTAAAAATGGTGGAAAGAACTATTGGTCACAAAATGGGAACAGGCGGATCCAGTGGAGTTAAATATTTACAAAGCACTCTATTAAAACCAGTATTCCCAGATCTATGGGAGATCAGAGACCGCCTTTAGATCTGGGAATATAGTTAAATATTTAGTTGGAAACTGTTGAACCTAGCGTAACTGTATAACTCTTTGTATTTCCATTTGAATCAATTACTACAATTTTTACAGTTGCACCAGGATCATAAGCCCTAATTTTTACAATAGCGGTAGTTTGGTCAACAATTTTTTGATTATCTATTTTGGTAATTATTGAACCGACTTCAATTCCAGCTTTTTCAGCAGCGCCACCTTGGGTTATTGCAGCAATTTTGGCACCTTTAGTGGAAGAAGTTTGATTTGGATCAAAGGAAACACCAAGAACAGGCCGATTAGCTTTACCATTAGAAATTATTTCATTAACAATTCTTTTTGCTTCATTAAATGGAATTGCAAATCCAATTCCAATATTTCCAGATTGACCTCCAAAACTAGATCCTAAAGAAGCGATTGAATCATTTATACCAACTAGATTGCCATTGAAATCTGTCAGTGGTCCTCCGGAATTTCCTGGATTGATTGCAGCATCGGTTTGAATTGCATCTACATAACTTGTGGTATTAGCTAAATCTGATTGCGTAGTTACTGGTCGATTTAAAGCAGAAACTATTCCAGAGGTTACAGTATTTTCCAGTTGCAAAGGAGACCCAAATGCGATTACTCCATCACCAACACTTAAATTATTGTTATCTGACATAGGAATTACCGGTAAATTGCCTTTGTTAATTTTCAAAACAGCAAGGTCATAATCTGCTGTTCTTCCCACTATAGTTGCTGGAGCTGAATCACCATTATTAAATTCAACAGAAATTGTGCCGTTGTTATTTGCGGCCGCACCAATAACGTGATTATTAGTTAAAACATAACTAGTCAAAGAATTTGATTTAATAATTGAACCTGACCCTGTATCGCCACCTTGTGGTGTAGTTACATTTACAGTTACCACCGATGGAGCTACTAGGGAAACAATGCTTTTTAGACTAGAACTTCCGCTGGATGCAGTCCCATTTGAAGTAGTTTGGCCAATATTCGCTAATAATCTTCCTTTGGCACAGGTTCCGTCCGAAGAAGCATAAATTGCTTTAGTTCTGGAGTCCACACATACGCTAGTAATAGTGCCTCCAAGAATTCCAGTCGCTTTGGCAATACCACCAAAAGCCACCGCACCTACTACTACACCGATTCCAATTTTAAATATATCCTTTTTATCTAAAGGAAAAAATCTTTTCACCACTAAACCTCCACGTAATTACTAAACAACTTTATTTCTATATAAAACAAGACAAACCTGAATAGATACATTATCTAACCTGAGAATTACCTAAGCAAATCTTTAATCATCCCTAGGCATGACCATTTCCCGTACTTCACGGGAAGATAAGATTAAGATAATCATCGCGCAGACAAGGAAAGCGGCGATATTTAGCGTGCCGGAGATTCCAAATACCAAAGTTAAAGGCGCAGCAAGTGTTAAGCCAAGTGGTCGGAATAACATTGTTCCCATTCCATCAAAAGATGAAATTCGAGAGAGGTGCTCTCTAGGTACAGTTCTTTGCATTGCAGTTGTCCATAGACTTCCCCATAAATCTGCAGATATTCCCCAAGCAAATGCCGCTATCGCAATCAAGTAATACCACGAGGGCCAATGTAAGGAAAAAATATATGCAACTAATGAAAATGTAATTAGTGTTAAAAACCGCATCGTGTATTTAACTTTGATGTGATAAGCCAATATAGACCCTACTAAAAATCCAGCAGTTTCAGAACCTAAAATAATAGAAGACCAGATCAATGGTCCGTGAGCTCTTTTAGAAAAAACTAAGGGGCCAAGAACACTTTCGGACATTGCCCAGGCCATCATGATTGCTGAAAAACCAAATACTACATAAACAATCCATTTAAAAGATAAAAATACTTTCCAACCAGATTTCATCTCCGCAAAGAAGCTAAGTTTAGGTTGATTAATATTTTCTTTGCTAGTGCTGTCTTGATTTACCATTTTAGTTATCTTTGCCTTGGAAAAAGTTAACATTAGTAAACCAGAGATAAAAAATGAAGCAGCATCAAGAGCAAGCGGAAAAGCGGAACCAAATAACGTTAGCAAAATTCCGGAACTCATTGCACCTAATATCATTGATATATTTGAAACTAATGCATTAATTGAATTACCTTTTTGTAGATATTTTTCTGGTAATAACGAAGGCATTACTCCTACAAAAGCAGGCCACCAAATACTCCAAAAAACCCCAAAAATTCCATTTACAATTAGCATCAACACGAATGGAACTTTGCCGGTAGCAAAAAATCCTGCCTGTACAAAAAGACCAAGTGAACCCAAAACATCACATAGACCAACCATTTTGATTTGGGAAAATCTATCTGCGATTACACCACCAAATGGCAACATAACAATTAATGAAATATTTAGAGTTGCTAATACCCAACCTAATTCCGCAGCTGAGCCATTTTTTAGATGTAATATTCCAAACGCTAATGCAGGTTGGGATAACCCATTTCCATAATTAGAGATAAAGCGAGCTACATATAATCTCTTTATATATGGATATTGAAATAATTCTTTAGTTTCTGAACTAATTTGCATTAACCTAATTTTTCCTCTATTTTTTTCATTAGCTGGTGAATTTCTCGGGAAATTTCCTTTAACTCTGCTAACTCTTTGTGAGCCAAGGCTCTAGCTTCTTTTGCTAATTCAAATTCACCAAGAGATGCTTCATGGGTTTCATTTATTTGTTTTTCTACAGAAGCACTAGACAAATTTTGTCCCACCATAATTATTGACAATAAAACTAATTGTAAAAATGTTTGCGCTATCCAAGATACTAATTGCAAGATACTGTGTTGTGATATAACTGAAGGTAAAGAAAGAAGTGCCAAAATAGTAAATCCGTATGCACACCACATTGTGGCAACGCCTTTAGTTATTGAAGTAGCAATCTTATTATTGAAATTAGTAATAGCGCTCATAGGTTAAAGAATAGAGGGTTTGTAGTTAAAAAGTAATTAATGCTCGCTAATGATCTTGGATTTTAGAATTACTCCAGATAGTATTAATAAACCAGCAATTAAGGTTGAAATCCACAACCACTCTAAATGTGCATTCAAAAATATTCCCACAACTAAAGGTCCCGCTATTGCTCCAATTTGCCAGGTGGAGCCCATCAAAGAGTTATAGCGTCCTCTTAAATGTTCAGGTGCTAGGCGATTTACTATAGCCGGAGTTATTGGCGACCAAATCATTTCACCAAATGCAAAAACTATTTGGCAAAGAATTACACCAAAGACAGCATAATTTCTTAAAGGGACCGCTATTGCAAGTGAGACCCAAGCTAAAGCCCAAAATAAAGTAGCAAAACTTACCGCTGTTCTATTTTTTAATTTCTTTACCAATGTCAAAAATGGCACTTGCAAAATAGTTATCAATATGGTGTTGAAAGCAAAGGAAATTGCAATTTGCGGTGGTGGTACTTTTGCAACCTTTGTGGAAAACGAGGTGAAACCTAACTCTAGTTGGGAATAGCCCAAGAAGATTGCAAAAATAGCAATTATCCAAAATTTGATAAATTTCTTATCCGCCAAAACCTCCGCCCACCCTTTTCTTTGAACATTCTCTTGGTTTTTTTCAGATCTATAGATTAAGGCAGGAATTGGGATACTGACTATGAAATATATTAGAAATGTTGTTGCATCTAATCTATATAACCATTGAAAAGTATGAACATTCCTTAAATTTATTATTAAGGAGGATATTAAGCCTCCGATTCCTAATCCTAAATTTAAGCCCGCAAATTGCGCTGCAAAAAATTTTTCCCGCATCTCTTCCGCTAAATGTTGAACTGCGAGCGCTGATTGTGCTGGCCACATTGCTACCGCTCCAATTGCTTCTATTAAAATTGCGATTAGTGCAGAGATGAAATTTGAAGCTTGAGCTAAAAATAGAAATCCTATAAAGCTTAGAATTAGTCCAAACAACAAAATCTTTTTTGGTCCTAAATGATCAATTAGGTAGCCCATAAATGGTGCAGCTAATAAAGAGATACCTCCACCACATGCTGCTAATACCCCAGTGAGAAGCGGTGAAATTCCTCTCATTACATTTAGATATACAAATAAATATGGGAGTATCAATCCATTTCCAATTGCAGAGATGAGTATTCCTAAAAGAAGCCGCTTGGAATTATGAGAAAAACCAGAGAGCGAATTACGGTTTTCATCAATTATATGTAGGAATGCTTTTCTTGGATTAAATATTGACACGATTCAAGCCTACTTCAAGTGACAGCGCTAGTATTGATATTTTCTTGCTCTTACCGGGTAATATTGACCAAATGAGCCAATTGAATTTAGGGGAGGATTCCACCGCAGAAGTTGCTCCTAAAAAGAGAGCTCGTATGGCTGTAGTTATTTCAACTGTTTTTTCTTTAGTTATTTCTTTGTTTGCAGCTGGCGCATTATTTTTAAATCATTACGCAAATAGTTCTTTAACGCGCGGAGAAGCACTTACCTCTCAGAAATCCTTAGATGGCGATGTCAATATTTTATTGTTAGGGCTAGACAGTAGAAGAGCAAATGATGGCAGTAATTTACCTAGAAAATTACTGGATATTATGCATGTTGGATCATCAAGTGAAATTGGTGGCTATAACACAAATACTATGATTTTGATTCACATTCCTAAAGATGGGAAGAGTGCGGTAGCGGTTTCAATTCCACGTGATGATTATGTATTGGTACCAGGTCGAGGATATTTCAAAATTAAAGAGGCTTACGGTATTACCAAATACTATGCAACTATTGACCTATTAAAACAAGGTGTGAAAAATCCAGATTTGGAACAACAAAGTAGATCAGCTGGCAGAGCTTCAACTATTAAAACTATTGAAAATCTCTTGGGTGTACCAATAGATCACTATGCTGAAGTTAACTTAGTCAGTTTTTATGATTTAGCAAATGCAATAGGTGGTGTGCAGGTTTGTTTAAAGAAAGCAGTAAATGATTCCACTTATTCTGGTGCGGTTTTCCCTGCTGGAATTCAAACCATTTCTGGTGTTCAAGCTTTACAATTTGTAAGACAGCGACATGGATTGCCAAATGGAGATTTAGATCGAACTCATAGACAACAAGCCTTTATTACTGGAGTAATTAACAAATTTCGAAAACAAGGTGTGTTTAATGATTTAGGTCAAATAAATTCATTACTAAATGTTGCAAAGAAAGATGTGATTATTGATCCGGGTTGGAATGTGTTGGATTTTATTCCGCGAGTAAAAGCATTGACGGGTGGACATATAAAGTTTTATACCGCACCTATACTTCGCTATGGTTTCATTAATCAGCAATCCGTAAATATTATTGACCCAGCTGCGGTACACACTTTTGTACAAAATCTTTTTTATCCAAAACCTGGTATGGTTTTTGATGCAAGTGGTGCCGCACAAATACCAACTGCCACAGCAACCACCACTACCCCAACTGGGAAAAAAGCGACTACCCACACTAAGAAAAAGGTTTCTAAGAAAAGCAAAAAGAAAAAAGTTGTTGCAACACCTGCTCCCGAAGTTAATTTGGGGCAAAATGGGAGTGGTGTGAGTGTGGACGGCATTCCTTGTGTCAATTAAGGAATAGGTAAATTCAAAAATGTTATATGCAGGTTTAGCAATAGTTGTTGGGGCGCTAACTTCTATTCAGGCGAGGGCCAATGGAGCCTTATCAGTTAGATTAGGTAACAATTTCGCCTCTGCCCTTTATTCACAATTTGCAGCTTGGATCTTTCTCCTAATTATTGTATTTGGATTTTCCAAAAATAGATCAGCGGTACGCAAAGCATTTCAATCAGTTAAAAATAAAGAAATAAAATATTGGGAAGTTGCCGGTGGTTTTATAGGTGGAAGTTTCCTTTGTATTCAAAGTTACGCAGTACCTTTGATTGGAGTTGCTTTATTTACTATTGGTATTGTTGCCGGCCAAACTGCAAGCTCACTTCTTATAGATAAATGGGGTTGGGGACCTTCGGGTAAAAAAGCGGTAACTGGTGTCAGAGTTTTTTCAGCATCGCTTACAATTTTTGCAGTTGCACTCTCAGTATTTCCAGATTTAAGAAAATCATCGGTTTCCGGATTACCAATTATTTTGACTTTGCTTATTGGATGTACATTGGCATTACAACAAGCGTTAAATGGGAGAATGGTAAATTATTTAAAGGAACCGGTTGGCACAACTTTCTTAAATTTTATTAATGGAACATTAGTAATGGTAGTTGGTCTTGTTATCTCACTATTGAAAGGTGGTTCAATTAAACCAGTACCGACAAATATATGGCTATATATTGGTGGACCATGTGGCCTGATATTCATAATGGTCTCAGCTGTAATAATTAAACATTTAGGAGTTTTGAGTTATATTCTTTACACAGTATTTGGTTCCCTAATAGGAGCTGTATTAATTGATTGGCTTGCACCGGCACACAAAGGAGCACTCAGCTCATATCTAATCGTTGGTACTGTAATTACATTAACAGCAACCGCCTATCTTAAGTTAAGAGAGGGGAAAACTAGCGCGGCTTAGTAAATACTAATCCGATTGCTAGTATTAATAATCCAAAAGCAGATATTCCGGTAAGAGTTCGCCTAACTTTTGGTTTGCTTAGAACTTCTGAAAAATATTGAACTGCTGAAATCATTGAAAAATACCAGGAAAAAGATACGCAGGTTTGAACTAAAGCTAATAAAAATATTCCTGGACCAAGAGGAAATTCTCTTGGTACAAACTGAGGAATGAATGCCACTGCATAAACTGCAGCTTTTACATTTGTTAAATTTGTAATCAAGCCCAATCTATAAGCTCCACCTGGTTTTGTTTCTGCTGAACCAGTTATATCAAATTTTCCAAATTGTTTCCGTAAGTGAAATAAAGTTTGAATAGCCATTACTAAAAGAGTTAATACGCCACAATATTTTAAAATGTTGAAAGCTAAATGAGACTTAGCAAAAATTGCAGATAATCCAATCGCAGATGCTGCACCCCAGATAACTAAGCCTGTGGAATTTCCCAACACTGAAAAAAGTGCTGCTCTTTTTCCACCTATCAAACTTTGGCGTAACACCATAGCAACACCTTGCCCGGGTATTGCAACCAATATTAAAGCAGTAAGAGCAAATGCTGGTACTATTTTCAATAACTCAATCAAGACAATGCCTTAATTCTTGCCTGATAATATTGATCAGAGATTGAATCCTTTAGTTCTGTAATTGGACTACTAATTGCTAATGAAATCAAATAATCTGCAAATTTTGGATTTCGCGCCAAGATTGGTCCATGAGCATAAGTACCAAAAGTGTTTCTTATTATTGCACCATCAACTTTTTTATCTCCATTGCCATTACCTTTAATTACTTTAGCAAACGGTCTCAACTTTGCATCAAGATATTTAGTAACTCCGCCATGGTTCTCAAAACCAGTTAATTTTCCAGCAAACTCTGTTTCCAATAACAAATCTCCCACCATTCTGCCAACTCCGGGAGTTGATTCAATCGGAAAAATCCTTGCTCCTTCATGTTTTTCATCTTGAGCATAAAAACTTTCTCCTAGAATTTGATAACCTGCACATACCGCTAAAATGACTTTTCCTTCTTCGGAAATTGATTTTAAAATCTTGTTTTCGTTGATTTTTTTACTTGCCAATATCTGAGCTTTATCTTCTGCCCCTCCAATCAAATAGAAATCTCCATCTGTTGGTATTTTTTGATTGTAAGAAATATCTATGATTTCACAATCAATATTGCGCGCAGCTAGTCGGTATTGCAGTATCTCTGCATTACCCCGATCGCCATAGGTTCCTAATAATTCATTAAAGAGTCTTATTATTTTCATTTGCTACCAACCAAATCCTGGAAAGCGGTATATACCGCTAAAACCTCAATCTCAGAATTTATTGGAAAAACTTCCACTGCTTCTTTGAGGTTTGTTTTCATTTCACTTTCAATACCTTCAATGTGCAACCTAAAGGACAAATCAACAGCTCTATCACCAGTAATCACAATATTTCTGCCTTTTAGTTTTTCAAAGGAGATATCCCATATCCAGGAAATATCAAAACCATCAACCAATCTCGAATTTAAAATCAATATTATTTGATTACTTTTTACTCCAGCTAACGCTTCCGACCAAGATTCTGGATTTTTTGCAAGTCTGGCATTTAATATTCTGCCTCTAATTTCTATTTGTTTTCTTCTCTCCAATTGCTTAGTATCAAATTCTGGTATTTTAAATTTAAATTCCGATAATAAGGTCTTCACTAGGTAATAATTTATTTCACTAGAATTTTTGGAACTATAAAAAACTGAGCTTTGATTACTTAATCCACACACACATGAATAATTGTTGCCTTCCCAATTTAAATAATTGGAGCATTTCGGACAGACCGCACCATCAATGTGTAATCTTCCTCCAAAACTTATAGCAATTTTTTGGGGCACTGAATCCAATACATAGGAAATATATGGATCATCCAAGTTTCCAATTACTATTGTATTGGAGAGTTTTGAAAAACTTTTTGCCCATTGATTTGCTACCCGCCCAACTTCATGCATTCGATCTAACTGATCTCTACTGAGATTCAACAATAGAATTCCAGCCGGATTTAGTTCTTGGGCCCTATTTGCTAAATGTAGTTCATCTACCTCTAATACGACTATAGAAATATTTTTTAGGTGCGCTTCAACCAACGCTACAACTATTCCCTGCGGCAAATTTGAACCAGTTTCATTGCTAACTACCAGCTGGGTACCTGCAATAGCGTTTGCGAGAAATCTAGTAGTAGAAGTTTTACCATTAGTTCCAGAAACACAGAATATCTGCTTATTTTTTGATAATTTTTCAATTGCGTTTGGGTATAACTTTAAAATTAATTTTCCCGGCAATGTCTTTCCGTTGCCCAAATTTAAACTTTTAGAAATAACACCAACTAATAAAGTGGCTCTGATCCAAAGCTCAAAAATCACTATGTAAGTGTATCGAAGGAGTTTTTCTAGAATTTTGTTTTAATAACTTGGTTTGAGCCCCAGGCCGGGATTGAACCGGCGACCTGCCCATTACGAGTGGGCTGCTCTACCACTGAGCCACTGAGGCGAGAGATTTAATTAATCTAATCTTACTAGACCATTTGCAGTCAATAAGTGAACTGCAACTAATCCATTTTCGCCATCATTTGTTGCGGGATCTACCCATTCAACTTGAACTTCTTCACCGAGCGCATTTTGCAAATCGCTTCCAATCCAATTTTGAATTGTTTTTTCATCGCCGGCAATTTCAACTTTTACAATTTTGGCCATAGCTTTGCCATCTGTAGATGGATGATCTAAAGATAACCATTGAATAAAATAAGGAAGTTGTGCATCTCGCATTACATCTAAAATTCCAATTTGTTTCCAAGTTAAATCTTTACCATCTGGTTTTTTGCGATGACCATCAACAGCATTTCTACCTAATCTGCCTTCTACTTTGTTTAGATCATCCACTGAAATTGCCCAAGTGAACCAACCGCCACCTTCATTTGCACGGCGTGACACTGCTTTTCCAAATGGAGAAGCTTCAACTGCTGGATGTTCTAAAGGACAAACAACTTCAATGTAGTGTCCATTTTGTAAAGGCAAAATAAAATTACGAGTACCAAATCTTGGGTGAATTCCACCGTCAATAAAAGGAGAACCAATTCTTGATCCAATTCTTTGGACGGTGTCAGATAGTTGGTCGTGAGTGGTCACATATGAAACATGATCAAAACGCATGGGTGAATCATGCACTAGTAACATCTAGGTTACAAATCGTCCCATGCGCAGGTAGTGCGCCATCTGAGAAATACTTTGTGACAAAGGTATCAATGCAGGAAGATCCGCGCGCAAATCCCGCATGGCCATCTCTCTCCAAAGTCAATAATCTCGAATTTGATATTAATTTGCTTAAGTTGTAGGCATTTTTTAATGGTGTTGCGGGATCATTTGTATTTCCAATTATCAATACGGGAGAAGTATTTGTGGTCTTGGGATATTTCTTATCTGCATGAACTGGAGTGGGCCAACTATTACAACTGACCACTGATCCCAAATTATTTTCACCAAATATGGGGGCAAGTTTTTTGAAATTAGCTAAATTTTTGGAAATCGCTGAGTATTGCGGCCGATCAGCATTATCATCACAACTCATGATAAAACTAATATCTATTAAATTGGAAAATTTTCCATCGTTATTTCTTTCATAGTAATCATCGCTCGCAGCTAGTAGTTTAGAAAGGTTTGAATCTATGACTAGGGATTGTAAACCAGAGTCTAGAACTGGCCAACCATATTGCGGTTGATAAAGAGTATCTGCAAGTGCAGTAACAAACAAAGGATAGGTTAGCTTTCTGCCATTTTTCTCAACTGGATTAATTTTGCTGGCGTTAAGTAATGGAATTACAGTATCCAGATTCCATCTTGGATATTTCTTTGTAAATCTTAAATATTCTCTGTCAAAACCAATAGCTTGGGTTAAGGTAGCATCTATAGTACTTTGATTTGGATCAACCGCACCATCTAAAACTAATCTGCCTGCATTTTTTGGAAATTGTTCCAAATAATCAGTTCCCAACTGAGTGCCATAACTTGCTCCATAATAATTTAATTTACTTAAGTTTAAATTAGCACGCAAGATATCCATATCTGCGGCAGATTCCCAAGTCGAATAATGAATCAAGTTCTTAACTTTACTAAGACATTTCCTAGTGACATCCTGACTTTCTTTTTTCAAACTGGAAATAGTATCTGGAGTATTAAGATCAATCCATAAATTTATAAGTTTTTCATCTTCCGCATCTGTTAAGCACCTAACTGGATTTGAAAAGCCAACTCCTCTTTGATCAAATGCGACTAGTTGATATTTTTGTAAGAAAGCCTTTGGGAAATAATTAACCGCGCTGAATAGAAAATTTATGGCGGAATCTCCTGGGCCTCCAGGATTAATTAATACGGGGACTCGCCCATTGGTTTTAACCGCTCGAACTACTTTTAACTTAAAAGTTCCGGTATTAGGGTTTAAATAGTCTATGGGGACTTTGAAAACGCTGCATTGAAAATGAGTATAGCAGGAGCTCCACTCTAAATTTTGATGATAGAAGTAATTCAAATATGACTTGTTTTTTCCAGTTGCCAAACTGTTTGGCAAAAATAACATCAGGAAAATTGTAATTACTGATAGAAGAATTTTCCTTTTCATTACGCCAGTTTCACCAATAGATTTTCGATTGCTAATTGAGGTGCAGCATTTCGGTTGAGAAAATCACGGGTTTGCATAATTTGATCAATAATTCCTAGGATTTCATTTGGTTGAAATTTATTATGGATTTTATTTATTTCATTTTTCAGTTCCAGATTGATTAATTGATTTTCTACACCAAGAATTAAAGCATCTCGATAACAACTAATTAAGTCAAGTAGACTTTGGTCAATTAGCGCCCTAGTGAGTCTAGTGTTGCGTGCTTTTTGCATAGCTTCTAACTCTTTAACCGCTTTAGCCCCACCGGAAACTAATTTTCGACCATTCTCTCCCCAAGCCTCTTTCAATTTTTCAATTTCAATTTTATTTTGCTCTGCACTTAGGTTTTCACTTTGTTCTTTTATTTTCTCATTAATCCAGGTAGCACATTTATAAGCATCTGAAACTGAATTTATTGAGATTGCTTGTTTCAAAAAGCTATTTCTAAAATCCCTAATATCTTTATCGCGCGCTAATAATCTTGCTCTACCTATATGACCCAGTGAAACTCTGGCTGCGAAATCAGCTGATTCAGCGCTGACCCCTTCTGCTATTAGCATTTTCTTGATTTCCTCTTGGTTAGGTGCTTGTAAAACTGCAATTCGGCATCGAGAGCGAATTGTAGGCAATATATCAACTGTGCTGGGAGCACATAGTAGCCAAATGGTTCTACTTCCTGGTTCTTCAATTGCTTTCAATAAAGCATTAGCCGCTGATTCAGTTAGTCGATCAGCATCTTCAATTATTATTACTCTAAATTTTGAGATAGCTGGTTCCCAGCTTGCTCTTCCAATTAATTCTCTGATTTCATCTACTTTTAAAGTTAAACCATCTCTGCGAAAAAATTCTAAATCGGGGTGAGTATTCGCCTGCACGCTTAAACAAGATTCACAAATCCCACAACCAGATTCCGAGCATAATAAACCTTTTGCAAATTCCAATGCAATAGTTGTTCTGCCAGAACCGGGAGGACCCACTACTAACCAAGTAGAGGTCATTTCTTGACTATTTAAATTGCCAGATTGAGCTGCTGCAATAGCCTTTTGAAATATATTTATTATATTTTTTTGACCAATTAAATTTTCAAATGCTCTCATGATTTTGTTTTAGTGTTTTGGTTAACTTTTAAATGAGGAAACATGCTAACTCTTTCTACAATTAATTTATGGATTAGATTTCGCTCTAAGGTAGCGTCAATAATTAGATATCTATCTGGATCTAAAGCAGCTAAACTTAAAAATTCTTGACGTACTCTTTCATGGAAATTTAATGGTTCTGACTCTAATCTATCAGCACCTTCTAAGCGTGAAATACCAGTCGCGGCAGGCAAGTCCAAAATTATAGTTAAGTTAGGGGTTAATGATTCAGTAGCCCATCGAGAAATTCGCCCAACTTCCGAAGGCGATAAAACTCTACCCCCACCTTGGTAAGCAATTGATGAATCTATATAACGGTCAGAAATTACTATTTCGCCATTTTCTAATGCAGGTCTTACTATTGAATAAACATGATGTGCCCGATCGGCGGCATAGAGCAAAGCTTCGGATCTAGGGCTGATATTTCCAGTTTCTTTAGATAGTAATATTTCGCGGAGTTTATTTCCTAATGGAGTGCCGCCAGGTTCTCTGGTTAATATAACTTTTTCCCCAATGTTTTCTAGAAATTCCTTTAAGAGTTTAGATTGGGTAGATTTTCCAGAACCTTCTCCACCTTCAAATGCAATAAATAATGAAGGGTGGTTTAAATCTCTTACAGCTGTTAATTCTCCCCTTATCGCTGCACGAATATCTGCAAAAAAAGAAATATTTGGTCTATCTTTCATTTGTTTATAAGATATAAAACCTACAATCCAGCCAATTATGCCGGCAATAAACATGGTGATTGCTGCACCGTTGTAAATTACATGGACATTTTGAAATGCAAACTCATGTCTTCCAATTGCCGCAGCCACAATTGGTGAAATAGTTAAGACTAAAACTAACGCCACTCGGGTTAAAGAAATCATAAATGCAAAAGTTCTGCCTCTTAATTCATTTGAAACTTCACTTCCTAATAAGGTGTAACCAGTTACCCAGGAAACTCCAGCAAATGCACCAAGAATAATAGTTAAGAAAACTACTAAAACAATATTGGAAATCAAAGCTACCATTATTAAAAATGTAGATGCTGCAACTAAAGCCGCACCAAATATTCTTCTTCTGGAAAATCTTGATAATAACTTAGGTCCAATAGTGATACCAATTGCAAGACCCACAAAAATAGAGGTGAATAGTATTGAGTAAGCTGCGTTACCGGCGCCCAAATCACTAGCAAAGGTACTAGCTAAACCGAGAACTGCGCCAGCTGCAAAAAATGCACCCAGCATTCCAACTATTAAACCTCTAATAACTTTGGAAGAGGAAACAAATTGAAATCCTTCAAGTAAGGATTTTCCTATGTTTTCATTAATACTAGCTTTACTTGCTCTTCCTCGAGGAATTACATCTAATTTGAATACAATAAAAGCGGTATAAGCAAATGAAATCGCATCTATATATAGTCCCAAATCTCCTGCTGAAAAATAATTGACTTTTCCAATTTTGGAAATTCCATCTGCAATATAAGCAATAATAAAAAACATTATTCCAGCAATTGGTGCAGTTCCATATGCTGCTAATAATGATACTTGGTTTGCACTTTCTAGCTTTTCTTTGGGAACTAAATTAGGAACTGAAGCCTCTTTTGCGGGTGCCCAAAATAAAGTAACTATTTCAACCAATACAGTTGCGGTGTAAAGCCAGGTTAAAGTGCCAATTAGTGGAATAGAAAAGAAAAGACCAAATCGCAAAATATCGCAGACAATCATTAATTTGCGTCTTTCAAATCTATCTGCAATAACACCAGCTATTGGACCCAGTAGTACTCCAGGAACTAATCGCGCAATAAAAACTCCAGCAATAGCAAAGTTTGCTTTTGAATAATGATCCCCGGAAAGTTGTTTAGCAAAAGCAGTAGATGCTAATAAACCTAACCAATCTCCAAAAGAGGAAAATGCCATTGAATTCCATAAGCGGCGAAAAGCAGGAATAGACAAAACTGATTTAATATCAGATTGTCCCGGTGCCGCCGGATAAGGAAGTTGTTGTGACATAGGCCTACCTTATAGATTCCTAACTCAGAGATAAAGCATCTTTTTTTGAACTAGATTTCTTGCTGTTAGTAGCTTTTTTCTTGGTTTTTCCTGCTTTAATGGTTTTAGAAGTTAATGTTGGCGCTGATTTTTTAGCACGAGTTTTCTTTTTAACTGTTCCACCGTTTTCCGCTTCCCAAGCTCTTCTGCCTGCAAGTAGTTCTAGCCCTCGCTCTAAAGTTAGAAATTCAATTGCATCCCCGCGGCGAAGAGTGGCATTAGTTTCACCATCTGTAACATACATTCCAAATCGACCATCTTTTACTAATACTTGTCTACTAGTACTTGGATCAATTCCCAAATCTTTCAATGGTGGTTTTGCAACACCTCTTCTTCTAACTTTAGGTTGTTTATAAATTTCAATTGCTTCCTCTAGTGTTAGTGAAAATAATTGATCCTCAGAGGTTAGAGTCCTGGAATCACTACCGTGCATCAAATAAGGACCATACCTACCATTTTGCACTGTTATTTCAACATCCTCATAGATACCTAAAGATCTAGGTAAAGATAAAAGTTTAAGTGCATCCTCGAAATTAACAGTATCTAAAGACATAGTTGAAAGAAGTGAAGCGGTTTTAGGTTTAATAATCTCTTTTTTCTTTCTCTTTTTAGGTTTTTCTGTTTCCTCAGATTGCGCTACTTCCGGTTCAGGTATCACCTCAGTTACATATGGACCATATCTACCGGATTTTGCAATTATTTGATAACCAGTGACCTGATCAATTCCCAATTCTCTTTCGCCTGATGGTTGAGCCAATAACTCAATTGCTTTTTCTAAAGTTAATTCATCTGGGGCCATAGTTTCTGGGATGTTTGCAAATTTTCGATCATCCCCAACTCCTTGTTGAATATAAGCACCATATCTACCAACTCTTATTTCAATATCTTCACTCATTTTCATTGTGTTAATTTGTTGGGCATCAATTGCACCCAAATCAGAAGCTAACGCTTCTAATCCAGGGTTATTTTCATTGCCAAAAAAGAAATTGGTTAACCAATTGAGTCGATCTTCTTCACCATTGGCAATTCGATCCAAATCCTCTTCCATAGAAGCGGTAAATTCATAATCTACTAATGTCCCAAAGTGTTGTTCTAATAATCCAGTCACAGAAAAAGCTAAAAATGTTGGCACAAGTGCTCTGCCTCTTTTAGCAACATAACCACGATCTTGAATAGTTGAAATAATAGAAGCGAAGGTAGAAGGGCGACCGATTCCTAACTCTTCTAACTTTTTAACCAAAGTAGGTTCGGTATATCTAGCGGGAGGTTTAGTTTCATGACCCTCGCATAAATATTGTTCTACTTTTATCACATCTCCATTTTTCATTGGAGGTAATCTGCGATCTGTGTTTTCTTCAACCTCATTTTTTTCATCTACTACTTCTTCATAAGCTGCAAGAAAGCCTGGGAAAACTACAGTTGATCCATTTGCCCGAAAAACAGCGTTTTGCTCTGATTTATTTTGTAAATCAAAGTCAACCCGCATTTGCATTTTTTTGGCATCCACCATTTGTGATGCAACCGTTCTTTTCCAAATTAAATCATATAACGCTAATTCATCTCTAGATAATTCGGTTGCTATTTCGCCCGGTGTTTTAAATACATCTCCCGCAGGTCTAATAGCTTCATGTGCTTCCTGGGCATTTTTAGTCTTGCCCTCATAAACTCGTGGATTATCTGGAAGATATTCATTTCCATATAATGATGAGATTACAGATCTGGCAGCATTAATTGCATCGTTTGATAAAGTAACTGAATCAGTTCGCATATAAGTTATATAACCATTTTCATATAATCTTTGGGCGATACGCATTGTAATTTGTGAACCCCAACCCAATCTTGAACCCGCATCCTGTTGCAAAGTAGAGGTGGTAAAAGGTGGTTTAGGTTTTTCAGTGCGAGGCGATTCCTCAATACTTTTAACTTTTAAAGTAGAGCCGGTAAATTGTGCAACCAATTCCTTTGCTTTTTTTTCATCCAATAAAATAATTTGTGAAATATTTTTCTCTTTAATTGCTCCACTATCATCAAAATCATTAGTAGTAGCTACTCTTTTGTCACCTAATGAAATCATTCGGGAGGTAAATCCAGATTCACAACTGGCGGTGATATCCCACCAAGTAGAGGAACGAAATGCCATTCGCTCTCTTTCTCTTTCTACAATCAATCTAGTTGCTACTGATTGCACACGACCTGCTGAGATTCTAGGCATTACTTTTTTCCACAATACCGGTGATAAGCGATAGCCATATAGCCGATCTAAAACTCTTCTAGTTTCCTGAGCATCTATTAATCTATAATCTAAATCCCGAGTTTGGGAAGCAGCTTTAACAATTGCATCTTTGGTAATTTCATGAAATACCATTCTTTTTACTGGAATTTTAGGTTGTAAAACTTCAATCAGGTGCCAAGCAATCGCTTCCCCTTCACGATCCTCGTCAGTTGCTAGCAATAATTCATCAGCTTCTTTCATTAAATCTTTTAAATCAGAAACTTTATTTTTCTTGTCAGGATTGATCACATATAAAGGGGTGAATCCTTCTTCAATATTTACACCTTCTTTAGCCCAATCAAATTTCTTTAACTCTTTGGGAATGTCAGCGGCTCGCATCGGTAAATCACGAATATGACCTACCGATGCTTCAACAATGTAATCGCTACCTAAATAACTTGAAATCTTTCGGGCTTTCGCCGGCGACTCAACAATTACTAGTTTTTTTCCCATTACATCCTAACAATTGGCTTATATTAATTATTCAATATTTACTATTCCATAGAGGTTGAAATTCGACGTGAACGAATCAGCGCCAAAATAATAATTACTACTGCCACCAAAGAAACAATTTTAGAAATTACACCATGGTTGTGTAATACTAAAGAAATAATTGCTGGAGTTATTAGTAGACCTACTAAATTCATTACCTTGATTAATGGGTTAATTGCAGGTCCAGCGGTATCTTTGAATGGATCACCAACGGTATCTCCCACAACTGTAGCCTTATGAGCTTCAGATCCCTTACCACCATGATGGCCATCTTCTAACATTTTCTTTGCGTTATCCCATGCACCCCCGGAGTTTGCTAGGAATACTGCCATTAATGTTCCAGTACCAATTGCACCTGCAAGATATGAACCTAGTGCACCAACTCCTAATCCAAATCCAACAGCGATTGGTGCCATTACTGCTAACAATCCTGGAGTTACTAATTCACGTAATGAATCGCGAGTGCAAATATCAACCACTCTGCCATATTCTGGTTTTTCAGTTCCTTTTAATATTCCTGGATGTTGTTGGAATTGATTTCTAATTTCTCTCACAACTGCACTTGCAGCTCTGGATACTGCATTAATTGCCAATCCAGAGAACATAAATACCACCGATGCACCAATAATAAATCCAACTAAGTTTCTTGGATTTGCTACATCAAGTACGCCCTTAAATTGTTCATCTACTAAATTTGTAGCACCGCCAACTGCATTTTTAATTGCATCGGTAAATGCACCAAATAAAGCAGTAGCTGCTAATACCGCAGTTCCAATTGCAATTCCTTTTGTAATTGCTTTGGTGGTGTTTCCAACTGCATCTAACGCTGTCAGTATTTTTGCACCTTCACCTTTAACATCACCTGACATTTCTGCAATGCCTTGAGCGTTATCTGAAATTGGTCCAAAAGTATCCATTGCCACAATTACACCTACTGTAGTTAGTAATCCTGTTCCAGCTAATGCAATTGCAAATAATGACAAGGTAATTTGTGCATGTCCTAATAAGAATGCGCCAAACACTGCTGCACCAATTAAGAGTGCAGAATAAACAGCTGATTCCAAACCAACTGAAACACCAGCCAAAATCACTGTTGCCGAACCGGTTTTAGAAGATGATGCGACATCATTTACTGGTCTCTTACCAACTTCAGTAAAGAATCCAGTTAGTAATTGAATACAAGCTGCTAATACAATTCCAATTAATACTGCTGCAATAGCAAAGAATCTTGGGCTTACACCAGAGTTTGCAATTTCCATTGGCACATGTGCCATGCTCTTAATGGAACCTGGTAGATAAGCAAAAGTAGCAAAAATTACTAAGACCGCTGAAATTAAAGCAGAAGCAAAAAATGATCTGTTGATTGCTTTCATAGCTGAGGAATCTGTTGCTCTCATGCGAGTAATAAAGATTCCAATTATTGCAGTAATAATTCCGATTGCAGGAACAATTAAAGGAAATATTAATCCAGCATCACCAAAAGTTGCGCGGCCCAATACTAATGCCGCTACTAAAGTAACTGCATAAGATTCAAATAAATCTGCTGCCATACCAGCACAGTCACCAACATTGTCTCCCACGTTATCTGCAATTGTGGCTGCATTTCTTGGATCATCCTCTGGAATGTTTTGTTCTACTTTTCCAACTAAATCAGCGCCCACATCTGCAGCTTTGGTAAAAATACCTCCACCTACACGCATAAACATGGCAAGCATTGCAGCACCAAAACCAAAGCCTTCTAATACTGAAGGTGCATTCTCTCGATAAATTGCGACTACTAAAGATGCACCTGCAAGTCCTAAACCTACTGTGGTCATACCAACCACACCACCGGTACGAAATGCAATCTTTACCGCTCCTGCTGAGGAACCTTGTCTAGCGGCTTCTGCAACTCGAACGTTTGCTCTTACCGCCAACCACATTCCGTTGTATCCAACTAAAGCGGAAAACAAAGCACCAATTAGGAAGAAGATGGATCTACCTAATCTAATGTTGAAATCACCAGGCAAAACAAATAAAAAGAAAAAGATAATAACTACAAAAAAACTTAAAGTTTTAAATTGACGGTTTAAATAAGCAGCGGCACCTTCTTGGACCGCACCTGCAATTTCTTTCATCTTGGGGGTGCCGTCACTTGCCGCCAAGACTTGGGCTCGAAGTGCCCAGGCTATTGCCAAAGCCACCAATGAAATTCCTAAAACTATATATACATAAAGTAAATTAGATCCACTTACCTGTACTAGATTAGTCACGCTTTCTCCTAATTCTCCTTGCTTGTGCCACTCTGCACCTCGGGCTGAACCTTGGTCGATGGAAACCCAACCTGTGGGGGTTTATAAAGGTAAAGGGTACAGGTAAAAATGGGCTATTTTGCACAAGGTTGGTTTAATAATAAAGGTATATTTGAGATTCTGGATTTTCTGATTATAGGTAAAGTAACCCGCTATGAGCTTTGTGAATATTTCCTCTATTTTAAATTCCAACTATGCCTTGGGAATTGTACTTCTAATAATTTTCATTGAGGTGGCCCTTCCTTTAATTATTGGATTACCCGGTGATACCTTGTTGATTACTGCCGGATTATTTGCGGCTGGTGTTGGAGTGAAACCAAATTCCCCCCATATTTCAATCTGGGCTGTCGCAATACTTACACCAATTGCTGGTTTTACGGGATCAGAAGTTGGACATTTCCTAGGTTGGAAATTTGGTGATTTCTTTTTCCAGAAAAAAAATTCAAAGTTTTTTAATCCAGAAAAAATTCTTCTTGCTGAGAAATGGGTAAAAAAATATGGACATGGCAAAGCAATATTTTTGGGAAGGTTTGTTCCTGTAGTTCGTGGACTTATTAATCCAGTTTCTGGAATTACTAAGATTCCATTTAAAACCTTTGCTTTTTGGAATCTGATTACTTCTCTGGTTTGGACTCAATCTTTCATTTGGATAGGTTATTTGGCAGGGAAAACAATTGGAAGTTGGATTGAAAAATATTTAACTTATATTATTTTAGTGGTAGTGATTTTTTCTGTTACTCCGATAATTTTAGAAATTCGCAAAGAAATGAAATCTAGAAAAAATAATAAATAGTTTATTAATTACAAACCAAGATCAGTTAGGGAATAAGCAGCTCTATATTCTAAACCTGCTTGAGCAACCGCATCTTTAGCACCGCGCTCAACTATTACTGCTACTCCAACTACAATTGCACCTGCTTCTTTTAGCGCTTCCACAGCGGTTAATACAGATCCACCAGTTGTGGAGGTATCTTCCACAGCTAAAACTTTTTTACCTTTAACATCCGGTCCTTCAATTCTTCTTTGCAAACCATGGCTTTTTTCAGCTTTGCGCACTACAAAAGAATCTAGTTTTTTACCTTTTAAATTAGCAGTATGCATCATTGCAGTGGCGACTGGATCTGCTCCTAATGTTAAACCACCAACCGCTTCAAAATCCCAGTCAGAGACTAGGTCCAACATCACCTCTCCCACTAAAGGCGAAGCTGTACCATCTAAGGTTATTCTTCTTAAATCTACATAATAATCTGCTTCTTTACCAGAAGATAAAATTACTTTTCCATGTACAACAGCTTTGTCTAAAATCTCTTTTTTTAATTTATCTTTAGCAGACATAGCCCTAACCTTATATTAATTGCGTTTTAAATACGTGCTTTTGCAATCAAATCTTCCCTTAGTGTGTCAGCTGGAATTTTTTCAGCAAGCTCGGAAATTAACTCTTTAGTTTTGTTATCTAACCTTTGGGGTACTTGAATCTGTACAGTAACTAATAAATCACCAGTATTTTGATTAGTTTTTATTCCTCTGCCTTTAACCCTAAATGTTTTTCCACTTTGGGTGCCGGCTGGTAAACGCAATGTAACCTCCTCATTTTCCAAAGTTGGAATTTTAATATCTGCTCCTAAAGTGGCTTCGGTAAAAGTAATCGGAACATTAATTAATAAATTTAAATTATCTCTAGAATAAATTGGATGAGTCTCTACATTGATGGTTATATATAAATCACCGTTCCCACCATCACCTGCGCCACCCCGACCTTTAAGCCTAATTTTTGCACCATCTTTAATCCCGGCAGGGATTCGAGTTTTTATAGTTATGGGATCACTATTTCTAGGTCTTACGGTTAAATTTAACTCTTTACCAAAAACACTTTCCCGAAATGTAATTTTGCTTTGAGTTTCTAAATCAGGGCCACGTCTAGATCTTTTTCCCTGTCCAAATAAAGATGAAAAAATATCTTGTGGATCTCCATCAAATCCAGAGTTCGAAAAGAATTGAGAAAAATCTCCATTGAAACCTGGTCCGCCGCTTTGTCCGGTAAACCCACCTTTTGGTATTCGGCCAGATGCAATTGCATCTCGCATTTCATCATATTCTTTTCTTTTTTTATCATCACTTAAAACCTCATAAGCTTCCGAAACTTCTTTGAATTTTTCTTCAAGCTTCTTGTCGCCTTTGGTTTTATCTGGATGTAACTCTCTAGCTAAAGTGCGGTATCTCTTTTTTATTGCAGCCGCATTGTCAGATTTGGAAACTCCAAGAATTTGATAAAGATCTTTTTCATAAATATTGCTGGCGGGCATTATTCTTGTGGATCAACTACAGCAACTCGAGCTGGTCGAATCACCCTCTCTTTAAATTTATAGCCAGGTTGTAATACCTCACTGGCAGTTGTTTCAGTTACTTCACTAGAAGTGGAATGCACCAAAGCTTCATGAATATTTGGATCAAATGGCACATTAGCATCTTCAAATTTCTCAAGCCCTAACTTTTGTAGAGTTGAATTTAATTGGTCAGCTACCGCTTTAAATCCTCCAGTTAATTCTCCATGCTTTTCGGCTCGATCAATATCATCTAGTACCGGTAATAAACTGGTTAAAACTAATGAAATAGTGAATTCATGAGCAGATTCTTTTTCTCTTTCTACTCTTTTACGGTAGTTTGAATAATCAGCTTGTAGCCTTTGCAAATCATTGGTGAGAGTTTTAATTTCATCAACTACAACCGAGGCTTCATTTAGCGCTTCTTCTACCGCAGCAGAGAGCTCGGCCTCTGAACTCTCTGCATTGTTAGAATCACTATTTACTTCTCTTTCGCTCATTATTGTTCATCTACAATCTCGGCATCTTCAACACCATCGTTGTTGTTTGCGGCTTGTTCTCCGCTAGTGGCAGCGTTAGCAGCGGTACTTGCATATAAAGCGGCACCAAGTTCTTGGCTAACTTTGGACAATTTTTCTGTTTCGTTTTTAATTAAATCAAAATCAGATCCAGCTAGAGCGCTTTTTAAACTTTCCAAAGCTTTTTGTACTTCTTCTTTCTTAACAGCAGCATCGCCTTCTTTGAATTTATCTTCATTATCTTTCAAAAACTTTTCAGTTTGATAGAGTAATGAATCACCTGCGTTTCTGATATCAGCTTCTTCACGTCGCTGCTTATCTTCTGCAGCATGTGCTTCGGCATCTTTCATCATTCGATCAATTTCTTCTTTTGATAGAGATGATCCACCAGTAATAGTCATTGATTGTTGTTTACCAGTACCCAAATCTTTTGCAGATACGTGCACAATACCGTTTGCATCAATATCAAAGGTAACTTCAATTTGTGGAATACCGCGGGGGGCGGGTGCAATTCCAGTTAATTCAAACATTCCTAGGCGCTTATTAGCTGAAGCCATTTCACGCTCACCTTGAAATACTTGAATCTGCACCGCTGGTTGATTGTCATCTGCGGTGGTAAAGATTTCCGATCTCTTGGTTGGGATTGTGGTATTTCTTTCAATTAACTTAGTCATAACCCCACCCTTAGTTTCAATACCAAGTGATAATGGTGTTACATCTAGCAATAACACATCCTTTACTTCACCTTTTAACACACCAGCTTGTAGCGCGGCACCTACTGCTACAACTTCATCTGGGTTTACACCTTTATTAGGTTCCTTGCCGCCAGTTAATTCTTTTACCAAATCAACTACAGCTGGCATACGAGTAGAGCCACCAACTAGAACAACATGATCAATATCTGAAACTGGAATCCCACCATCTTTCAATACTGCTTGGAAAGGTGCTTTGCATCTTGCTAATAAATCAGCAGTCATGGCTTGGAATTGTGCACGGGAAAGTGTTTCATCCAAGAACAAAGGATTCTTATCACCATCTACAGTTATGTAAGGCAAGTTGATTGAAGTTTGGGCAGAAGCAGACAATTCAATTTTTGCTTTTTCTGCTGCTTCTCTAATTCTTTGCATTGCCATTTTATCTTTTGCTAAATCAATTCCATGTTTTGATTGGAAAGTTTTTACTAAGTAATCAACAATTGCTTGATCCCAGTCATCTCCACCTAAATGATTATCGCCATTAGTTGCTTTTACTTCAACTACACCTTCACCAATTTCTAGTAAAGATACGTCAAAAGTTCCACCACCTAAGTCAAATACTAAAATTGTTTGCTCTTTATCGCCTTTATCTAAACCATAAGCAAGTGCAGCAGCTGTAGGTTCATTAACAATTCGAAGCACATTTAAGCCAGCAATCTCCCCTGCTTCTTTAGTCGCTTGGCGTTGCGCATCATTAAAATATGCGGGGACAGTAATTACTGCATCAGTAATTTTATCTCCTAGATAGCTTTCTGCATCTCGCTTTAATTTCATCAAAATACGTGCACTAATTTCTTGCGGAGTATATTTCTTTCCATCAATCTCTCCACTTTCGGGAAACTTCCAGGAATTTTCTCCCATATGTCTTTTAACAGAACGGATGGTTCGATCAACGTTAGTTACAGATTGGCGCTTAGCAACCTCACCAACTAAAACCTCTCCACTTTTGGCAAATGCCACAATTGAAGGTGTTGTTCTAGCACCTTCCGCATTTGCAATAACGGTGGGTTCGCCACCTTCTAAAACACTTACACAGCTATTGGTTGTACCTAGATCAATACCTACTGCTCTAGCCATTTTTATTACTCCTTATTTTGATCGGTTTACAAGGGGTTGCAAACTGATTTTTGCCTCTTTTTCACCTAGGCGGGGCTAATTTTTTGCCTTCTTGTTTCCGCTTCTAGTTTTTAAACCAGAAGTTCTGATAAGGGAACAAGGTATTTGGCTTATTTATTCCCGTTTAATTTTATTCCGGTTTAGTTCAGGTCTGAGTCCCAGGAGGTTTTCCAAGGGTCCTGTTTAGGTCTTTTCTTGGACTTGGCCAGTAGATAAGCGATTACCGCCCCACCTACTAAACCACCTAAGTGGGCATGCCAATCTATTTGGCTATTAGTAAAAGTAATCAGTAAGTTCAAAACAATGGTTCCAATTAAAGAGTTGTAGTTAATTGAATAACCAGAAAGTTTGGCATAAACCAATAAGCCGCCAAACAAACCAAATATTGCACCAGAGGCACCAACTGATGGTTGTTCATCTGCTAAAAATTGTAATGAAACTAAAGAGGCAATTGCAGCAGAGCCAAAAAATAAAATTAGGAATTTAGTTTTTCCAGCAATTATTTCAAATTGGCTTCCCACCGACCATAGCGCCAACATGTTTGAACCAATGTGTAACAAATTTGCGTGGGTAAAAACTACAGTTATTACTCTCCACCACTCACCTGCATAAACACCATGTAAATTTGTATCGCCATTAAAATATGGAAATTTCCTAATTAAAAATAGATATTCCTGTATAAATGGATAAAGGTGTGGAAAAATATAGAAATTAGCTATATAAACTAAACAAATTGCTGCTATTAAATATTGAGTAGCTGGATAGCTTCTAGCTTTCATTTGTTGGTAAAACTAGTTATTTATAGTTACAGAATTAATTGTGACAGCTTGGATTGGTCGATCTTGTGCGCCAGTTTTAACTGTAGCAATAGCATCCACTACTTTTTTAGATGCATCATCTTTCACTTCGCCAAAAATTGTGTGCTTTCGATTTAACCAAGAAGTTTCAGCTACAGTAATAAAAAATTGTGAACCATTTGTCCCTGGGCCAGCGTTTGCCATTGCTAATAAATAAGGACGGTCGAAAACTAACTCGGGGTGAAATTCATCTGCAAATCTATATCCCGGTCCACCTGTTCCAGTTCCAAGTGGATCTCCACCTTGAATCATAAATCCAGAAATTACGCGATGGAAAACAGTTCCATCATAAAGATTAGATGAGGTCTTTTGTCCGGTTTTAGGATCTACCCATTCTCTGGCACCAGTTGCTAGTTCTACAAAATTAGCAACTGTTTTTGGTGCGTGGTTAGGGAACAAATCAATTTTGATATCACCCATATTGGTGTGGAGAATTGCTTGTGACATAGATACCTCTCTTTTGTAAGATAATCTAGCCTACCTCAGGAAATAAAAACTTACCAAACTAGAGAATGAGTGACTGGCAATGCATCAAAAATCAAAGCTTCAACTTAAAGTTTTGGCTTCACTTTTTATTCTTGCTGGTGTTTTTTTAAATTTTGGAATTTCCAATTCTCAGGGAACAGTAATTAAAAATGGATCTCCGTGTTTGAAATCCCAACTAAATAAGAAAATCAATTATTTAAGCGACACTTTTACTTGTGTTAAATTAAATGGTAAGTATCGCTTCAAGAGCACCGGCTCCGCTATAACTGATCCATCAAACACTCCAGCCCAAAATCAAACAACCGGACTAACTTCTGGAAAAATTGTTCCAAATGTAGGGGTGGTTTTTAATCCAGGGGCAACTCAAACACTAGAAGTTTGGGAAGATTTACAATGTCCCTACTGTGCATTATTTGAAACAGTTTCTGGAAAGGATTTGAGAAGTTTAATTTCTGCCGGGAACACAAAAGTAATATTCCATGTACTTGGTTTTCTTGGTCCTGATTCTTTAGCTGCGGCTAACGCAGTTTATTGTGCAGTTGGGGCAAATAAATTTTTGGATTTAAAAACTGTGTTACACAATAATGTGCAAGCCGGATTATTAATGGAAAATTCCGGGATTATGGGAATATTTTTACCAACCTATGAAGCTCAACTAGGTTTAGTAGATCAAAATTTTCAAAACTGTGTAAGTGTTAATAAATATCTGCCATTGGTTAGATATTTAAACAACCAAGCTAATCTCAATAGTTTACCTGGAACGCCTGCAGTTTATCTAAATGGAACACAATTAGATAACCAAACACAACTATTTAACGAAGCAGGTTTTAAAACAGCGGTTGGTTTATCTGCTGTTTGATTACAATATTTTTATTCTTTTTCTAAAATTATTTAAAATCTCTTCATTCCATTCATCCCCACCAACTGTATTACTGCTTTTAAAGACTTGAGGACTAAGACCTTGATTCAATAAGTTTTGAATCACCATGATTGATAATAAATTAATAATAGTTGCCCCTAAAACTGTAGAGGTTGGCCCCGCATTGCTTTCTAACTCAGTAAATGAAATCAGCGCATCTCCAACTTCACCCTGATTATCAATTACATAATCAGCAATATCCGCTAGTTTTTCATTATTTGCTGTTTTACTAGTAGCGCTACGTGAATGTTTTAGACTTGTTATTGCAATTACTTTTAATCCTCTTTCTTGAACTTTTTTAGATAGAGTAGTAATTAATGGATTGCCTCCGGAGTTAGAAACTAAAATCAATATATCTTTCTCGTTTAATTCATAATTTTTTAAGATATTACCAATTTGATTTGGGTCTCGCTCTAACTTAGTGCTCATAGATGCGTTTTGATGAAGCATTAACTCTGGAATTAAAATTGGATAAACATTTGCAAGTCCACCGGCTCGGTAAAACATTTCCTCCGCCATCATGTGAGCGTGTCCGGTACCAAATACATAAATCAAGCCACCTTGGGAAATAGTTTCAGTGAGTGCATTTACCGCAGGTTGTAAAGATTGGATACTGTTTTTAAGTTCAGTTAACTTACCTTGAATTTGATCTAGATAATTAAAACCTACCTCTATTGGCTCTGTCATTTAAGCGAACCTTCAGTAAGTCCAGAAACGACTTGTCTGTTAAATACAAGATATATCAAAACCATAGGAATTGTAATTATAGTCAGGGCTGCAAACAGCAATTGATAATCGGTTGCGTGTCTAGAAGAATAGGAAAGTAAACCAACTGGAATGGTTTTATAGGTTTCGTTTTGAATGTAAAGCATAGCTAATAGAAACTCATTCCAAGATCCTAAAATTGTAAAAATGGCAATAGTCGCAATACCTGGTTTTAATAATGGAACTGCAATTGAACTATAAAGTTTCCAATCATTTGCACCATCTATTCTGCCGGATTCAAATAACTCTTTAGGTAAGGAATCTAGATATCCAATGAATAACCAGGTAGCAAGAGATATTCCTAAGCCGGTATAAGGAATAACTAAAGTAAACCAGTGATCTTTCAAATTAAATTGATCTAGTAATTGATTTTGTGGAATAAAAAAAGCTTGGATAGGCACTAACAGACCAAAAATAAAGAGTGTTAATATTTTTGATCTTCCCTTAAATTCAAATCTACTAAAAGCAAATGCTGCCATGGAAGAAACCAGTAATACTAAGCTTGCAGAAATACTGGTTACAACTAGGGAATTAATCACATATCTTCCTAAGTCTCCTTCCTGCCAGGATCTAATAAACACAGAAAAATCTAGATGTATGGGCAGAGAAAATGGTTTGGCAAAAATATCTTGATTGGATTTTAATGAGGAAGTGAATATCCAAACTAAGGGAATAATAAATACTATTGAATAGACTATAAGCACTCCGTGCAAAAATATTCTTCGACTCATTTTAATATTCCAAACTAACTTGGTTTTTTCTTCTCATTCTTGAAAAAATTAAACCAACTACCACCACTAAAGTGGTCACGATAATTGCTAAGGCGGCACCATATCCAACTTCTTGGTCTTGAAATACTTTTTGCACCATATAGGTAGTGGGTACCTCGGTTGCATGAAATGGGCCACCTCCAGTTAATATATAAAATAAATCAAAGCTTTGTATCCCGCCGGTGATACAAATTAAGGCAGCGATTTCAGTGATTCTTCTAATCATGGGAACTTTTATTTTCCACAATATAGTTTTTTCATCAGCTCCATCCAATTTTGCTGCTTCTACTATTTCTCCCGGAACTCTTTGTAAGCCAGCATAGAAAATTGCTAAATAGAAACCAGAGAAATTCCAACCAGAAATTAAACAAATCGCCCACATGGAAAAATTTGAATCCCCCAGCCAGATATGAGAGAAGTTACCTAAACCAATCATCCGCAGAAAACCATTTAATAGACCATAATCAAAATTAAGAATTGATCGCCATAGAACCGAAATTACCACTGTTGGTAAAAGAACTGGAATGAAAAATAAGACACGGTATTTGTTTAGAGATTTATGGGAGGTAACAATTCCAGCTAACAATAAACCAAATGCAACTTCTAAAATTAAAGTTGCAACAATATAAAGTAATACATGACCTAGGGAATGAATGAATACTGAATCTGTGAATGCTCTGGTGAAATTACTTATCCAGGCAAATTGAAAACTACCAAACCCGCTCCAATGAACAAAACTTAAAAGGAAAGTCCCAAGAATTGGAATTAAAACAGTGACCCCGTAAATTATTAATGCTGGTGAAAGAAATAAATACGGGGTCGAAGTTTTGTTGGCCTTCATTAGCCAGACTTCTTACTTAGTTTTAAGCGCTGCAGCTGCCTCCGTTAAAGCAGCGTTAGGAGTTTTTACTAAGCCCAACATCTCTGCAGTTGCCGAGTTCAGTGCATCTGCTTCTTTTTGACCATAACCAGTATCAGGAGGTGGAACAATATGTGTGGCTTTATTAAACATAACTACAAGTTTTTGTTCTAAAGCGGTTTGAGAGGAAATGGTGGCATCCTTAGTCAAAGGTGAATAACCAGCTGAAATTAATTCCTTGGTAATTTGAGGAGAATACAAAGCTTCAAAAAATTTTGTAACCTGATCAAGGTGTTTAGATTTCGCGTTAAATATATATCCAGTGGTGGTGCCTAATACACTTGATTGATCTCCTAGACCACCTGGGATTGCAGGTAAATTAAAGAAATCAATATGTTTTTTAGGTGCTTGGTCTTGTGCGATTCCAATTAACCAGGAACCCATAGGTAATAACTCACCACCATTGTTAAAGAATTTGGTTTCCGCTTCTTGATCATTTATAGCATTAACATCTGAGTTAACATAACCTTTTTTAACTAAATCTGTAATGTAACCAAGAGCGGTTGCTAATTTTGGATCTGTAATTGGGGATTTTAAACTTAAAATATTTCCATATAAATCATCACCAATTGTTCTGGAATATAGGTGAGCAAAGAAATTTCCCGCTACCCATTTGTCTTTATTCCCAATAGAGAAACAGGTTTTACCAGCAGCTTTAAATTTTGCACAAATTGCTATTAAATCCGCCCAGGTTTTAGGTGGGGTTAAATTATATTTTTTAAATTCATCGGTGTCATACCAAATTACATTTGATACATCAGAACTAAAAGGAAGTATTTGTTGTTTTCCATTTAATTGTCCGCGAGATAAAACAGAACTTGATAAATATGTGGTTAATTTTGATTTTGCTAAATAGGGAGCAATATCTGAGCCAAAACCTTGTTGAAAACGTAAATTGGAACCTGCCCCAATCCAATCAAAATAAGCGTCTGGGGAATTATTGCCTTTTAAGAGATTAGTCTCGCCTATTGATTCATAAAGCGCACCATCTTGTTGAACTAGATCAACCTTCCATCCTGGATTAGCTTTTTCATAGATAGCAGCAGCGTCTTTAAATACTTTAAATTGAGTTGCTGCAAAATTTTCTTGTGCAATTCTAATAACTTGATCCCCGGCATTACTTACATAATTTGGAATAACCAGAAAAGAAGAAGTAACGGCAAGAATCAAAAAATTTCTCTGAGCAAATTTATTTAGTTTCACTATTGAAAAATCCCTTCGTAGAAGCCTACTGAAATAGTAATAATCTACTTAGTTAATTACAAGAGCCTATTGAACTTTGAAGGAGACGGTTACTGTAGTAGATACAGTTTTATCTATGGAAGAGGTGTCGTAATAACCGCCACCAGAAGTGTCTGTGCTATCAGGGGTAGTAACTTGAAATGGCCCGGAAGAAACTGAAACTACAAAACCAACTGATCCACCCACTGCACTTACAATTGAATTAGCACGCAATTGTGCATCTTTCATTGCTTGAGCTAATAATTGTGGGCGTAATGAAGGAAGGTTAGAAACATAATATGCAGGGCCGCTGTTATTTATGTTCACACCAGTTTGTAGTAATGCACCAATTCCATTTGAAAGTTTATTTAACAGTGCAACATCTTTACTTTGTACAGTAATTGCTTGGTTTGCCTGATAAGACAAAATAATGCTAGTTTGGTTTCCATTTTCATTTTTATAATTAGGATTAGTAGAAACCGCACCATAAGAGATTTGATCTTGGGTGATACCACCGGAAGTTAAATATTTTGTTAAAGCATTTGCGTCTTTATTGACTTTATCTACCGCTGCACTTGCAGAAGTTGGTGATGATTCACTGGAAGATAAAGTCCAGATTCCACTATCCGCTGTTGCAGAGGTACTTGCATAACCAGTTACTGTAATAGTGTCAGTTGATCTAGAAGCAAAACCATTTCCAATTTCATAACCAGCGTATCCAATACCACCAGAAATAATTAACGCTCCTAATATTGCAATCCAAAATCTAAATTGCAAAGCACGTTGTTTAAATTGAATTTTAGGTTTTACTTCATTTTCGCTCATGAGATAAGAATACTCCTAGGCTTTTGGTCTATTCACCAGATCGGAAATAAAGGCTATTCGCCAAAACCACTTTTAGTTGATATTTTACGTGGGTGCTTCCAAAGTTATTTAAAGACCATTACCAGAAATTTCCCAAGGAACAAGCAAAGGCTTTGGAAAAGACTGCCCAGCAAGTTTTAGATCTTTTAAAGGGCTCTACTATGGCAATGGCCTGGGGTATGCCAACTTTTTATATTGGGAAAGATATGGTCTGCCACGTTGAGGGTTTTAAAAACCATAACTCTTATTTTCCCCATTCTGGTGAGGTTATTGAAGCTTGTGAAAAAGAATTAGCAAAGTATGAAATCACTAAAGGTTCGGTGCATTTTGATTTAGAAAAGCCTTTAAACAAAGCTTTACTAACTAAAATGATTAGAGTTCGAGTGGATCAAATCAACCAAAGTTACCCTAAAAAGAATGGTGAATATATCCAGTACCATAAAAATGGTCACATGAAAGTTAGTGGTAAATATAAATCTGGTTTAGAACATGGAAAGTGGGAATGGTTTTGCCCAGGTGGTTTAACTATGCACACTGGCGAATATAAAAATGGTAAAAAAGTTGGGCTTTGGATTAATTACAACAAACTTGGAAAAATTACTTCGCAAAAGCAGTATTAATTAAACTTGTAGCAATTATTGCCATCACCACCGCAATAAATATATCTAAAATTTTCCAAGTTATAGGTTTGGACATCAAAGGTGAGAGCAATCTCGCTCCATAACCAAGAGCTGTAAACCAAATAACACTAGCCATGGCGGCGCCAATTGCAAACCACCATCTTTGATTTCCATAATGGCTACCTATAGTTCCTACTAACAACACAGTATCTAAATAAACATGTGGGTTAAGCCAGGTAAATCCCAATATTGCTATTACTACTTTTTTTCTAGATCTGATTTCTTGATTTGAAACCGCTAAATATTCGCTCTTAAAGATTTTTCTAATTGAATTAATTGCAAAATATAGTAAATAAGCCGCTCCTATTCCTGCAATTACTCGTAAAGCAGATTTATGGGAAGAAACCAACGCTCCCATTCCGGCAGTACCTAAAATAATCAAAATCGCATCTGATAAAGCACAAATAATTACTGAAATTCCCACATAAGATTTAGCAAGCCCGAGTTTCAAAAGATAAGCATTTTGGGCACCAATAGCCACAATTAAAGACAAACCAGTAAAGAACCCTGCTAGGCTTACATGCACATGATTAAATTACCTAATTGCTTACCAAAAGGAAAATATTGAAAGTAAAAAGTTCAAATTGGCTCTTGGGTTATATTGCACTTGGAATAACTTGGGGAAGTTCTTTTCTCTTTATTAAATGGGGTTTATTGTCTCTCTCCCCTTTGGGTGTTGCTTTTTTCCGTGGTTTTATTGGTGGAATTACTCTAATAATCTATTCATTAATCACTAAACAAAAGTTTCCCAAAAAACCAATTGAGTATTTTCATATTGCTGTGGTTGCTTTGTTTTTAAATTCAATCCCTTCTTTTTTATTTGGCCTCGGTGAAAAACATGTCAGCAGCATTACCGCTGGAATCCTTAATGCCACTACGCCGTTGATGACTATATTGGTCATTTCAATTGCTTTTCGAGAACAGAAAATTAATTTAAATCAATGGATTGGCTTGTTGTTTGGATTTCTCGGAGTGTTACTAGTAACAGATGTATTCAATAACAAAAACTCAGGAAGTGTATTTGGAATTTTAGTTTTGTTACTAGCGACTTTATGTTATGGAATTTCTATGCCTTACTCTCGGCGTTATGTAACCACATTGCCTTACAGTTCTACTGCTTTAGCCACTACTCAGGTTTGTTCCTCTGTAATCATTTTGCTGCCATTTGTTTTATCTTCACATATCTTAATTTCTTCCTGGAATCTAAAATCAACTTTGGGGATGTTGTTGCTTGGCGCACTAGGCACAGGTTTTGCTTATATTTGGAATTATAGAAATGTTAAATTAGCGGGCAGTACTATTGCCAGCACAGTTACCTACTTAACCCCAGTGGTAGCTACAATACTTGGATTTTTGTTTTTGAAAGAGAAGTTACAATCAGTTCAATACTTGGGTGGTATTTTGATCTTAATCTCCGCCGCTTTAGTGCAGGGAAGAATCAAAATACTCCACACTGCTAAAACCAATAATTAATTCTAAAATATGTAAGTGGTTGAAGAACGACAATTTAAGTTAATCAAAAAATTTGGCCGGGTGGAAATTCGGCAATATCTACCTGTAGTTATGGCAGATGTTTTGGTTAACTCTGAATATAAGAATGCTGCAAATATAGGATTTCGCCCACTAGTTTCCTATATCTCTCAAAACAATATCGCTATGACCGCTCCAGTAATACAGGAGCAAAATCAAGAAGGAAGTTGGGTGGTCTCCTTTGTTATGCCAAACAATTACCAACTTTCAAATCTGCCTTTGCCAAGCAACACCGATGTAACTTTGCGAGAATCGCCTAGTTATTTCGC
The DNA here is from genome assembly GCA_900298985.1 of Streptomycetaceae bacterium. GTDB lineage: Bacteria > Actinomycetota > Actinomycetes > Nanopelagicales > Nanopelagicaceae > OMHY01. The sequence continues at coordinate 36,469 of OMHY01000018.1, forward strand.
TGCAGCGCTTCCTTTTTCTGGAATTACAACTTGGGAAAAAGTTTCTCAAAAAGAAAAAGAATTACAAGATATTCTAAAATCTAATTCCGTATCAATTTTAGGCTCTGTGCAAATTGCTCGTTTTGATCCGCCTTGGAAACCTGGTTTCATGAGAAGAAATGAAGTTATATTTCCAGTCAATTATCAAGAATGAGTTTAAAAAATCTACTAAAACTATTAGCTTTATATTCAGCAAATGGTCCTGCTTCAACAAACCCTAATTTCTTATATAAATAAATAGCTGGTAGGAATTCCTCTGCAGTTCCAGTTTCCAAATACAAAGAGGTGATCTTTTTCTGTTTTGCCACATTAATTAGATGTCTCAAAATTAATTCTCCAACACCTCTTCGCAAATAATCTGGATGGGTGCGCATGGATTTGATTTCACCAATTTGATTTGGGTGTAGTTTTAACGCCCCAATTCCAGTAATTTTTTCTCCCTCCCACGAACTATAAAAAAAGATGTTGGGTTGTTTTAGTTCTTTTAAATCTAAAGCGAAAACAAATTCCTCTGGAGTAATTGAATGCATTCCTTTTAAATGTAATGCAATTAGTTTTTGGGTTTCTTGGTTTTCTAAGTTATCTTCAATTATTAACACTATCTATTTCGCCATCGTTCCAATCTCGGGATTTGTTTGATTGCAATGAACTTAATTAAAGGGTTTGTTTTTTGTTGTACTAGTGCGCCCTTAACAATTTCAAGCATTTGTTCTAGTGAACAATCAGGGCCAGTAAACTCTCCGTTTTGGTAACAAAGTTTGCACCATTTTTCTGAGGGGTTACCGTGTTTTTCGAAACCTCGCATATCTCCTTGTCTTTTAGAGATCAGCGGCATTCCACAACTTTGACATTGTTTATTCATTTGGAGCTCCTTTAGTAATAAAGTGTACGCATCTAATTAAAATTACTAAAAGTAGTTATAGGGAATTAATTAGTTATATTTATGAATTTCTATAGTTTAAGAAGTTTTAAAGTTATAAAATTGCTTTCTTTTTGGAAACCATTTTTTGAAATAGATCAGAAGATTCCTTGATTTAAAAATGTTGCTAAAAAAATATTAAATTAAAAAGTGGAGACTAGGGGAATTGAACCCCTAACCCCCGCCTTGCAAAGGCGGTGCTCTACCAATTGAGCTAAGTCCCCATTTGGGTATTAAGTTGTGTTACAACTCGCGAATACTACTAGAACTTTTTTATCCAAAAGTTGTGGTGGTATTTGCTTGTGGGCCTAGGTGGACTTGAACCACCGACCTCTTCCTTATCAGGGAAGCGCTCTAACCAGGCTGAGCTATAGGCCCAATTTCTTGGGAGGGTAAGGCTACTAGATATTGGGAAAACCCCCAAAATTTAGCGGTTTTTAACGTACTTAATAATCCTCTTTTTAATCTTCATCTTCTCTTTCAACTACTTTGGCAATTGACACAACTGTTACACCTTCATTTAGATTTACTAACCGCACACCTAAAGTATCACGACCGCTTTGACGTATTTCTTTTACTTTTGCACGCATTACTGATCCTTCAGAAGAGATAGTTAATACTTCATCACTATCTTCAACTACTAATGCACCAACTAACAAACCACGTGCATCTTCATCAATTTTTGCTGCTTTCACACCTAGACCACCGCGACCTTGCGCGCGATATTCCTCAAGAGCGGTTCTTTTAGCAAAACCAGCGTTTGTGGTGGTGAAAATATATTTGTTTGCTTCGGAATTGGTTATTGAAACCATTGACAACAATTCATCGCCTTTTCGAAACTTCATTCCAATTACACCACTAGTAGATCTACCCATTGATCTTAAGGAGTTTTCATCTACAACAAATCTCAATGACATTCCTTTTTTAGATACTAATAAGATTTCATCATTGTCTTTCAATACACTTGCGGAAACAACTTCATCACCTGTTTTCAGATTTATTCCAATCAATCCTCCAGAGCGGGTAGAGTCATATTCAGAAAGTGGTGATTTCTTTACTAAACCAAATTTAGTTGCAATTACTAAATATGGAACTTCTTCATAGTTTTTAATTGAAATTACCTGTGCAATTTGTTCATCGGGTTTAAATGCTAAAAGATTTGCCACGTGTTGACCGCGTGCATCTCTACCCGCATCCGGTAATTCATGAACTTTAGCTCTATAAACTCTTCCTTTATTAGTAAAGAAAACCAACCAATCATGTGTAGAGGCCACAAAGAAATGCTCTACTATGTCATCTTCACGAAGAGCAGCTCCTTTAACTCCTTTACCACCCCTTCTTTGAGATTTATAGGCATCAACTTTGGTTCTTTTGGAATAACCGGTTTTAGTTATAGTTACCACAACATCTTGGTTGGGAATTAAATCTTCCACCGCCAACTCAGTATCGCCTAGAATAATTTGAGTTTTGCGCTCATCACCATATTTATCTCTAGTCTCAGCGAGCTCAGTTTTGATTATTTCTCGCTGTTTATCCTCACTTACTAGGATCTCTTTTAATTCTTTAATTTCTCTCATTAACTGATCATATTCATCTTGAATTTTTTGTCTTTCTAATGCTGCCAATCTACGCAACTGCATATCTAAAATTGCATTTGCTTGAATTTCATCAACTTGAAGTAATTTAATTAAACCATCTCGAGCTTCTTCTGTGGTTCTGCTTGCTCTAATCAATGCAATTACTGCATCCAGCGCATCAAGCGCTTTTAGATATCCAGTTAAAATATGAGCCCGTTTTTCTCTTTCTTTTAATCTGAAATTAGTGCGGCGAATAATTACTTCAATCTGATGCTCAATATAGTATTTAATAAATTCATCTAAGCGAAGTGTTCTGGGTACTCCATCAACTAGAGCCAACATATTTGCGCCAAATGAATCTTGTAATTGGGTATGTTTATATAGGTTGTTGAGTACAACTTTTGGAGTAGCATCATTTCGCAAAACAATAACTAACCTTTGTCCTAAACGTTCATTTCCTTCATCTCTAACATCTGCAATACCTTTAATGCGGCCATCTTTAACTAGCTCTGCAATTTTTAAAGCAAGATTATCTGGATTTACTTGATAAGGAAGTTCAGTAATTACTAAACATGTACGTCGATTAATTTCTTCAATCTCCACAACAGCTCTCATAATTATGGAACCGCGCCCGGTGCGATACATATCTTCAATACCTTGGCGACCAATAATTAAGCCTTTGGTGGGAAAATCAGGGCCTTTAACTTTAGTTAATAAAACACTTAGTAATTCCTCAGTTGAAGCCTTTGGATTTTCTAATGACCAAATCACACCATCAATAACTTCTTTTAAATTATGTGGTGGAATATTTGTGGCCATACCAACAGCAATTCCGGCGCTGCCATTAACTAATAAATTTGGAAATCTAGTTGGTAGAACTAGAGGTTCTTGGGAGCGACCATCATAATTTGCAACAAAATCAACGGTATCTTCATCAATATCTCGCATCATTTCCATTGCTAATGGGGCCATTCGGGCTTCGGTATAACGCATTGCAGCGGCTGGATCATTTCCGGGTGATCCAAAGTTTCCATTTCCATCAATTAATGGATATCGCAAAGACCAACTTTGAGCTAAGCGAACCACAGTGTCATAGATAGCTGAATCGCCATGTGGGTGATATTTACCCATTACATCACCAACAATACGAGATGATTTGTAATAACCTTTATCAGGTCGATAACCCGCTTCAAACATGGAATATAAAACTCTGCGGTGAACTGGTTTTAATCCATCTCTTACATCTGGAAGTGCACGACCAACAATTACACTCATTGCATAATCAAGATATGAGCGCGCCATCTCATCTTTAAGATCTACGCGTTCAACTCGATCTCTTTGATTTTCGTTTTGAGTGTCCAATTAATTTCCTTTAAATATCTAAGAAGCGTACATCTTTTGCGTTGCGTTGAATAAAGTTTCTTCGAAGTTCAACATCTTCACCCATTAATACCGAAAATAAATCATCTGCAGCTGCTGCATCTTCTAAAGTTACTTGAATTAAAACTCTATTGTCCGGGTCCATGGTGGTATCCCACAATTCCTTGGCAGGCATTTCTCCTAAACCTTTAAATCTTTGAATGCCATCTTCTTTGGAAAGTTTTTTGCCAGCTTCATTTCCAATTTTAATGAAGCCATCACGCTCCCGGTCTGAAAATGCATATTGAATTGGTTCTTTACCTGACCATTTAAGTTTATATAGTGGTGGTTGTGCTAAATAAACATAGCCGTTTTCAATCAAAGGTCTCATGAATCTAAATAATAAAGTTAATAACAAGGTTCTAATGTGTTGGCCATCAACATCTGCATCCGCCATTAAAATAATTTTATGATAACGAAGTTTTGCTAAATCAAAATCATCATGAATACCAGTTCCAAGTGCGGTGATTAATGATTGCACTTCGTTGTTTTGAAGTACTCGATCAATCCGAGCTTTTTCCACATTAAGAATTTTTCCTCTAATTGGGAGGACCGCTTGATATCTAGAATCTCTACCACCTTTAGTAGAACCGCCCGCAGAATCACCTTCCACAATATAAAGTTCACATTTTTCTGGTTCGGTTGATTGACAATCAGCCAACTTACCTGGCATACCTCGGCCCTCTAATAAACCTTTTCGGTTTCTAGATAGGTCTCGGGCTTTGCGGGCAGCGATTCTAGCTGCTGCGGCATCAATACTTTTTCTAATAATGTCTTTGCCTTCTTGGGGATTAGATGCAAACCATTCAGTTAAATAATCATTCATTACTTTTTGAGTAAAGGATTTTGCTTCAGTATTTCCAAGTTTAGTTTTGGTTTGACCTTCAAATTGTGGTTCTGCAATTTTTAAAGAAATTATTGCGGTTAAACCTTCTCTAATATCATCACCAGTTAAGCGATCTTCTTTTTTCTTAACAAAACCCCATTCTTCAGCAAATTTATTTACCACGCTGGTTAAAGAGGTTCTAAAACCTTCCTCGTGTGTTCCGCCTTCATGGGTATGTATGGTGTTAGCAAAGGTATAAACAGATTCATTAAATCCGGTATTCCATTGCATTGCAATCTCTATAGAAATCTTTGCTTTTTTATCTTCATTTTCAATATCAATAATAGATTTGTGTAATTCGCCTTTTGATTGGTTTAAGTGTTTAACAAAATCAACTATTCCGCCTTGGTAATGAAAAGTATCTGATATTTGCTCGCCATTATCTTTAACATGGCCAAGCCTTTCATCAGTTAAAACAATTTTTAAACCTTTATTTAAAAATGCCATTTCTCGAAAACGAGTTGAGAGAGTTTCATATGAAAACTCGACTGTTTCAAAAATGTTTTTTGAAGGATAAAAAGTTACTGTGGTACCTGTTAGATTTGTTTCTTTGCCTTTCGCGACTGGGTTTTGAGGTACGCCTAAATCATAACTTTGTGTCCAAACAAAACCATCTCGATTAACTTCTACAGTTAAATTTTCAGAAAGTGCGTTTACTACTGAAATACCTACACCGTGTAATCCTCCAGAGACAGAATAACCACCATCTCCAAATTTTCCACCAGCGTGTAAAACTGTTAATACAACTTCTAGTGCAGATTTCTTCTCAATTGGATGTAGATCTACTGGAATTCCGCGGCCGTTGTCTTGGACTCGAAGTCCGCCATCTGCCAAAATTCTTACATCTATCTCGGTGCAATAACCAGCTAAAGCTTCATCTACTGAGTTATCAACTACCTCATAAACTAGGTGGTGTAGTCCGCGCTCCCCGGTTGAGCCGATATACATTCCAGGCCTTTTACGTACCGCTTCCAAACCTTCTAGAACTGTAATTTGGGAGGCGTCATATTTGCTGGTTTGACTCATTTGCCTCCTTTAACTGAAAACAAAAAATCTCTAAAAACAAACCTGGGTCTTTTTTGTTAAATACTGGGTAAATCCTAGTGGTTATTTAATGCTCTGACTACCTCTAAATTAGCCTTAAAAGCGGGGTATGTCTAACTAAAACTAAAGAGTTGATAGGGAGATGTGCACTTTAGTTATTTTCTTAAATATAAGTGTCTCTTACCCCTTTTGCATCACGGGTGGAAAGTAATCCTTTTTTCCAAGACTTTGATCTAGGTGGTGTGATTTTAAGTTCTTCCACTAACACCCCAGCCTCAGATTTTTGGATTGTTTTTAACAACTCTTCTTTCATTAAATTAAGTTGAACTGACCAGGCGGTAGAGCTGGTTTGTATTGATAATAAACCTTCAAACAAAGAGATCGGCGCTGAGTGTTCTGCAATCTCTTTCCCTACCACCTCTACCCAATTAGTAAATAAATTGTTTTGAGAAAGTTGCTTCTTCCACTCTGGGTTGTTTTGAATTTCAGATAAAGCAAAACTTAGTGATTTTGGATCTTCTAGTTTTTCTCTTTCGTTATCTTGAAAAGAGTTGGATTTAAAGAATTTCTTTATTTTTTCACCAGAGTCTCGGTACATCTTATATTTATTGGTTGCAAAATCATTACTCATTATATACACCTAAATTAGAAATTTTCCCATTTAAAACATCAAATTTATTAAAGTTGAGGTTTTTTGGTATATCAGCCGCAACTGCGGTAGTGATAAAAGTTTGTTTGGTGTTATTAATTATTTCTACTAAATGTTTTCTTCTATTGTCGTCTAATTCTGCAAAAACATCATCTAATATTAAAATCGGTTCAATATCTAACATTTTTAAATAATGAAATGTTGCTAGCTTTAAGGAAAGTGCAATTGACCAAGATTCGCCATGACTGGCGTACCCCAAAGCGGGAAAATTATTTAGCTCCAGAAATAAATTATCGCGGTGTGGTCCAAATAAAGTTATTCCTCTTCTTTGCTCTTCATAAAATTTGATCTGAGCATATTCTTCCAATATTTTTTGGTTGTGGATCAAATCTAATCCAAACTCTCCAATTGAACTCTCGTAATAAAATTTAGCTGTTTTGTCTTTTGATATCTCTAAATAGGAATTTTGAAAATACGGTTGTAGTTTTTCAATTAAATTAATCCGATTAGTAATTAATTGCGCCCCTAACTCAATAACTTTTTCAGTAAAAGGTTGTATTATATTAATTGCTAATTGTTCTCTTAGCGCATGGTTTCTCTGTTTCAACGCTTTTTCATAATCGTTGATAATAGAGAGGTTTTTTGGATTTGTTTGGGTTAATACCCGGTCGATAAACTTTCTACGTTCTGCGGGTTCTTTTCTTACTAAATCTAGGTCTTCTGGTGAAAAATAAACTGTTTGTAAATTTCCCACAATTTCCTGTTTTCTTTTCAGTTTTTGGTTGTTTAAAAGTGCTTGGTTAGGTCCTTCTTGATTTAAATAAACTTTAAGGTTTTGGGTGCGGTTAATGTTTTCATATTTAATTTCTATAGTTGCTTGACTTTCCCCATAATGGATTAAAGGTGTATCGGAAGCAGTCCGGTGTGATTGCAAATAAGTACTATAGATTAAAGATTCCACTACATTTGTTTTTCCTTGTCCGTTGGCGCCTAAAAATAAGTTAGGCCCTTGGGTAGGATAAATTTCTAGGCTTTTATAAGTCCGGAAATTTTCTAATTTTAAATAACTTACTTGCACTTTTTAATAAGAATATTTCATCGGCATCAACAAATAATGATAATTATCTGTTGGTTGTCCATTATTCACTTCAGCTAAGACCGCTGGTTTGTTACTCTCAGTAAAGGATATATGTACTTCGGTGGAGTTTATTGCAGTTAAACCATCTATTAAAAATGATGGGTTAAAAGCAATTTGAATTGGGTTGCCTTCAAAAGTAATTTCTAAATTTTCTGAAGCTTGAGCTTCATCTCCTCCTGCTTCTAAATCCATTACACCATCGGCGAAATTTAGTTTTAAAGGTATGGTTTTGTCTGTAACAATAGAAACTCTTTTTACACAATCTAGGAATTTCTCGCGGTTTATCAACGCAGTAGATTTTCTTTCTTTTGGAAGTAGGTGTGAGTAAGGTGGAAATGAACCATCTAATACACGCGATACTAAAGTTCTATCTCCTGCATCAAAACCAATAAGTTTTTCTTGAGAGTTGCTGGGAGAAATACCAATAGAGATTTGATTGTTGGTTCCAAGTGATCTGGCAATTTCTGTTAAAGTTCTAGCTCTTAATAGAGTTGCGCTATCTACATCGATTCCTTTCGGGCTCCAAATAATATTTTTCACAGCAAGCCGGTACCTGTCTGTGGCAGCGAAAGTTAAAGCGTCTTTTTCAATTTTTAAATTAACCCCGGTTAGGGTTGGTAGAGAATCATCTTTGCCTGCAGCGATGCCTACTTGGTTTACCGCTTCAATAAAATCCTCTGTTTTTAAAACCCCAGAGTTTTCAGGCAGTTTAGGTACTGGTGGAAATTCATGCACTGCTTGCGTTGGTAATGCGAATTTAGCCTTCCCCGCAACCACCATAACTTTATTGCCGTCTTGGGTTAGAGAAATATCAGTGTTGGGTAAGGTTTTTACAATTTCTGAAAGTAGCCTGCCTGGAACTAGAACTTTTCCTTGGCGGACAACCTCACCTGGTGTCTTAGCTGTTGAAGTTGTTTCAAGATCTGAGGCGGTTAAAACTATTGAATCTGCTACTTCAATTAATATACCTAACAAGGCGTTTTGAATTGGTCTCGAAGATAAGGATTTGAAGACCCAAGAGACAGCGCTAGCTAAATCTTCTTTCTTAACAACTATCTTCATTTCTATATCCTCTCCTAAAACCCTTTAAAACCCCAATTTTGCTTAATTCGACAACCTTTTTAGATTTATAATATTCAAGTTAGTAATAATAGGTAGTTTGTTTAGCTGTGGAAAAAACCACCTATATCTAATAACTGCAGGTCAGTAAAGCAATTTTAAATTTTTTCCATTCTTAAACCTGTGGGTGTTTTGGGGATAAACACTTTTTTTTGGGAGGTTTGCCAAACCTTCAAAATTTGAATATTAAGTTTTCACAACCTAGGCCTAAAACATCCACCGAAACTACCCATATTTCCACATTTATCCACAGGTTTTCCCAAGTGTGGGGAAAGCCACCTCATCCAAAAGTACTAACAGTTTTCCACAAATACCTGTGGGTAAATTGTGGATTGCTCTAGTTCTTCGCTTCAGACTTGATTCGGTTAGTAAGCTCAGTAACTTGGTTAAAAATGGATCTTCTCTCCGCCATCAATTGCTTAATTTTTCTTTCTGCGTGCATAACTGTGGTGTGGTCCCGACCTCCAAAAGTTTGGCCAATTTTAGGAAGGGATAGCTCAGTTAGCTCCCTACATAAATACATAGCAATTTGTCTGGCATTCACCAAAACCCTAGATCTCGAGGTACCACACAAATCCTCGATAGTTAAAGAGAAGTAGCCAGCGGTCGAAGCCATGATCACCGAGGCGGTGATTTCCGGACCATTGGTATCTGGAATCAAATCCTTGAGCACTATTTCCGCCAAAGAGATATCAACTTTTTGGCGGTTGAGTGAGGCAAATGCCGTAACTCGAATTAAAGCCCCTTCAAGCTCTCTAATATTTGAGGAGATTTTGCTAGCTATATATTCCAAAACATCATCTGGGGCATCTAATTTATCTTGGGCAGCTTTTTTACGAATAATTGCAATTCTAGTCTCCAACTCCGGAGGTTGAATATCTGTAATTAAACCCCATTCAAAACGAGAACGTAGTCTATCTTCCAAAGTGGTTAATTGTTTTGGTGGTCGATCACTTGAAATAACTATTTGTTTATTTGAATTATATAAAGTGTTGAAAGTGTGGAAAAACTCTTCTTGAGTTCTTTCTTTGTTTTCTAAAAATTGAATGTCATCAACCAATAAAATATCTAAATCACGATAACGTTTTTGAAAAGAAGAAGCTTTATCATCACGAATAGAATTGATAAAATCATTAGTAAATTCTTCACTAGATACATAACGAACCCGAACGTTTGGATATAACTCTTTTGCATAAGCTCCAATAGCATGTAATAAGTGGGTTTTTCCAAGGCCAGACTCACCGTATATAAACAGCGGGTTATAAGCCTTTGCTGGAGCTTCAGCTACCGCAACAGCCGCAGCATGAGCAAATCTATTTGAAGCCCCAATAACAAAAGTTTCAAAAATATATCTGGGGTTAAGTGTTGCAGATGTTGTTTCGGCAGTTTTAGATTTCTCTTCAATTAAAATATTTTTACCTTCTTCATTTTTAATTTCACTATCTAAATCTTGAAC
>OMHY01000019.1 GCA_900298985.1 Streptomycetaceae bacterium
CCATTGGTGTTGATCAGAAAAATGATTTGGCACAATATCAAAAATAACTTTTAAATTTAGAGAATGTGCTTTTTCAATAAGGTTTTTTGCATCTTCTAAATTGCCAAATCTTGAATCTACCTCTCTAGGATCCGAAATATCATAACCACCATCTTTATTTGGAGATTGATAAAAAGGGGAAAGCCAAATTGCATCAACATTTAACTGCGCTATGTAGGACAGCCTGCTAATAACTCCAGGTAAATCTCCTTCCCCATCATCATTTGAATCTTGAAAAGAGCGAGGGTATATCTGGTAAATCACCGCTGTGCTCCACCAAGAATTTGCCTCTGCCATAAGTGTGATTCTAGGGTAAATTTTTACTGTGGCGGGCAAGTTAGTACTAATGGGCTCCGGTGAAAATAGTCCGGCGATGGTTACCCCACATCAAAATATATTGAAATCACTTTCGCAAAAAGATAATAGATACCTACTTGATACGCCCTCTGGTTTTCAGACTAACTGCGTTGAAGTGATGGAAAAAATAGCGAAATATTTTGAAGTGAATGTTGGCTTCCCTATGAAAAATTTGTCATTAGAAAATTTAGCTACAAATGAAATTGCAAAAGTTAAAAAAGAAATCGCTAACGCAGATTGGGTATTTGCTGGACCTGGAAGTCCAACTTATGCACTTCGAATCTGGGAGAAATATTTAGTGGGTGATGATTTTCTAGAGTTATTACAACATGGCGCATTGGTCTTATCCTCCGCTGCCACAATACCTTTTGGAAAATATGTACTGCCAGTTTATGAAATTTTTAAAGCTGGAGAGGAACCACATTGGAAATCTGGGCTAGATATATTTGGTAAATTATTTTCCAAAGAGGTAGCGATTATTCCGCATTTTAATAACAACCAAGGTGGAAATTATGATACTAGTTGTTGTTTTGTTGGAAGAGAAAGAGTTGAAACATTAAAAGCTGAATTTAATGAAATAACTTTTGTTTTAGGTATAGATGAACACACCGGTTTAAGCATTGATCTTGACAGCAAGCAGGTAGAGGTCTTTGGTAAAAGTGAAGTGACTGTAGAGCTTGGTTCTAAAGTTAAAAAATTTTCCAAAGGTGCTTATCAGTTTTCACAGCTATTTGATGAGTTTTAATTATTCCTGATATAGATTTCCGAGTTTGCCTTTTAAAGCAGCGGTAAGAATATTTTCTGTTACTTTCCTGGCAAAAGCACCAATAGGTGTTTTATCACCACTTCGAAGTCCAACTCCTACCCAATTCATACTACCGATAGAAATAGTCCCGACTTTATTAGGAGAGATTCCATAAACTATATTTGAAGTTCCATGCAATTCATTGCCTGTTTTTCCACATCTAACTAAAGCCAAAGCTAAATCAATTACCTTACCCTTAAAACCTTTGTCATTTGGAACTAATTCATCAACTTCTGGTCCGACTAACCTAGGATAATTACTTATTTCATCTGGGTTTACCCCTTGAAAAATAAAACTTTGTTTTATCTCCGGGATAAAAGTTCCTTGCACTGGAAAGCAATTATATTCCAATCCAGTGATCTCACTTTCCGGTAAACCTTGATCAATAAATTTATTGGTGGGGTTTGATTTATTTGGATCTTCACTCGCTGATTTATAGATCTCCATAGCAGGTTGGTTATTTTTTTCAGTCAACCGAACATTCCAATAAGCCACATTTGCTCCCAGAAAAATTAGATTGCTTCCTGAATCTCGAGCTGCCAAAATATTACTTCGCTCCTGTTTGGTCCAATACTCATCATGTCCCATTGAAATATAGGCTTGATGTTCAAGTAAAGGATTATTAGCTGAGCTTAGAGAAGTATCAGCAATATAAGTGATATCAAGGTGACTCTTTTCAATTTCACCAACTAGAGGAGCAACATAACTAACAAATTTTCCAAGTCCACTATCTCGCTCTAGTGGTTGGTGAAAATAAATAATACGGTCTCGTTTTGCAAAATCCCCATCTCCTAAATAAGCACTTTTTCCCGTCCAGAGGTTATAGGCATATAGAGTTTGGAAAGGTACTACTGCAATTCCAGCATGTTTGCTATTAGTATCCTCAATTACAACCGGAGCAAAACTTTCATTTCCTTTATTGTCTTTAATTTCTCCAATGTAAACACCTGGAGATAAATTTATATTTAAATCAGAATAGTTCCAATCCTGAGGTTTAATGCCTTTATTTGCGCAAGGAATTTTGAGTTTGGAAAATTTAAGATCTGTGCTTCTTATATAGAAATCTTTTTGTTGGTAAAGGTAAAAGTTATAACTTGAACCTGAACAATTAGCAAAATATTTAATCACTTCGCCAGGTTTATAAGAAAATTTATCAAAATAGATTCCAGTAGTTTTCACCTGCGGATAATGGGTAATGGATATTACTTGGATTGGTTTTGCTTGTGCTTGATTAATCCCTAACAAAGTACCTAAAAAGATGGAAAAAGCTATAGCTAGTTTTAATGTTTTTCTGCTAGAAACTTTTATCACCGGCAAATCATACAAAAAAGGAAGTAAAATTGCGGTGTGCAATTTTCCTCTGCAAACTTGATTCTAGATTTCATTTCCACTTTTGCCTTTGCATTAGTAGGTGCACAAATGGCAATGAAAAAAGAGATGGATATTGCAGGGGTGGATTTAAGTTTGCATTATCACGCTCAATTTTTAGCAGCCATAGTATTAGGTGTAATTAGTGGAGTTTTGGGTGGTTTAGTAAGAGATGTTTTATGTCAAACCCCACCAGTTTTACTACACCGTGAAACTAATGGTTCTTCTTCTTTTCTAGGAGCGCTGCTATTTGGAATCTTAGTTAGGAGTGGTTTGAACAACTCTATTTCTCAAATTATTTGCTTGCTGGTGGTAGTTTTTTTGCGCTTAATATCTATCAAAAAAGGTTGGAATTTACCTAAATTTAATTTTGGTCATAAAAAGTAATTAGTGCTAACACTTAATCTATTTTGTCACATAGCAATACTCTTTTAGTTTAACTTTCAAGTATCTACCATAGTACCTAATAGGAGGGACTATGTTTCTAGCAGTTTTAAATTTAAATCACCCTGCACACTTTCTTAATTGGGGTCCACTTAGTATTTCAATACCAAATTTAGTAATTATATTGGTAATGGTTTTTCTATTTATTTTGGCATTGATGATTCCTTTCCCTAATCACAGCCAGGAAAACAAAGAAGGAGAGAAATAATGTCAATTTCTTGGACTGCAAAAGTCAGAAAATCCACCTTGGAGAAATTGCCTCCAGATCAACTATTACCTGATACCCAACCAAAATATGTTGCATCATGGATATACACTTTTGGAGTATTAACAATTGCAGCATTTGTTATGTTAGTTGCTTCCGGCTTAATACTTACTATTAAAGGTCCTAATTGGTGGCACGTTTCCCATTTAGGTCACTTTATAAACTCAATTCATTTATGGAATGTGGAGTTATTTTTTGCTTTTATGGTGATTCACCTCTGGGGTAAATTTTGGATGGCAGCCTGGCGGGGGAAAAGATTTGCTACCTGGGCAACTGGTATTTTTGCCTTTATTGGTTCAATTGTTACTGCATTTACCGGATATTTAATTCAAACTAATTTTGATTCCCAGTGGATTGCAACTCAAGCTAAAGATAGCTTTAACTCCACTGGAATCGGCGCAATTATTAATCCCTTAAATACCGGTCAAGCAATTTTGTTACATGTGGCTATGTTGCCATTGATTCTTGGCTTAATAGTTGTAGTACATATTATTTTGGTGCGAAGAAAAGGTGTGGTGACACCAATTTCAAATGACCATCAATATATGGAAGGGAAATTTTAATGAAAAATCAAAATTCATTTAAAAATTATCCTGCTAGTCAAAGTTGGTCTGGTCCCAAGAGACAATATGATTTAATTAAAGAATTAGTAATTGCAATTGTAGTTGTGGCTGTGTTATCTATCGGTTTATCTGCGCTTTTTTCCTCTCCAGATGAAAGAGCGGTAACAATGAAATCTTGGGCTACACATAACCCAATTGATTTAGCACAAACTGCAGTCGGCGAATTAGCTGGTACCACCACTTCTGCAGGATATGGAGCTCCTTATAACCAAAATGGTTCTGGTCAGAGTATTGCATTTATCTCTCCTCAAAAATGGCTGGGAGTTCGTATTCCAATAAATTCTGCACAAGATTTAGTTATTAAACCATTAGCCACTAGCAATATACCGGGCGCGACAGATTTGGTTTCTAAATGGAATTCCACTTCTGCTGATCAGCAAATTAAGTGGGCAAATGATTTTGCCAAGGCTTTTGATAAAGATAATGCTTTGCTGAGTGCAAATAATGCAAATGTACAAAACTCAGATGGAAAATATGGCCCAGTACCTGCAATAGTTAATGATTTATTAACGATGGCTAGATCTGGTGCTTTAGATGGTGCTTTAACTACTAGTGATTCACCTTTGCCTACCAATTTCACTAAACCATTGTTGTTTTTAGCTGATGGTGGTTCCTATTTCTCAAGTATTGCAAGTAAATATCATCTTCAGGGAAGTCAGTGGGGGGTAATGAATGAAACTGGTTCTTGGCCAGGACAATCATGGCTTTGGTTATTTTCTTTCTGGTATCAAATTCCTCCATTTAATTCCTCACCTGCAGGTGACCTATGGGTGGGATTGATAATGGGAGTTTTAACTTTTGCTTTACTACTACTACCTTTCATCCCAATTCTTAGAAGGATTCCCTATTGGATTCCAATTCATAAATTGATTTGGAGAAATTGGTACTCTGATCCAGATTCTAAAAACTAGCAATTTATTTTAAATAAAAAGTTATAACTCCAGAAACTATATGACCATCTGGAGCTGCGACTCGATATTTAATTTGATATTTACCTTTGGAATTTAATGCTTTATTCCAGTTACCTTCTAGTTGATTGTCCTTAACTTTTGATATTAAAGTTTTGGTAATGCCGTTAGGAGAAACCACTTCCAGTTCATTTATTTTTCCTTTTAGGTTTAATAAATTATCGGCAAAGATAAGTTTTACTTTGTTAGGAAGTGATGAGATTGTAGAGTTTGCTTTCGGGCTAGTTGATACAAGTACGGTATGTGCATTTGTAGAATATGTATTTAATAACAAGATTAAAATTGTCAATAGAGCAATTTTTCGCATCTAAATTTTATCTTTCAAGAATTCTATTATTTGATCCTTGTCTCGACTTGAATCATCACTCAATTCCAAAACGAATTGTGAGACCTCTCTATAAATTGGATCTCGTCGATTAAATCTTTCAGTAATTATTTTCTCCCCATCCACACCTAAGGCCTGTCTACCAATTCCAGAACTTCCAGCTCGTTTCTGTAGTTTAGAAAGTGGTAAGTAAAGATAAATATTAATGCTATTTTTTAAATAATCTCGAGATATTGGATAATCAACCACAGAAGCAGCCACTCCTGCGATCAAATCTACATCTAAGTTAGATATCATTTCTAGATATTTCAATTCCCAGTCATGTAGTTGATTAACTGGTAAATTACTTAACTCTGACTTTGATAAATTGCTTAAAGATTCTAACTCTAAATCATTGTCTATATATTTGTAACCTAATTCCTTACTTAATAATTTTCCAATTGTAGTTTTACCCGCACCCATAGCACCCAAGAGAAAAATTTTTGGCATTTTTACTTGCTTAAACTTAGTGCTTCAAAATTTTTTGGAGTAATTACACCTTTGATTACTGCTCTTTTTTCAACTGCAGAAAAAGCATGCTCCCAATCATCGAGTGTAAACAATTGGGTCAAAACCGCTGGATCATATTTTTTACTCTCCATTAAGTTAAGGGCTCTCTCCCAACTAGAATATTCGGAGGACATAGAAAAATAAATACTGGCAGCTTTGTACATAGCAGAGTTCATATTCATTTTTATTTGTTTTTCACTTGCAATGCCTAGTTCTAGAATTCTTCCCATTTTCTTTATGGAAGAGGAACATAAATCAAAAGCCTCTCCATTCCCAGCTGAATCAATTGCCACATCAAAACTATCTGCCAAATCCTTAGTGGATTGCTCCCAATCAGAAATTAAATAAGTCTCTATCCCTAATTTTTTCGCGAGCGCTAATCTAGACTCACTACTTTTTCTACCAGCAATAACCACTTGGCTGGCGCCAGATAGATTTGCCAGCATCGCACTTATAATTCCAATTGGACCTGGACCAATAACTAAAACTTTTTCCCCTGATTGTAAATTGACTCGATCCAAACCTGTTATACAAATAGCAGTAGGTTCGGTAACTGTTGCACTTTGATAACTCACACCATCTGGAACTTTATGTAAATAATATGCAGGAAGTAATACATATTCTGCAAATGCTCCATCTATTCCCCAACCTGGACTTCTTTTATCAGAACAGAGATGAACCGCTCCTTTTCTGCAAGCATCACATTTCAAACAAGCCCCGTGATGTTGTTCGCAAACAACTCGATCTCCGACTTTCCAATTCCCACTGTCACTTCCAACTTCCACAATTTTTCCTACATATTCATGACCTAATACAACTGGTGGCCAATTTTTATGAGTGTCCTCTAAAATATGTAAATCAGTTCCACAAATTCCACATGCGTACACCTCAACCAATACCCATCCAGGTTTTACTTGAGGTCTTGGGTAGTTAAAATCTAACTCGACATTACCTACACCTTTTGCTTTTTTTACTAAAGCTTTCATCAATTCCTCATTTTCAAAAACTGCTCCACCGAAAAATAATATTCCATTTAAAAACAATTATGTGCGACTTGATTTTCAAAGCCGCACATAATTGTTGGTAATACTGAACTATCTGTTAATCAGATCTCAGACTCCCCAGATCTTCTTATAGATATCTCGGTATCCATTTTGTGGATCCCAAGTTGTTGCGGTTCCGATATTTTCCTTGGTTACCAAGTGAGTTGCAGGTACATAACCTGTGGCTTTAGCACTATTGAATGCGCGGTTAAACTCATCAATAATTTGCCATCCTTCTTGGCTAAGTGGCTCTGGAACTGTAACTGATTGATAGGTTCCAGCTGCAATACGAGAGTATTCATCAGATGAACCATCTCCGGCACCGCAGTTGTGTGGATAATCTAAACCTGCTTTTCCAGCAGCGCGCATTGCAGTTGCAATTGGAGTTACATATAGACCACCATTGATAGAAATAGATTGTGTCCACTTAGAACCAAACTTTGCAAGCAAAGCAGCGGTTTCTGATTGAACCAAAGTTGAGGTGCTATCTCCAATTGGAATATTGTCATACTTCAAAATCTTTAATTGTGGGCAGGTCTTTAATTCAGCCACAATTTCATCTGATTTTCCTTTAGCAAATGGAATTGAGAAGTCAGAGAATACAACTACTCCACCAGAGCCTTTGGAATCAACAATTGCCCAGTCTGCACTAATTCGAGATACATCTTTTCGAAGTGTGGTTACATTGGTGAATAGACCAACTGATGGTTGTGGGCCAGCAGTAGCTTCTGCGTGCCAACCAATTACTGGAATATTTGCAGCTTGAGCAGATTTAATTGCATCACTTGTGGTTGCTGGATCAAATCCACCAACAACAATTCCATCTGCCTTCAAAGTTACTGCTTGAGACATGGCTTGTGCCATACCAGTTTGTGTTCCTTGACCATCTAGAACTTTTACTGTCCAGCCAATTGCTTTAGCAGCTTCTTCAACACCTGCTTCAGCTCCAGCTACACCACCATTTTGCATAGTTTGTGCAACATAATAAATAGTTTTACCTTTAGCAGCCTTAGGTCCGGTCTTTGGTCCAGTCCAAGGTGCAGCAGAGTTCTCTGCCAAAGTTACTGCTTTAGTTGCTTTTGCTAATCCATTTGCGCACACTGATGCAGCATTCGCTACATTGCTAAATGCAAAAATAGAACTTGATAGCAAAGCAATTGACCCAGTTACCGCCCAAGTCATCTTTCTTAACTTCATATTTCCCCCTATTTTTATTCTTGCTTGTTCTTGCTCTTACTTATCCATGCTCTTACGTGTTGCCTCCGCTCCTGCTTTCAATCTCCTGCGAGAGGAGTATCCAGCAAGTCCCACAGCGGCCAACAAAGTAAGGCCGTTGAAGAGAGGTGTTACCCAGAATGAAGCACCTAGTTGCTGTATTCCAGATACTCCGATTGCTAAAATCGCAACTGCAACAAAAGTTCCCATTGCATTTGCTCTTCCCAATCGAATAGTAGTTGAACCCAATAATGCGCCTACAAATGCAGGCAAGAGATACTCTGATCCCAAACTTGGGTTTCCAATTTGTTGTTGTGATGCCAACATGCATCCGGCAAAACCTGTGATTGATGAGGCGGCGATAAAAGAATAAATTGTGTAACGTCTTTTAGGAACGCCAACTAATTCAGCTGCTCTTGGATTTGAGCCGATTACATATAAAGATCTTCCAAAGGGCAATAACTCTAAAATTAAGCCTAAAACAATTACTAATACAATGACATAAACAAAAGCTAACGGGACTCCCAACAAATGAAAACTGTATGCTTTAGTAAAACTAAGTGGCAATCCTTTAAATGGTGGAACAATACGGCCTCCACCTGTAATCCAACCACTGCATGCATAAAGCACGCTTCCAGTTCCTAAAGTTGCGATAAAAGAATCAATTTGGGCAAATTCAACTAGTAACCCATTTATTAAACCAACAATTGCACCACCAGCAACCACCATTAAACAAATCCAACCCCAACCTATATGTCTATAAGCTAAAAACCACATCACAATTACATGGGCGACACCAACTCCATAACCCATTGATAAATCAAAGTTTCCAGTAACAATTGGAATCATTGCACCTAAAGCTAAAATTGCAGGAATGGCTTGATTAGATAATATTCCTTGAATATTTGAAAAAGTTGGATAAGTATCGGGAAGAAGTAAAGAAAAAATTAGAAACAATAAAATTGCCAATATCGGCAAACCCCATTGACCAAGGCGAAGAGCCCAACTAGTTTCCGAGTTATTTCTAGTTTTCATATTCCAACTCCCACATTTGCTCTTGAAGCATATTTGACTAAATTCTCAATATTGATTTGTTCTCGATTTAATTCTTGAACTATTTTTCCTTCCGAAAAAACTAAAGCTCTATGTGCCATCAAGCTTACCTCTTCAAAATCTGTAGAAACTAAAAGAATTGAAAGACCAGAGTTAGTAGCAGTCCTAATTAATTGATAAATTTCATATTTAGCTCCAACATCAACTCCTGCAGTTGGTTCTTCTAATACGATCAATTTTCTTTGTGTGCTCAACCATCTAGCTAAAATAACTTTTTGTTGATTTCCGCCAGACAAGGTAGCTACCGCTAACTCTGTAGTCCGAGGTTTTACATTAAATTCCTCATCATATTTACGAGCCAAAGTTCGCTCTTTGCGAGTTGAAATAATGTTGGATTTTTTAAAGCCGCGTGCGATTAAATTCGGGAACATATTTTCTCTAACTGGCATATCAGAAAAAAGTCCTTCTTCTAGGCGGGAAGAGGTAATTAGAGAAATACCTTCTAATACAAAATTTTCGATATCACCAGAAATTTTCTTATTGTTTAGAAGTATTTCGCCATCTTTTATTGGTAACGCTCCAGCAATTAATCTACCAACTTCTCTTTGACCAGCTCCATTTAGTCCAATTAAGCCAAGAACTTCCCCTTTGGATAAATCAAAAGAGGTGGGATAAATATTTGGTCCTTCCAAATTATTTACTGAAAGAATTTTCTCCCCATGCTGAAAATTTCCTAATTCAAATTTTCTATTTTCTCCACCAACAATTGCACTCACCAAAGTATCTGGTTGGAAGTTTCCAATTAAATCTTCTGCGACTAATTTTCCATCACGAAGTACAATTACTCGATCTGCAACTTTGAAAATTTCATCAAGTCGATGTGATACATAAATTACAGCAGCTCCATTTTCTTTCAATCGCCGTAATACTGCGAATAGATTTTCGCAATCACTTGAATGCAAACTGGCAGTTGGTTCATCTAATACCAATACATCAGATTCTTGATAAAGAGCACGTGCAATAGCTACTAAAGATTTATCTGCTCGGGAGAGAGATTTAATATTTGATTTGGGATTAACATGCGGAGCAACTTTAGCCAACGCTTCTATTGCTTTTTTATTAACCCCTCTCCAATTTATAAAACCATATTTAGTTGGATAATCTGAACCTAAAGCAATTGATTCAGCAACACTCATCCAATCAACTAGACCTAGGTCTTGGTGAATAAAAGCAAATTTAATTTCAGATAATGGTTTTCCATTTTCTCCAGTTACTGATCCAGAGTTAGCTTCATAGATTTTTGCTAATATTTTTATTACTGTTGATTTTCCGGCTCCATTTGCACCAAGCAATGCTAAAACTTGAGATTTATAGATATCAAAACTCACATTATCTAGTGCTTGAGTTGCTCCAAATCTTTTACTTAGATTTTTGATTGAAACTACAACTTCTTTTGTATCAACCATCTTTTGCTTTTTCACCTCCTTCAATCTTGGGAAGTTTTCCAAATGTCCAAAAAACCTTGTGAGAAAATTATTATGAGATTGCCCAAAATACTATTCCTAGTCCAGCCTATTGGACACAAATTGGTCCTTTTATCAAAACGTTATCTTGAACTACCTAAAAGATTGGACCATTATGTAACTTCGGGAGAGAGATTTACCTAATGCAAACAAATCATTTAGTAGTGATTGTTTAAATTCTGGAGATAGTCTTTGACTTAATACTGTAGCTGATACCGCCACGGGCGATGTATCTTCTCGTAATCCACTCAATGCAATGGCGAAACAAACCACCCCTGGAGTTGCTTCTTCATTATCAATTGCATAACCTCTTTTACGAGTTTCATCCAATTCTTTTTTTAGCTGCGTAATATTTTTTATAGATTTATCTGTCATCTGCACAAATCCAGCTGGATTTTCTTTGTATCTTTCTACTGCTTCACCTTCAGGTAGTAAAGCTAACAATGCTTTTCCAGTCGCAGTACATATTGCAGGAAAACGATCTCCAATATTTGCAGTTAATCTAATTTGTTGTCTGCCTTCATATTTACCTAAATATAAAACATCTGTGTTATCCAATATTGCTATTCGAGAAGATTCTCTAGAAAGAATTGGTAAAGAGGAACAAAGATCATAATATTCCCGAAGTGCATCTATACCACTTAAATATTTCCCACCCAATTCAACTAGTTTTCTCCCGAGCTTATATCCATTCTCTTTGCGAACAATGAAACCTAAATTTTCTAATTCAATACATAAATTTGCAGTAGAAGATTTTGGAATTCCAAGTTGTCGGGAAATTTCATTTGAAGGGAGTGGTTTCAAAGCATTTGCTAATAAATCTAATATTTGCGCTGCGCGGGCAACTGCTGGTACCAATGTGGTGGTTGTGGTGTTTGATTCTTCCATTTAAACCTCCAAATTGATGCCAGCCTATTTGAGATGTCCAACCCTATGGACACTGAACGAAATACTGGTAGGGTCTGAGGTTAGCAAATCAAGTTACTAGCAACAAGAGCCGCTATTTAAAGGATAAATTATGGGAAACCTAATTGTGAAAAATGGTGCTGGAGATAAAGTTCTACCAACTTTATCTATATCTGAATTTGAAACTTTATTTAATAAAATCAAAAACTGGGGTGATTTTCCAGGGGATAAATTAGAGCGTGGCTCACTCAACTACATAAATCCAGAGAAAGTTGCGAGCGCCTCTTCCTTGGTAAAAACTGGAAATATTGTATCTTTATCTTTGCCTTGGAATACTCAATCAGAGTTAGACAACCATAAACCTGCAATTCATTATATGAGTGAAATCGGCAATTTAGAAGATCAGCAACCAATGTGCAACAAGGATTTTATTGGAGTTGATTACCACGGCAAGGCTGTAAGCCATTTAGATGCGATGACCCACATTGTATTTAAAGATCAAATGTATGGCGGAAAAAAATCAAGTGAACAAGTTAAATCATCTGGTTCAAATTGGGGATCGGTAGATAAATTGGGTCCAATTGTAACTCGTGGAATTTTGCTTGATGCTCCACTTTTTTATAACAAAAAATGGATTGAACCAGGAAACGCTATTACTAAAGATGAAATCTTAGAAATGGAAAAAAGATTTAATTTTCAAATTTCACCAGGTGATTGTGTACTGCTTAGAAGCGGACATTTTGCTAGAAGAGCTGAACTTGGAGTATGGGATCCTTCAGATTATTCTGCTGGTTTTTATTTAGATGCAATGGAATTATTTAAGGAAAGAAAAGTCAGTGTAATTGGAGCAGATGGTGATAGTGATGCCAGACCTTCTCCTGTTGCAGAGATGCATTCCCCAATTCATGCATTAGCATTGCCAGGCCTGGGTATTCCATTATTAGATAATTTGCAATTGGAGCCATTAGCAAAAAGTTGTAATGAAAATAAAAGATGGGAATTTCTGGTAACAATTACACCATTAAATATCCCTAGAGGTACTGGTTCTCCAGTAAATCCAATCGCGGTTTTCTAATGAGTTTTAGAATTGGTTTGACTCCCGATCTTTCTGATGGCAAAGGTGGATTTGCTTGGGGGGAGATACCAATAGAGATACTGCCAAGTGATTCCTGGAATTTCTTGCCTCAAGTTGGTCCAAATTTTTCACCAAAAGATGTAAATGAATATGAAGCTATTTGTTTTGCTGCCCCAGGAGTAATACCTGGTTCTTTTCCGGAACCTGAAAATTCCCCTTTAATTCTCGCCCGATTAGGGGTGGGATATGACAACATCGATTTAGCGGAATTAAATAGAGCTGGCGTTGCACTCACAATTACTCCGGATGGCTCTAAACAACCAGTTGCGACCGCAGCTTTAACTTTAATTTTATCTACCATGCACAAAATTAATGCAAAAAATAAATTACTAGTAAGTGGAAATTGGAAAGAGAGGTTGAGTGCAGGGTTAGGTTCTTCTCTAAATGGAAAAACTGTAGGCGTTATAGGTTATGGAAATATTGCATCTGAACTTTTTAGACTTATTCAACCTTTTAATTGTAAACATCTTGCTTATGATCCCTGGAAAACTCCTGAGGATGGAAAATCCCAAAATGTTCATTTAGTTTCCCTGTCTGAACTTCTCATAAATTCAGATGTAGTAGTAGTTATGGCAATTCTGACACCAGAAACTAAACATTTAATAGATTTAGCTAAGTTAACGCTAATGAAACCAAATTCTTTTTTAATAAATATTTCTCGGGGACCCATTGTTAAAGAATCTGATTTAGTTATCGCCTTGCAAGAAAAAATTATTGCAGGTGCCGGATTGGATGTATTTGAGGTTGAACCATTATCAGTTGAAAGTGAATTAGTAGGTATGGATAATGTAGTTGCTACTCCACATAATTTAGCTTGGACAGATTTATTAGGATATGGGATGAGTAAAAGTGCTTTCGAATCAATTATGAAAATAAGCCGGGGAGAAATACCGCACTTTGTGGTAAATAAAGAGGTATTAGAGACACCCCAATTCAAAGATAAAATGACAAAGGTGTTAAATGGAACTAAATAAAGTTGCGGTGATTGGTCTAGGAGCAATGGGTTTGCCCATTTCAATTAATCTTGCGAAATCCGGAATTCAAGTAGAAGTTTGGAATAGAAGTAATACACCTATTAAAAAAGCAGTTGAAGCAGGTGCTGTAGCAATTAAAGATTTAAGTGAAATTACTGCTCATGTAGTCTTGACTGTTTTACCTGACATCAAAGAAGTTCGAGAGGTATTAAATAGCGGCTTAGCAAAGGCATTATCAAACAATGGCATTTTAGTAGTAATGGGAACTGTCTCGCCAATTGCGATAGTTGAATTATCAAAGGAGCTATCAGAAAAAGGAATCCAAGTTTTAGATGCGCCGATGAGTGGTGGTGATGTCGGCGCGATTGAAGGTACTTTATCTATCATGGTAGGCGGAGAAGAAAAAGTATTTGAAACAGTACTTCCATATTTTCAAGCTATTGGAAAAACTATAAAATTGCTTGGCCCAATTGGTTCTGGACAGATAGCAAAAGCATGTAATCAAGTTATAGTTGCTATAACTTTATCTGCGCTAGGTGAAGCGGTCACTATGGCAAGAAAAGCGGGTTTAGATACCCATCAATTATTGGATGTACTTGCGGGAGGTCTAGCAAATTCCCAAGTGATTAAAATCAAGCGGGAAAAGATTGAAAGTGGCGATTTTACTCCCGGCGGTTTATCTAAATTTCAATTAAAAGATTTGAATTTTGCTTTAGAAACCGCTGCTAAATTAAATTTAGATCTACCAGTTACTGCTCAGGTACAAAAGTTATTTACTGATTTGGTTTCCCACGGAGATGGGGAATTAGACCACAGCGCAATCATCCGGGAAATTGAGCGCAGAGCAAAATGAGTAATCAAATGTTGGCTTTAAAAATTTATGGCAAGTTAGATATGAAATTGGAGATAACTGATATTCCGATTCCAAAATCTAATCAAGTCAGAATTAAAATTAGTTATGTAGGAATTTGCGGCTCGGATTTACATTATTATTTTGAAGGTGCTAATGGTTCTTTTATAGTTAAGGAACCATTAATTC
>OMHY01000020.1 GCA_900298985.1 Streptomycetaceae bacterium
AAATAAATCTCAAACTCCCCCTCCCCTACTTTTCGCAAGCAAAACTTCAAGTTGAGCTCCAGGTTTTTCTGCATCCCAATTTTTTGCAATTAGACTTGCAATATCGTCAGTTGCAACTCCACGTTTTGGATGTTCTAGCCAACCTCGATAAGAATCTGGACTTTCCCAGATACCAATTACCTCTACTCGATTTGGCACTTCACTTTGTACCATATAAAGAGATTGACAACCTGGAACATCAATTGCTAAATCAAATATTCCATGAGTTTTAAATACATTTACTAATTGCTTTTCACTATTGTCTTGTAGATCAAAAGTCAATCTAGTCATTATCATTTTTTCATACCTGCCCGTAATGATAAAGTTTTTTCTGTATCTACCTCTGTTTTAGTTGAATTAATAACTACTCCATACTCCGATCTAGCTTTCTCAACTGAAACAAATCCTTGAATCACATCATTCAAGACTTTTTCTGGTTCCCTTTCAAATGGATTTCCCCAACCTCCACCACCGCCAGTTAAATTTGAAATCATTCCTTCCGGACCAAATTTATTGTTACTAACTCCAACATCAATTGGTGAAGAGTTGGGATGTTGCACAATTACGCGGTTACGAACTCCAACTCGTCCTTCGCCAATACTCCAAGGATCAGTTTTAGTTTTGTAGTTAATTACAATCGCATTGGAATCATGTAAGAATCTATAAATTCTCTCTACTCCAACTCCACCTCGGTGTTTTCCAGGACCACCGGAATCTTCCCGATAGCCATATTTTTCAATGATTACCGGTCCTTTATTTTCTAAAATTTCTACTGGGTTATTTCTGCAACCTGGTTCAGTCACATGCATTACCCCATCTTCACCATCACCTTCAGCATGTGCACCTAATCCAACTGCATCATTAGTAGCTTCCAACCACCAGGAATTATTTTTTGGATTAATACCAAGCGCCATGATGTCGCAAACATCTCCGCCACTACAAGCCGGAACAGAATTTGGAATACCTTGTGCTAAAGCTTTCATCACTATTTCAGGTGCTAGTAATCCAGTCCAAAGTGTAAAAGTAGGCATTGGAGGTGTGGCATGCATCAATGTTCCGGGAGTAGTTTTAATTTCCAAGTTACGGAAATTACCTGCACAGATATGACTATTTGGAGATGTCAATGATTTAAATGCCAATCGAGAAGCAGCCATTGTGCCACCAATTGGTAAATTAATTGGACCACCAGCTTTAATATCAGTTGCAGTCCAGTCAATAATCATTTTGCCATCATTAACTGTAACTGTAACTTTTACTTCAATCATTTGATCTAAATCAATTCCATCACTGTCTACATAATCAACTGCAGTCCAAGAACCATTTGGCAATGCCTTTACCGCTGCCAAAGATAATCTCTCACCATGTTCATTTATTGATTCCATAGCTTGAGTAACATTATCTAATCCAAATTTATTTACAATTTCCTCTAAGCGTTGGCAGCCAGTTTGTACCGCAGAGACTTGAGCTTGTAAATCTCCAATAGTTCTATCTGGCATTCTGCTGTTGTATTCAATAATTTGAAAAATATCAGAACAAATTTTCCCACGATCATAAATACGAACACATGGGAAAAAGATTCCCTCTTGATACATATCTGTTGAATCTAAAACATAACCGGCATCTTTTTGCTTTAAATCTAATAGGTGTACTCGACAAGAGGAAAAGCCAATTAGTTTTCCGGAGTGCAATATTGGAGCAAGAACTAGAGCATCCAAAGTATGCGCAGCTGACCAATATGGATAGTTCATTAAGAAGACATCCCCTTCATGGAAATTTTCTGTTCCCATGAATTCAATTGCTTTTTGTACTCCAAAATCATTTGCGCCGGAGAAAATAGCAATTCCTGGGGCTTCGGCAATACAGTTTCCTTGAGCATCATGCAAACTAATTCCATAATCATGTATCTCATAAACTATAGTGTTAAAAGCAGTGCGACATAAGTTACGAGCCATTTCATTACAAGCTGAAAGCATGCTGTGTCTAATAACTTCTACTGTGATTGAATCTATCATTTTAGTTTTCTCCTACTTTGATCACAATTTCGCCAAAAGCACCAATTGATGCCACATCTTTTTCATGTAACACAGTAGTTGCAGTATGTTCATGAATAATTGCAGGTCCAGGAATTTGATTACCAAATTGCAATTCATCTCTATGATAAATTTGATAATCCACCCATTTACTATCATGGGTATAAACCTTACGAGAGCTAATTGGTTTCACTGAATTGCTATTGGAAGCAGTGCTCTTATTTAATACTGGCCTTTCTAATAAACCTTTTGATGCCAATCTAATAGTTACAACTTCAATTGGATCAGGTAATGAATGTCCATAAAGTTTTTCATGGGAATGTTCAAAACTTTCTTTAATTTCTTGAATCAATGATGAGGTTAACTTGTTTGCAATTGGCAAAGTTACTGAATGCTCCTGTCCGGAATATCGTAAATCTAAAGAGAACATAAAGCTTTGATCAGAATCTTCAAAACCTTCACCAGTTAATTCAGTCTTTGCCTCTGCCAACATTGAATCCATTTGAGCATTTGCATTTGCTAGATCCAAACCTTCTAATGGTGATATCAACGATCTGGAATAATCATGTTGCACATCTGCCATTAACATTCCAAAAGCGGAAAATGCTCCTGGACCAGGCGGCATAATTACTGTTGGTATTTTTAATTCGCGTGCTACATCAAGTGCAACCAAACCTCCACCACCACCAAATGCTAGTAATGCAAAATCAGATGGTTTGTGTCCAAGTTCAACTGTAATTGCTCTTACTGCACCAACTATTTTGGTGGTTGAAATCTTGATAACACCCAATGCAATTTCATTAACATCCATTTTCAACTTTGGTGCAATTTTTTCAAATGCTGCGAGCGCTAATTTGGAATCTAATTTCAAAGTTCCAGCTAAAGCATTTTCACTTCCTAAATATCCTATTTGTAGAGCTGCATCGGTAAAGGTGGCATTTTCCCCACCTAATCCATAGGCTGCAGGTCCAGGAAAGGCACCCGCACTTGCTGGGCCAACTTGTAGGTGTCCGCCTTCATCAATCCAAACTAATGATCCACCACCAGCACCAATTGTATGAATATTTAAGGAAGCTACATTTATTGGTAATCCTTCAAAGGATGCTTCAAAATGTGTTAAAGGTTCATTGTCTACAATCAAAGATGCATCCAATGAAGTACCACCCATATCAATTGTAATTAAGTTGGAATGTCCGGTTTCTTTTGCAAACCAAGATGCTCCTAATACTCCACCTGCAGGTCCAGATAAAATTAAGTGCACTGGACTTTCCTTTGCTGAAGATGCAACCATTGCACCTCCACCTGAGCGAGTCATTAGGAATTTTCCTATAAAGGAATTACTTGCTAAAGATTGTTCAAGCTTAGTTATATATTTCCTAACTACAGGTTTAATATAAGCATCTAATACCGCAGTACTTGTTCTTTCATATTCGCGCATCGCTCTTGATAATGCAGAAGAACATGTGACTTCCACATCAGGTGCAACTTCATTAATAATTTTGCTCATTAATTGCTCATGAGCTGGATTTGCATAAGAGTGTAGAAATGCAACTGCAACTGACTCTATACCTTGATCTTTTATAACTTGTGCCACTTTCTTGGCTGCTGCCACATCAAACTCTTTTAAAACTTTACCTTCGTAATTTAAACGTTCTGGAATTTCAAAAATATTTCTTCGCTCAACTAAACTTGAAGGCTTACGATATTTCCAGTCATACATCGGAGATCTATCAGTTCTTCCTAATAGATAAACATCTCTAAATCCTGCTGTGGTAACAATTGCTGTTTTAGAACCGCGTCTGGTCAGCAATGCATTTAATCCCAATGTTGTACCATGAATAAAATGAGAAATATTTTCCATACCTAAGCCAGTTAATTCAAAACCACCCATAACTGCTACTTGGGGATCTTTTGGTGTGGTAGACAACTTATCAAATTTCACTTTTCCATCTTGCGCATTTAGTGAAACTACATCTGTGAAGGTGCCACCTACATCGATAGCAACTCTTGAATTTGCTTTCATGGTTTCCTAGTTCCTTGTCTCTATTTTTGGAGCTGAACGCCAATTTCCCGTTGGTAATGTGTAATGTACTACCAAACTACGCTTAATCAAGGGGGTAGGAGTAACTTTTTTGTTACAAACTAATGGGCAGCGCGAATAACCAGGCGAGCATCGTTGAGGGCTTCAATAGTTAAGTTGATGTGGCCTTCAACAAATTTAGCCACATTTGCCAAATCTTTTTTCTCTAGGGCATCCACTATTGAGATGTGCTCTTGGGCTGCTTGCCGTAATCGACCGCTCTTAATTAAGAATTGTAAAACAGACATCCGAGCTCGATCTCTTAAATTTTCCGTTATTTCAACCAAGAATGGATTATTTGCTAAACCTAAGAAATGAATATGAAATTCCCGATCCGCTTGCAAAAATTCTATTAGCTTATCTTCTTGGGCGTATTCCAAAGTATCCTGCGCATATTTTCGTAAAATATCTAAATCAGATTTCTTGATATTTTTCGCTATTTCTACCGAAACCCTCACCTCAAGTAACACTCTGATTTCAGTTATTTGGCTCAACTTATTATCATCATATTTTAGAAGTTTGAAACCTTTATTTGGAACGCTTGTAAGTAATCCATCTTTAACCAATTCTAATATAGCTTCCCGAACCGGAGTAGAAGAAATGCCTAACTGCTGCGCCAAATTGGGAACTGAATAAATTACCTCTTCTTTGATATCTCCATTAATCAAAGCAGTTTTGATGATCAAAAGTGCTTTATCTTTTAAGCTCAAAGATTTAGCTAACTTTTGACTGGATATCTCATTGGAGCGCATGATTAATAAACAACTCCATTTTTAATTACAGTTCTTTCCAAATTTTGATTCCATAATACCTCAGGAGTTTCAAATGGATTTTTTGAAAGAACTAGGAAATTACCTGCAAACTCTTCTTTAATTTCTCCGATTTGAGAAACCCCTAGAATCTCCGCATTTCTACTAGTTAAAGAGCGCATTGCTTCTAAAGTCCCTTGAACTTCCCATTGAGATTTAACTCCATCTAACTGCGCAAACTCAAGCTCCCCCATTAAATCCGTTCCAAATCCAATCTTTATTCCTTTTTTAGATGCCAGCTCTATTGCATTTCTGCCTGCCTGTAAAACAATGCTATTTTTCTCAATAGAAACCGGAGGCATTCCTTTTTCTTTGCCATATTTGCCCATCATTTCATAGGTAATAAGAGTTGGGACTAAATGAGCGCCTGCTGCTTTCATCACATTGGCACTTTCTTCATCCATCAAATTGCCATGTTCAATACAACCTACTCCATTTTTTACCGCATGAATAATTGCTGAAGCTGAGTAGGCATGAGCGGTTACATAAGTTCCTCTTCTTTTAGCCTCGCTAGTAACTGTTTCAATTTCAGCATTTGAGTATTGCGGAATACCTATTGGGTCAGTTAAAGAAACTACGCCGCCGCTAACCATTATTTTTAAAAGATGAGCACCTTTTCGCAAATTAGTTCTAGCTGCTTGCAGAACTTGATCTACACCATCTGCAATTATTCCAGAGGCATGATTATGTCCACAGACATCCATTTCTTGATTTCTCGGATCGGCATGACCACCAGTCTGACTTATAGCAGGACCTGCGTAATAATAATCAGGAGCGGCAAATAATCCTTGCTTGATTGCCTTTTGCAATCCATAATCACCACCCGCAACATCTCGTACAGTGGTAAATCCTCGTTGTAATGCAGCAGATAATCTCTTCTGAGCCATTAATGCAATATAAGACATGCTGGTATTTTCAATTTCAAATAAACTTAAAGAGATTCCATAAGCATGAAAATGGTTGTCTATTAAGCCCGGCATTAAGAATTTGTTTTTCAAATCTAATATTTGATATTCAGTTGAGTTTTTAGGAGTGAGATTTTCTCCAATTTCCACTATTTTCCCGGAGTGAACCAATATATCTGAATGTTTTAATTCCTCATTGACCCCATCAAAATAAGTTGCGTCTTTCAAAAGGAGGTTATTTTCCATTCAATATCCTTATATATCCCTATATAACCTTATATATCCTTACTCGAATAAGTATTTCTTTAATTATAGAGATACCAAGGGCAGGTTTTCAATGGTTTATCAAAATTTAAATATTGAATTTTGATATTTGTAAAGTTTCTAAATCCAGAATTGCAAATTGCATATTATTCAATAATTCCCAACCCGTTTGATCCCAGGAACTTGAGGCACAGATAAACCTATTGCCATCTATTTTGTATCTCAGCTCATAATAATCTGGAAAATCTTTGAATTTCATTGGGATTCTATCTTGATGATAAAGGCTAATTACAATTAGGTAATTTCGAAATATTAACATGGCATTCAAACTTGAATATTTGTTTTGCCCAGTAATATCTAAAGAAACAAGAAAATTAAGAGCATCTTTTAAACCAAAATCGGGTTTGTTAGCATCAATTTTAGATAGTAGATAATAAAAGTAAATTTCACTATCAGTTCCACCTTCAAGATTTTCTAAATATTCTGGTTTAATATAATTTTTTAGATCCAGGTAATTTTCTATACTGCCATTATGGATGAAAGCATTCTCTTGATAAACAAAAGGATGGGTGTTGGATTCTGATATTTCCATTCCGGTGGTTGCCCACCTAAAATGCAACAAAGCAGTCTGGGAATCTTTTTCCACTAATAAATTATTAAATAATGAATCATCAATTGCCGGCGAGGGATTTTTTTGTAACTGAATTTCATTATTCTTTAATTTTGCAATTCCCCAGCCATCTTTATGTACGCTAGACAAATCCACAAATTGTGAAATCTTTGGACCAATTAACTCCGAAAAGCTTTCATTGTCTTTAGAGGCATAACACATTAATCGACACATTTAGCAAAGTCCTTTTTTTAAAGATCAACTAATATTAAAGAGGGGTGACATAAGCTCCACTAATTCCACCATCAACCAAGAAATTTGATGCAGTTATAAAGGATGAATCATCAGAAGCTAAAAATGCAACTGCTGCTGCAATTTCATCTGCATTTGCAAACCTTCCCATTGGAATATGGATTAATCTTCTTGCTGCGCGCTCCGGATCTTTTGCAAAAAGTTCTTGCAACAGTGGAGTATTCACGGGTCCAGGAGAAAGTGCATTTACTCTAATACCCTCTCGCGCAAACTGAACTCCTAATTCTCGACTCATTGCAAGCACGCCACCTTTTGATGCTGTATAGGAAATTTGAGAGGTAGCAGCGCCCATAGTTGCTACAAAGGAAGCGGTATTTATAACAGAACCTTTGCCTTGTTTTTGCATATAGGGAATTGCATATTTACAGCATAAATACACGGACGTTAGATTAACTTCTTGAACTCTTCTCCAGGCCTCAATTCCAGTAGTTAAAATCGAATCATCATCTGGAGGTGAGATACCAGCATTATTAAATGCAATATCAATTTTCCCATATTCATCAAATGCTACTTTATACATTCGTGCTACATCTTCTTCATTGACCACGTTTGCTTTCACAAACAAACCAGAAACTTCATTAGCAACTTTGTTGCCAACCTCTTCATTTAAATCAACCACAACAACTTTAGCTCCTTCCGAGCTAAATCTTTTAGCCGTTGCATAACCAATTCCACTGGCAGCGCCAGTTATTACTGCAACTCTATTTTCAAGTCTTTTCATATTAGATCCATTCTTTTTTTTCCTGCCTTTATTTATCGAGTCGTGTCAAAAAATACATTTTTGGTTTCAGTGAAAGCATCTAAGGCATCTGGCCCTAATTCTCTACCAATTCCAGATTGTTTATAGCCTCCAAAAGGAGTCCAATATCTAACAGAAGAATTACTGTTGACAGATAAATTACCAGATTCAATTGCCCGAGAAACTCTAATCGCTTTTCCAATATCTCGGGACCAGATAGAACCAGACAAACCAAAATTTGAATTATTAGCAATTTTAATTGCATCTGCTTCATCTTCAAATGTAACAACTGAAACTACTGGACCAAAAATTTCTTCAGTTAATGATTTATCATCTAGTGAATTAGGAATTAGAACATGAGGCGCTAACCAAAAACCCTCATCTGATGGAGCGCTTCCGACAAATGCTATTTGAGTTTGATCCGTCAAATAACCTTTAACTCGGCTCAGGTGATTTTTTGAAATTAAAGGTCCCATTTGAGAATTATCTTGATATGGATCAATAACTTGAAATTCTTTTACTGCTACTTCAAATTTTTCCATAAAGCTATCAAAAACATTGCGCTGTACTAACAATCTAGAGCGAGCACAGCAATCTTGACCTGCATTATCAAAAACAGCTCCGGGTGCATTTGATGCTGCCAAATCTAAATCAGAATCCGCAAAAATTATATTTGCACTTTTGCCGCCAAGTTCAAGAGTCACTCTTTTTATCTGTTCTGCACAACCTGACATAATTGTTTTACCAACATCAGTTGAACCAGTAAATACTATTTTCCTTACTTTAGGGTTAGATACAAATCTTGCTCCAACCACGCTTCCTTTGCCGGAAATAACATTGAAAACACCTTCTGGAATTCCTGCTTCAAGAGCGAGTTCACCAATTCGAATTGCAGTTAATGGAGTCAATTCAGCTGGTTTTAATACTACTGTATTACCAGCCGCGAGTGCTGGTGCGAATCCCCAACCCGCAATTGGCATTGGAAAATTCCAAGGAACAATTACGCCAACTACACCCAAAGGTTCTTTAAAAGTGATATCTATTCCATTTGGAACTGGAATTTGTTTTCCAAATAATCTTTCTGGTGCGGCCGAATAGTAATTTAAAACATCTCTTACATTTCCAGCTTCCCAACGAGCATTGCCTATAGTATGACCAGAATTTTTCACCTCTAGTTGTGCTAACTCTTCTATATGCAGATCTATTACTGAAGCAAAATTTCGCAATAACTTGGCTCGGTCTCCTGGCGAAACTTTTTTCCAGTTTTCAAAACTTTTTGCCGCTTTTTCAATTACTAAATCAGTTTCTGCAGCTGAAGCAGAGTTAATTTGAGAAAATACTTTTCCATCTAAAGGGCTAATCAAATCCACTAGTGACACTTATTAAAACCTCTCGAATCCACGTACTCTCTCCCAATCGGTAACTGCTCGATTAAATGCATCTATTTCTACCTCTGCCATATGAGAATAATGTTTTTGGACTTCATCGCCAAATGTTTCCTTAATCCAAGCACTTTCACTAAACAATTTATGCGCAGCGAGAAGGGTGGTGGGTACACGCTCACTTTCACTGGTATACGCATTGCCTAACAATGGATCTTCCAAAACCAATTTATTCTTCATCCCATCCAACCCGGCTGCAATCATTCCCGCTACCGCTAAATAAGGGTTAACGTCACCACCTGGAACTCTATTTTCCAATCTTAAAGATTTACCATGCCCTACTAAGCGTAAAGCACATGTTCTATTATCTGGTCCCCATTTAATTGCAGTTGGTGCAAAAGTATCTGGTTGATATCTTTTATAAGAATTAATATTTGGTGCAAACAACAAAGTTAATTCCTTCATATGTTTTTGAATTCCAGCAATGAAGGATTCTCCTGCCTCAGATAATCCATATCTGCCTTCACCTGCCAAAATTGGATTATCCAATAAATCTCTGAAGGACAAATGGATGTGGCAGGAATTTCCTTCTCTCTCATTGAACTTGGCCATAAAAGTTAATGAATAACCTAATTTGGCTGCAATTTCTTTTGCGCCTAATTTGTATAAAGAGTGATCATCACAAGTGGAAAGTGCATCTTTATACCTAAATGCAATTTCATGTTGTCCAAAATTGCATTCACCTTTTACTGACTCTACGACCAAACCAGCATTTGCCATACCCAATCTAATTTCTTTCAGTAGTCCTTCAACTCTGCCAGTTCCAAGCAGAGAATAATCAACATTATATAAATTTACTGGAGTTAAATTTTGATATTTATTTTTAAAACCTGCTTCATAAGAATCCTCAAAGACAATAAATTCTAATTCAGTGCCACATAGCGCCTGTAAATTATTTTCTTTTAGTTTTTCAAGTTGATTTTTTAATATTTGTCTAGGTGATATTTTAATTCCATGACCATGATGATCATTTAGATCTGCAATTACAAATACCGAACCATCATGCCAATCTATTATTTGAAATCTATCTTTCTCCGGAGTCATCACCATATCTCCGTAGCCTTTATCCCAGGAGGTAAAGTCATAACCTTGAATTGTGTTCATATCGGCATCAACAGCTAATAAGTAATTACAGCCCTCGGTTCCATTATTTATGGTGTCTGCCAGATAGAAAGGTCCATGGATCCTTTTTCCCACAAGACGACCCTGCATATCTACCGCACCTACTACAACGGTATGAATCTCGCCTTTTTCAATCAGATTTTTAAGTTCAGATAGACTCAACACAGCCACACCATATCAATAAAAATTCAACTTGAAACCCTTGAAATGAATAAATTTTGAACCTATGCTGACTACTAAGGAATCTACTTTGGACCACTAATTAGATGGAGGATTTATGTCAAAACATCAGCATGATGATGAAAAAAGGTTGGCAGAGTTAGGTTATAAACAGGAATTAAATCGAAGTTGGTCCGGTTTTTCCAATTTCGCTATTTCATTCTCTATTATTTCCATTCTCTCCGGTTGCTTTACTACATTTGGCCAAGCTTGGAATAACGGTGGTCCAATTGCGATAACTTTGGGTTGGCCAGTAATTGCTGGATTTATTTTGCTAATAGGTTTTTCACTGGCAGAAATTGCATCTGCTTTTCCTACATCCGGCGGAATTTATTGGTGGGCCTCAAAACTTGGTGGAGTAAAAGCTGGTTTTTATGCTGGTTGGCTTAATCTAATTGGTTTAGTCGCAGTTACTGCTTCAGTTGGCTATGGAGTTACTTTTTATATAAATACATTGCTCGGGCCTTGGAAGTGGTGGTCAAGTTTATTTGCATCATCAAAAGCTAACCAATACATCTATCAACAATTCTTAATTTTCTTAGTAGTGATGCTCTTTGTTACTTTAGTTAATATATTTAGTAATAAATTATTGTCACTTTTCAACAACACCTCTGTGTGGTGGCATGTGTTTGGAACTGCAATACTAATTATTATTTTAGTTGCAGTAGCAAAACATCATCAGACCGCTAGTTTTTTCTTTACTCATATAAATAACTCTGGATTCAGTGGAAAGCATGGAACATTTATCTGGTATGTACTACCCTTAGGATTTTTACTTACTCAATACACAATTACTGGCTATGATGCATCCGCTCACTTAGCAGAAGAAACTCATAATGCTCACATAAGTTCTGCAAAAGGAATCTGGAAATCAATTTTCTATTCCGCTATTGGTGGATATATTTTATTGATGGCTTTCCTTTTCATAGCCTCTAATACCGGTTTTATTAACTCTGCTGACCCCAAAGTAAATCCATTTGGTCAAGGCTCAGCTTTGTCAGTAATATTCAGTGCAATTGGTGATCCAAAATCCTCGACTGGTGGCTTCTGGTTTGTGATAGTAGTTTTAATAACTACCATTGGACAAATTTTCTGTGTTACTGCGGGTCTAACTTCCTGCTCACGTATGATGTTTGCATTCTCTAGAGATGCTGCGTTACCGGGAAGCAAGAATTGGCGCAAAGTAAATAAAGATGGAACACCTGTCAGAGCTATTATCGCCTCTTCAATTGCAGGTGTAGTAATATCACTTCCAGCTCTCTATCGAAATCCAACTACAAATACACCAGTAGCTTTCTACGCCGTAGTTTCTATCTCGGTAATTGCACTCTATCTATGCTTTATTCCACCAATTTTTTATCGCCTAAAAGCAGGTAATTCATTTTCAATTGGTGCTTGGAATTTAGGTGGAAGATATAAATGGATTAATATCTTGGCAATGGCAGAAATTATTGTAATTTCAATTTATTTCATCATGCCATTGGTGCCAAGTGGTATTCCATTTAGAAAAGGTTTTTCTTGGCCGACAGTCAATTATGCTCCGATACTAGTTTTTGGTTCACTAATTATTCTTGAGACTTGGTGGCACCTATCTGTTAAGAAATGGTTTAAAGGTCCAATTAATCAATTCAAGGATTAATCTTTTTCGAAATAGAATTTGTCTATAATTAAATAGAGATGGCAATACTTGCTATAGATCAAGGAACCTCGGGAACTAAAGCTTTATTGATTGAAAACAATAAAGTAATTTCCCGAGGTTTTTGTTCTGTTCAAGTTCAACACTTTTCTGAGGGAAAAGTAGAGAGCAATCCTGCAGAAATCTGGAATTCAATTGTTTTCGCTGTAACTAGTTGCCTAGATTCTTCCGAGGCAAAATCAATTCAAATCCATAGTGTATCCCTTGCAAATCAAGGTGAATCGGTGTTGGCATGGGATTCAAAGACTTTAGAGCCCGTATCCCAAGTATTAATTTGGCAGGATTCTAGATCTGCAAATCTCTGCCAAGAGAGATCAAAATATACTTCTTTGATCAGAGAATTAACTGGATTAGAAAATGATCCTTATTTCGTTGCTCCTAAACTGGCTTGGTTAAAAAACCTCCATCCAAACAATTGTGAAATAACAACTCTAGATAGTTGGTTAATTGCAAAATTAACTGGTGAATTTATCACTGATATCTCTACCGCCTCTCGCTCTATGCTCACTAATTTAGAAACCGGTCAGTGGGACAAAGAGTTAATTGAAATTTGGGGATTACAAAATCATAATTTTCCAAAAATAATAAACAATGATGCAATAGTGGGTGAAATAAATTCACTTGACCTTCCAGATCTAAAAGGAATTCCTTTAGCAGGATTAATTGTTGATCAAGCAGCAGCACTACTTGCAGAAAATTGTTTGCAGGCAGGTGAAGCTAAATGTACATACGGGACTGGGGCTTTTTTACTAACAAACATCGGAAACCAAAAAAAGATTTCCCAGAACAGACTTTCTACCTCTATAGCTTGGAAAGTTTCTGATTCATTTTGCTACTATGAGGATGGTCAAGTTTTCACCGCGACTAGCGCTGTTGATTGGTTATTAACAAATAGATTTTTACATTCGGTAAACGAGATTGATTCTCTACCTTTAGATACTAATGGGGTTTTCGCATTACCCGGATTTGCAGGCTATGGAGCACCAAGATGGAAACCAAATGGGACTGCTTCAATCTTCGGTTTGCATTTAGGTGTCACTCGACAAGAATTATCACGAGCGGTTTTGAATGGAATTGCAACTCAAGTTACTGAGTTGATAGAGGTAATTGCACTTGATGGGTCTAACATAAAACAATTGCGGGTTGATGGTGGTTTAACCCAATCTGAAACATTGATGCAATTTCAAGCTGATTTAGCACAGGTAGAAATTCAAGTATTCCCCCATCCAGATGCCACTGCCATTGGAGTTGGAGTTCTTGGGCAATTAGCATTAGATTCAAATCTTCGCCTAAATCAAATTGACCTTGAGGTAAAATTCTCAAAGAATTACTATCCAAATTGGTCAAAAGACAAGGCAACAGAATATCTAAATGACTGGCGAGACAAAACAAAGAACTTGGTATAAGGAATTTCAAATTGCTAAATTCAACTGAAAACTATTTTGATTTTGTAGTAATTGGTGCCGGTGTTGTTGGCTGCGCAATAGCCCGAGAAATTACTAAATATTCAAACTCTGTAGCCTTAATAGATAGATTAGATGATGTTGGTGCTGACACCTCTAAAGCCAACACTGCAATATTGCATACTGGTTTTGATATGAAACCTGGAACTTTAGAGTCAAGATTGGTGCGTGAAGGCTATGAGCTTTTGTATCAATATGCCAAAGATAATCAAATCAGTGTGGAGGAAACAGGTGCAATCTTAGTTGCCTGGAATGAAACTGAATTAGCTGAATTAGATAATATTTTGGAAAACGCTAAAGCCAATAACTATCTACAGGCACGAAAAATAACTAGTTCTGAAATCTACGAGTTTGAACCAAATTTAAATCCGGGCGCTTTGGGTGGACTTTTAATTCCAAATGAATACATTATCGATCCTTGGTCAGTATCTATCAGCTTTGCTAGCCAGGCAATCAAAGCCGGTTTGAAATTGTTTTTGAATACAAAAGTACTTGAGATAAACAGAGATGAAAATACCTTTAATATTAAGGCAGAAAATAGAACTTTTGCGACTAAATTCATAATAAATGCTGCTGGACTTTATTCAGACAAAATTGATGACTTACTTGGGTTTGATGAACTGGAAATTACTCCCCGCAGAGGTGAGTTAATTGTTTTTGATAAATTAGCTCGCAAAAAATTCAATCACATAATATTGCCAGTGCCTACCAAGATGGGTAAAGGGGTTTTAATATCTCCTACTATTTTTGGGAATGTAATGCTTGGACCCACAGCCGTTGATGTGAAAGACAAAGAAGATAAACGCACCACTCAAGAAGGGCTAGAAACTTTATTGAACAAAGGTAATCTTTTATCTAGCTCTTTAATAGAAGAAGAGGTCACGAGTACCTATGCTGGACTTAGAGCTGCTAGTAACCAAAGTGATTACTTCATCAAGTATCGCAAGGAAAATTCTTCAATTACAGTAGGAGGAATCAGATCGACTGGATTAACCTCCTCTTTGGCGATAGGAAAATATGTAGTTGATTTATTAAAACAATCAAATCTCTTGACCAATGAAATCAATAATATGGTTAATTTTCCAATGCCAGTGCTAGGTGAAGCTTTTAATCGAGCTTATAAAGATGAAGCAAAGATTTCACAAAACCCTAGTTATGGAGAGATTATTTGTCATTGTGAAAGAGTCACTAAACAGGAATTGATAGATGCTTTGAATTCGACTATTCCACCGCAGTCTTTAAGTGGTTTATCTCGCCGTACTCGAGTTTGTTTAGGAAGATGTCAGGGTTTTTATTGCCTCTCAGAAGTTAGAAAATTGATTGCGGAAAATAGCAAAGAAGTTATTTCTTAATGAAAAAAACCAAGGCAGAAATACTAATAGTGGGCGGTGGCCCAAGTGGCTTAGCTTTAGCTGCAGAGCTAAAAAAGAAATATTCTTCCAATATAATTTTATTGGAAAGAGAAAGTATTGCTGGTGGAATACCAAGACATACTTTTCACCCCGGCTATGGAATTAGAGATCTACATAAATTTATGAGCGGCCCCAAATATGCAAATTATTATGTAAATTTAGCAAAGAAGCTGGGAGTTGAAATTTTAACCAGTACTACCGCTTTTGATTGGGTAGGAGCAAATACTTTAGCCACAACTTCTCCTAATGGTTTATTAGAAATAAGTGCAGACAAAATTATCTTAGCGACAGGTGCACGGGAAAGAGCCAGAAATTCTAGGTTGATACCAGGGTCTCGCCCAGAAGGTTTGTTTACTACTGGCTCTTTACAACAAACTACTTATTTGAATCATCAATATGTTGGAAGCAAAGCAGTAATCATAGGTAGTGAACATGTAAGTTATTCAGCTTTAATGACTTTGCATCATGCGGGAGTTAAAACAGTTGCCATGGTGGAAAGCAACCATAAAACACAATCTTTTGGTGCCTTAGTGCTACCCACCAAAATACGTTATGGTTACAAATTCTTCACTAACTCTAAACTTGTAAGAATAGAAGGTAAAGGAAGGGTTAGTTCTGTTGTTATAGAAAGAAACCAAGAATTGATTTCTATCCCTTGTGACACAGTTGTCTTTACTGGAAATTGGATACCTGATAATGAATTAGCTCGCAGAGGCAATTTAGAAATTGACCTAGAAACAAAGAGTCCAATGGTTAATAGCAATTTCGAGACCTCTCAGAAAAATATTTATGCCATAGGAAATCTTCTAATGCCTATTAAATCTGCTGATCAATGTGTATTGGAAACACGCAAGATAGATTTGTAGTGCCCCTGATCGGACTCGAACCGATACTGGAAGGATTTTAAGTCCTCTGTCTCTGCCATTGGACTACAGGGGCGGCAGATTGCAGAGGGTAAGGATACACGCAATTGAAAGGAGCGAAAAATCGCAGCATTAACATCAATTCAATAAGATTATATAGTGAAAAAACCTTTGATTGAAAGTGAAATATTTTCGCAGTTCCTATCCTCTCGCAGATCTACTCGCGATTTTGATAATACAGAGGTTCCAAAGGAACTAATTGAACAAATACTTAAAGATGCACTAACCGCACCGAGTTGGTCAAATACTCGCCCTTTTAAGATTGTAATTGCATCTGGAAAAGTTAGAGATGAGATTAGTGCTGAGTTTCAATCAAGGTGGGAGAAACTATCTGAGTTTAGAAATGGCAATATATTTAACAAAGCAAAAATTATATTTCACCGAAAGAGTTTGCCGAATTCAAATTGGATTTCAATTAAGCCATATGTTAAAGAGTTAAGTCCAAGAGCAAATAAAGTGGGTAAAGAATTGTATTCCTGGATTGGAATAAAAAGAGGAGATAGAAAAGCCCGGGATGAACAATGGAATAGAAATTATCAATTCTTTGGTGCCCCGGTAGAAATGTTTATCTTTGTTCATAAGAGTTTAGATATTTTTGCTGCGAGTGATGCTGGTTTAATGTTGAGTAATTTAATTCTATCCGCTCATGCCCGGGGACTTGGAACTTGTCTACAAGGAGCGGTTGCTATTTGGGATGATGCGGTAAGAGAAAAATTTGAAGTTTCTAAAGATTATAGATTGCTTTGTGGACTTGCACTTGGTTACCCAAGTAATTCTAAAATCAATTCCTTTCAAGCAGAACGTATTAATCCAGCGGAAATTTTAGCTTTAGCAAAAACCTGATCTAACATTTTTGGATTCAATACTCCAGTATTGGTATTGCGTGGACTTGGATGATAACTTGCTAATAGTATTTTGACTTCACCATTAGGAGCTTTAATTTTCACCGGAAAATTATGGGCAAACTTTGGCTTTGGAGATGGAATTTCATATCCCAATTCTTTGAATTGATTTAGCAAAGCCTTAAATGCCAAACTACCTAACGCGACATAAACCGTTGCACTTGCAGACAATAATTCAATCTCTTTTTTCAAATAAACTGAACAGTTTGTCTCTTCTTCCTTGGTGGGTTTATCTCCCGGAGGTGCACATCTAACTGCACATAAAATTCTGACTCCATAAAGTTCCTGACCATCATCTTTGGAAATACTATCGGGATTTTTAGCTAATCCATTGTTGTATAGCGCTCTGTGTAGCCAAGTGCTTGATTTATCACCAGTAAATATTCGTCCAGTTCGATTTGCACCATTAGCGGCGGGTGCTAATCCAACCACTACTATTTTTGCTTTACTATTACCAAAACCGGGAACTGCTTTTCCCCAATATTTTTCATTTTTGTATTGAGCGATTTTGATTGTGGCTTTTTCCTTTCGCCAATCAACTAATCTGGGACACTTTTTGCATGCAATAATTTTTTGATCAAGCAACTCTAAAGTTTTTATTTGATTTAATTTCATTTTATTTATTTAATTCAAGGGTGCTAAATCTACTTTATTAATAATGCTCAAAGCCATACCATCTAAAATATCTGTTTCCGATGCAATAAATTCAGTAGCGCCGGTTGCTTTCATAATCCTGGAAAGTACTAGAGCACCAGCTGCTATTACATCAACTCGGCCAGGATGCATATAACCGAGTTTAGATAATTCCTCAGCGCTCATCAGTAAGAATTTTTGAGCTACTTCATAGACTTTATTTGCTGGAATTTGTGCTAAATGTATGGAATGTCGGTCATATTCATTTAACTCTAAAGCAGAAGCTGCTACTGTGGTTGCAGTTCCAGCTACTGCTACCAATGTTTTAGCTTCTTTAATTGGGACTAATTGCGATGCATTGTTAATAGCTTTATCAATATCCTCGACCGCAAGTTGAATCTCTTTTGGATTTGGTGGCAATGCAGTGAAATGTCTTTCGCGCATTCGCACACAACCAATATTTACACTTTTTGCAAAAATAACTTCTTTTTCACCATATACAAATTCAGTGGAACCGCCACCAATATCAACTACTAAAAAAGGGGGCTCCTGATATTTCAATTCTCGCACCGCTCCTATAAAAGATAAATTAGCTTCTTCCTGTCCAGAAATTACCTCTGGTTCAATGCCAATAATTTCTCTAACTCCATCTACAAATATATTTCGATTTCGAGCATCGCGGGTGGCAGAGGTGGCGCAAAATCTAATTTTTTCCACACCTTTGCTCACCATTATTTCCTGGTATTCCTTAAGCGCGGTTAATGTTCTTTCTACCGCTTCTAGATTAAAAAACCCAGTTGCATCTACCCCTTCACCTAAACGCACAATGCGCATTTGGCGATCTATCTCTCCTAAATTATCTCCATTAACATCTGCTACTAATAACCTAATGGAATTAGTGCCACAATCAATCGCTGCTACTCTGCTCAAAATTATCTCCCACCAAAATTGTAATTAAACTTTATTACAAGGTTCTACACAGTCCCACCAAGGCTC
This sequence comes from Streptomycetaceae bacterium, assembly GCA_900298985.1. Lineage (GTDB taxonomy): Bacteria > Actinomycetota > Actinomycetes > Nanopelagicales > Nanopelagicaceae > OMHY01. Next base: position 18,597 of record OMHY01000020.1, read on the forward strand.
CAGTTTAGCCAATGCTTCATCTCCAAGTGGATTTACCCCTTCTCCAACTGAAAGTGATTGTGCAACTAGCGAGTGCAAACATTTAACTCTATTAGGCATTCCACCAGCTGTAATCCCATCTAACTCTGGAGTAGAAATATCTAATTTTTTGGCAACTGCATCCCTCGCTGCTTCATAATCAATTGCAGCTGCTTGAT
>OMHY01000021.1 GCA_900298985.1 Streptomycetaceae bacterium
AAAGCGGGCAATGATGTGGTGGTTGTGGTTTCCGCAATGGGCGATACCACCGATGAATTAATTGATCTAGCAAATCAAGTAACTCCATTTCCCAATGGCCGGGAATTAGATATGTTGCTAACAGCCGGGGAAAGAATATCTATGGCGCTTTTAGCAATGGCAATTACCAATCTCGGTCAAGAAGCTAGAAGTTTTACCGGTTCACAGGCTGGCGTAATTACCGATTCCACTCATGGGAAAGCCAGAATTATTGATGTAACTCCAGGAAGAATTCAAGAAGCAATTAAAGAAGGTGCAATTGCAATTGTTGCCGGATTTCAAGGAATTAGCCAAGACACTAAAGACATAACAACATTAGGACGTGGTGGTTCAGATACCACAGCGGTTGCACTCGCTGCAGCGTTAGATGCAGATGTTTGTGAAATTTATACCGATGTAGATGGAGTTTTCACCGCCGATCCACGTGCAGTTCCCACTGCTCGAAAATTAAATACTGTTACTTATGAAGAGATGTTGGAGTTAGCAGCATCTGGTGCCAAAGTTTTACATTTAAGATGTGTGGAATATGCCAGAAGATTTGATCTTCCAATTCATGTGCGCTCATCATTTTCAAATTTAGAGGGAACTTGGGTTGTGAAAGATCACCCTGAAGGAGGAGAAATGGAACAAGCAATCATCGCTGGAATTGCGGGCGATAAATCAGAAGCAAAAATTACAATAGTTGGTGTTCCAGATCGAATGGGTGTTGCTGCCAGAATATTTCAAGCTGTTGCAGATGCGGACATTAACATTGACATGATTGTGCAAAATGTTTCTGCAGCCACTACTGGTTTAACAGATATTTCCTTTACTTTACCGATGAGCGAAGGAGCAAAAGCCACTGAAATCCTAAATAAAATTCAAGGAGAAGTTGGTTTTCAATCTTTGCAATATGATGATCAAATTGGAAAAGTTTCCTTAGTGGGTGCAGGAATGCGCTCTCATCCCGGAGTATCAGCAAACTTCTTTGCTTGTTTAGCCGAAGCTGGAATTAATATTGAAATGATTTCTACCTCAGAAATTAGAATTTCAATTGTATGTCGAATTGATGATGTAGATAAAGCGGTTCGGGCTGCACATTCTGCATTCAACTTAGATGCTGATGGGGAAGCTGTGGTTTATGGAGGTACAGGTCGATGAGCAAACTTCCATCACTTGCAGTAGTTGGCGCCACCGGCGCGGTAGGCACGGTAATGTTAGATATTCTCTCTAAAAGAGAAAATGTTTATGGCGAAATTAGATTAATTGCTTCTGCCAGATCTGCTGGCAAAAAATTAGTTTGTCGTGGTGAAGAACTAACAGTTGTGGAATTAACACCGGAAAGTTTTGAAGGCATTGATATTGCAATGTTTGATGTGCCAGATGAAATCTCTGCAAAGTGGGCTCCTATTGCTGCTAGCAAAGGCGCAGTAGTAGTTGATAACTCCGGTGCATTCCGAATGGATCCAGAGGTTCCACTTGTTGTGCCAGAAGTTAATCCGCAAGATGCTGCTAATAGACCTAAAGGAATTATTTCCAATCCAAATTGCACCACCTTGTCAATGATTGTGGCGATGGGTGCGCTAAATCGCTCCTTTGGATTAAAAGAATTAGTAGTTGCTTCTTATCAAGCAGCATCCGGTGCCGGACAAGCAGGCATTGATACTTTGCGAGAGCAAATTAAAAATGTTGCTGGAACCAATGCCGGTGATACTGCTGGTGATTCTCGGGCACATATAAATGATTTAGGTCCTTTCCCGGCACCATTAGCATTAAATGTGGTTCCTTGGGCTGGTTCATTGAAAGAAGATGGCTACTCTTCGGAAGAATTAAAAGTAAGAAATGAATCTCGCAAGATATTGGGAATGCAAAATCTAAAAGTTTCTGCAACTTGTGTGCGAGTTCCAGTATTAACAACTCATTCACTAGCAGTGCATGCAATCTTTGAAAAAGAAGTTACTCGTTCGGGTGCACAAGAAGTATTGAAAAATGCAGCTGGAGTTGAATTAGTTGATGAACCCGAAAATTATAAATTTCCTACTCCTGCCGATGTAGTTGGTACTGATCCAACTTGGGTGGGTAGAGTGCGTGCAAGTTTAGATGACAAACATGCATTAGATTTATTTTTGTGCGGCGATAATTTACGCAAAGGTGCAGCGTTAAACACCGCACAAATTGCAGAGTTAGTTGCCAAAGAATTTACAAATTAAGTTTTAAACCAATTCAACCAAATTAACTTCGGGCGGACAAAATATTCTAAATGGCGCAAATGGACTGTAACCCATACCAGCACTAACACTTAACCATGGTTCTAACTTTCCATTTGAATCTTTATCTTGAGTTAGACCACGCGAGCGCCAATTTGGTAAATCACAATTAGTAGTTATTGATCTAGAACCACCAAACCAAGGAAACCTAACTTGCCCACCATGGGTGTGACCGGCGAAAATTAAATCTAAATTATCATCCGACATTGCTTTAATTAAACGCAAATATGGTGCATGAGTAACGCCTATTGATAATTGTGAATCCTTTGACTTTTGTCCGGAAACTAACCGGTATTGATCTCGATTTAGGTGTGCATCATCAGTGCCCCGAACCTCTATTGTTACCCCATTTATTTCAATATTGGTTTTGTGGTGATTTAAATTTATCCAACCAAATTGCTCTAATGAACTAGCTAAACCTTGCCAGGGCAATTCCTTGCCTAACTTTCTTTTGCCATGATCTGGCATTAAATATGAGAGTGGGTTTTTAAATTCTGGTGCGTAATAATCATTTGAACCAAAGACAAATAACCCCGGTAAATCTAGCAACGGCGATAGCGCAGAAAGAACAGTGGGGACTGCTTCTGTGTGAGCAATAAAATCACCGGTGGAGATGACTAGGTCAGGTTTTAACTCTACAAAGGATTGAATATCTTGGATTTCTTTTTTACGGTTGGTTGTTAAATGCAAGTCAGAAAAATGCAATATTCGAATTGGTTTGACTCCTTGGGGCAAAACTTCCAATTCAAAATTGCGGACTTTGTAACTCACCTGGCTAGTATCTCAGAATTGTGGGTCAAGGAGTTATGAGAAGATATACCTATGGGACTAAAAGAAAAGATTCAAGAGGATTTAACTGGCGCCATGAAAGCGCGGGATGAAAAGAGATCTGGAACTTTGCGTATGGTTTTAGCTGCTATAAAAAATGAAGAGGTAGCAGGAAAAGTGGCTCGGCAATTAACAGACGCTGAAATTATTACTGTGTTATCCCGGGAAGCAAAAAAACGGAGAGAGGCAGCAGAGGGATTTGAAGCGGGTGGAAGATTAGACCGAGCTGAAGATGAGAAAAATGAAGGAAAAATAATTGCCGAGTATTTACCAGCGCAATTGTCAGAGGATGAAATAAAAGAAATGATTAAAGAAGCTATCGCACAAACTGGCGCGGCAGGACCTGCAGGTATGGGACAGGTTATGAAAGTGCTTTCTCCAAAAACTGCGGGCAGAGCAGATGGCGCATTGGTTTCTGCTTTAGTCAAAGCAGCGCTAGCAAACTAATATCAAAATGGATTCCAATATTAATAATTTCTAAAATAAATAATTTTTAAAATAAAAAGGAGAAACAAATGAGTATTCGAGAAAAATTACAATCGATGGGCTTAGAACTTCCAGTAGCCCCACTGCCCGTAGCAGCTTATGTACCGGCAGTCCGTACTGGAAATCTAGTATTTACCGCCGGGCAATTGCCATTGATAGATGGCAAGTTAGGTGCGGAAGGAAAAGTTGGTGGGGCTGTTTCTCCAGAACAAGCAAAGGAAATGGCACAGGTTTGTGCTTTAAATTGTTTAGGTGCAGTAGAAACAGTAGCAAGCGTTGATGATATTAAAAGAATTGTGAGAGTTGTTGGTTATGTTAATGGCGTACCAGGATTTATTGCTGCACCTGGCGTAGTAAATGGTGCTAGTGAATTGTTTATTGCACTCTTTGGAGATGCTAATGGAAAGCATGCGCGCTCTGCTTTTGGAGTTGCAGAGTTGCCATTAAATGCACCAGTGGAAATTGAATTAACTGTAGAACTTAAATAATTTAGTAATTAGCGACCGCGCTTAGATAAGCGATCCATATCAAGGACTACAACTGTGCGCGGTTCTAATCTAATCCAACCACGACCAGCAAAGTCTGCTAATGCTTTATTAACTGTTTCTCTAGAGGCACCTACATATTGAGCTAATTCTTCTTGAGTTAATTCATGATGTACATGCAAACCATCTGGCTTTTGAGTTCCAAATCTTTTTCCCAAATCTAAAATAGCTTTTGCTACCCGACCTGGAACATCTGAGAAAACTAAATCTGCTAAAACTTCATTTGATTTTCTTAACCTTTGTGCCAAGCGAGCTAGTAATTGAAATGAAACCTCTGGATGAGCAGTAACCCAACCTAAAACTTGATCATGCGAGAGTGCTAATAATTTGCAATCAGTAACTGCGGTTGCAGTTGAAGTTCTTGGGCCTGGATCAAAAATAGAAAGTTCTCCAAACATTTCACCTGGACCTAAGATAGAAAGTAAATTTTCTCTACCATCAGAGGATTGTGTTCCTAATTTCATCTTGCCTTCAACAACTACAAAGAGTTTTTCACCCGCATCTCCTTCTTTGAAGAGATGATGGCCTTTATGTACTTTGGCATGTGACATGGAATTGAGCAAACTATCAGCAGATGAATCATCCAATGCACTAAATAAAGGTGCAGTTTTGACAATCTGCTTGTCATTCTCAGTTGGAATGTAGCGCTCGCGTTCTTTGCTCACCCTCAAACTTTATCCTAAATCACAAAGTTAAGTAGACTTGAAGTGTGAGCACCCAGGTTGGTGATAGGAAGCAAGCCCAGTCAATATATCGAGTTCTTTCCAAGCATTACCCAGAGGTAGATTGCGAACTAGACTTTCGAACCCCATTTCAACTCTTGGTAGCAACAGTTCTCTCGGCGCAATGTACAGATAAAAGAGTAAACCAAGTAACAAGAGTGCTATTTAAGAAATATGGCACAGCTGAAAAAATGAGTACTGCCCCGATAAAAGATTTGGAAAAAATTGTCTATCCAACTGGTTTTTTTCGGGCTAAAGCAAAAAATATAAAAGAGTTATCTAAAATATTAGTAAAAAATTACAAAGGCAAAGTTCCACCGGAGCAAGCTTTATTGGTACAACTTCCGGGTGTGGGAAGAAAAACCGCCAATGTAGTTTTGGGACATGCCTTTGGAATACCAGGGATAACAGTTGATACTCATTTTGGAAGATTAAGTAGAAGATTTGGCTGGAGTGATTCAATGGATCCAGTGAAAGTAGAAGAAGAAGTAGGAAAATTAATTCCGGAAAAAGAATGGACAAATTTATCGCAGCGAATGATTTGGCATGGAAGAAGAATTTGTCATTCTCGAAACCCGGCCTGCGCCGCCTGCCCATTAGAAAGTAAATGTCCTTCTTTTGGTATTGGAGAAATGGATTTGGAAAAAGCAAAAAAATTGGTTAAGAGTGATGAAGACTTTCGTTAAATTACTTTTTATAGGTTTAATTCTTAACTCTATTATTGCTATTCCTGCAACCGCAAAAACAAATCAAACTTATCCAAATAATTGCAGTTCTTTACAAATTGATCCGTTGATTAAATTTCAAAAAGGATTTGTTAGCCTGCCCTGTTTAGTTGGAAAGAATAAATATTCATTTTTACAATTGAAGGGACCACTTTTGCTAAATGTATGGGGAAGTTGGTGTTTCCCTTGTAGGGAAGAGTTGCCTTCTTTTGTGAAAGCATATAAGACTGGGAAAATTCAAATTGTAGGAATAGATGTTGAGGAGACTAATAAACAAACTCCAATTAAATTCTTAAATAAAATTGGAGTAACTTGGCCAATACTCACCGATGATAATTCAGTAACTAAGGAAACTTTTGGACCAGGAGTTCCTGTCACTTGGTTTGTAGATTCAAAAGGTGTGGTGAAATATAAGCAAATTGGAGTGATTGATAAGTATTCAAAACTTCAAGATCTGCTGGAAAAATATTTAGGAATTAAAATCTAAAATGAAATTTAATTGGCTAGATTTGTTAATAGCTCTGCTATTCGTGTGGAATTTTTATTCCGGATGGAAAAAAGGTTTTTTAGTAACTTTATTGAAACTAATTGGTTTTTTTGCTGGTGCTGTCCTGGGAATTTTTATTGCCAATTATTTATCTACCCATTGGCACACACATTTTGCGAAAGCGTTGCTCTACTTAATTTCCATTGTAATTGGTTCTACAGTTTGTGAATTCGCTGGGGAGCTATTGGGTAAAGCGATACACAAAGCAATATTTTTTGGAGTTCTACAAATTTTAGACAATATATTGGGCGCGTTATTAAGTATATTTAAATTGATCATTCTATTTGGTCTTTTAATATTCCTAGTGAATTATTTTCCAAACGGAACATTTAAGAAATATATCTCTCAAAGTTACAGTTACCATGAGCTAGTAAAACCTACTCACCAAATTGCAAATAATTTAATGTCAGGTGTGGATAAAATAAATATCAAACAATAGTTGTGCACTGTTTTCCAAATTTCACATCATCTTGAAACTCTACTTATTTTCTAAAACTCCTTATTTACTATTTTCAATTAGTTGAAAAGGGCAAAGGTTCTTTTCTAGTATCGGAGGAGTAGATATGACATTATTATTTAACTTGATTACGCGCGGTACCCTTTTATTGTCTAAAGTACATGTTCTTTTCCATGGCTTACAATATTTGGTTAAGGGTATAGCTTGGGTTTTGCATAGCAACGTTGGCTTGCTGGGTTTAGATAGATTGATTAATGCAATTTGGCCCTAAGGAAAACCGGTGGGATTTCCCAAATTAGGTAAAATATGATGGAATTGGATTGATGCTGGCTAGTAGCGGGCAATAACACGACGATGTGTTTGAGTAAATTATTAAGTCAAAAATATTCCAAAAGAAAATAGAGAAACACGAGAAAAAGGTAGAGTCTAAATGCCAATCGCAACCCCTGAAATTTATTCACAAATGTTAGATCGAGCTAAAGCGGGTGCCTTTGCATATCCAGCAATAAATGTTTCATCTTCTCAAACATTAATTGGAGCAATTCGTGGATTTGCGCAGGCTCAATCAGATGGAATTATTCAAATTTCTTGGGGTGGCGCTGAGTATCTTTCTGGTTCCACTGTAAAAAATATGGTTGATGGAGCAGTTGCTTTGGCGGAGTATGCCCATGTTGTTGCCAAGAATTACAATGTAAATATTGCATTACACACCGATCACTGCCCGGAAGAAAAATTAGATGGTTTTATGAGACCACTCTTAGAGATTGGTGCGGCCAGAATCAAGGCGGGACAAAAACCACTATTTAATTCTCATATGTGGGATGGTTCAGCGGTATCTATGAGTGACAATATGAAAATTGCAGATGAATTGATTACTAAATCAGCAGCCGCAAAGACAATTTTAGAAATTGAAATTGGAGTTGTAGGTGGAGAAGAAGATGGAATTCAAGCAAAACATGATGCTAAATTATTTTCCACACCAGAGGATGCAATTCTTACCGTAGAAACCTTAGGGTTAGGTGAGCGCGGTCGATATATGGTGGCAGCAACATTTGGAAATGTGCATGGAGTTTACAAACCTGGAAATGTAGTTTTAACTCCATCAATCTTAAAAACTTTACAAGATGCAGTTGTTGCTAAGAAAGGCTTGCCAGCTGGTTCTAAACCAATGGATTTAGTTTTCCATGGTGGTTCTGGCTCTCTTCTTTCTGAAATTCGGGAAGCACTTGATTATGGTGTTGTAAAAATGAATATAGACACTGATACCCAATATGCATTTACTCGTCCAATTGTTGACCATGTCTTCAAAAATTATGATGGTGTATTGAAAATAGATGGCGAAGTAGGAAATAAAAAAGCCTATGACCCACGTGCTTGGGGTAAAGTTGCGGAAGCAGGTTTAGCTGCAAGAGTTGAATTAGCTTGTGCAGACTTGCGATCCACCGGCACTTCCCTTAATGCCTAATAAAGATTTAAGGAGATAATTTATGCCAGCAATAGTGCTGCTTGGTGCACAATGGGGCGATGAAGGTAAAGGCAAAGCAACTGATTTACTAGGTGAAAAAGTTGATTATGTAGTTCGCTATCAAGGCGGCAATAACGCTGGCCACACAGTAGTAATTGGTAAAGAAAAATATGCTTTGCACCTATTGCCTTCCGGGATACTTTCTCCAAATGTAATCTCAGTAATTGGCAATGGGGTAGTGATTGATCCGGCAGTATTGTTACAAGAAATCGCTGGTTTAAATGAGCGTGGTATCGATACTAGCGGTCTTAGAATCTCAACTAATGCTCATTTAATTACTCCTTATCATCGCAATATAGATAAGTTAAGTGAAAGATTTTTAGGAAATTCAAAAATTGGTACGACCGGTCGAGGAATTGGACCAGCTTATGCAGATAAAATAAATCGAATTGGTATTAGAGTACAGGATTTATTTGATCCTTCTATTTTGCAACAAAAATTAGAGAGTGCACTTCGCGATAAGAACCAGGTATTAATTAAAGTTTTTAATCGCAAAGATATGAATCCGACAGAAATATTTGAAGAGTATTTAGGGTTTGCAGATAAAATTAAACCTTATGTAACTGATACCTCTTTAATGTTAGATCAAGCATTAAAAGCTGGCAAAACTGTGCTTCTTGAAGGTTCCCAAGGAACTTTGTTAGATGTGGATCATGGTACCTATCCATTTGTTACCTCTTCTAATCCAACTGCGGGGGGTGCTTGTACTGGTTCTGGAATTGGACCTACTCAAATTTCAAGTGTGATTGGAATTGTTAAGGCTTACACCACTCGAGTTGGTTCCGGCCCTTTCCCCACAGAATTATTTGATGAAGATGGTGAAAAGTTAAGAACTATTGGTGGAGAAATTGGTGTAACTACAGGTCGGGCAAGAAGATGTGGTTGGTATGACGCATTGATTGCTCGCTATGCGGTAAGAGTTAATGGTTTAACTGATTTTTTCTTAACAAAATTAGATGTATTAACTGGATGGGAAAAAATTCCAGTTTGTGTTGCTTATGATATTGATGGCAAAAGAGTAGAAGATTTACCTGCCTCTCAATCTGATTTCCATCACGCAATACCAATTTATGAATATTTACCGGGATGGTCGGAAGATATTAGAGGTGCCAGAAAACTTTCTGATTTACCTGCTAATGCCCGTGCCTATGTTAAATTCCTGGAAGAGATTTCTGGTGCACCGATGAGCGCAATTGGGGTTGGCCCTGATCGTGATGAAACGATAGTAGTCAAGGAGTTTGCGTGAAAGTTTTATTAATCGGTTCCGGTGGCAGAGAACATGCACTCGCCGCCGGAATGATTAAAGACAAAACTTTAACAAAACTCTATGTAGCACCGGGAAATCCGGGAATTGAACAACTAGCATCTCTAGAAAAAATAGAGTGTGTACCAATTGCTTCTGATAATTTTGATGAGCTAGTAATTTTTTCAATTAATAATCAAATTGATTTAGTGGTCATTGGACCAGAAAAACCTTTGGTCGCCGGCTTAGCTGATAAATTGCGGGAAAAATCAATAAAAGTATTTGGACCATCTGCCATTGCTGCCCAAATTGAAGGCTCTAAAGATTTCGCCAAGAAAGTAATGCAAAAAGCAGGTGTGCCTACAGCAGAAAGCTTTACCTGTGAAAATGAAAATGAAATTGATAGCGCTTTAGCATATTTTTCAAAATTCAACCAACCTTTTGTGGTTAAAGATGATGGTTTAGCCGCTGGTAAAGGAGTTGTGGTAACTCAAAGTAAAGATGAAGCAAAACGACATGCTCTAAGTTGTCAAAGAGTAGTGATTGAAAAATATTTAGCCGGGCCAGAATTTTCCTTATTTGGAATTAGTGATGGAAAAAAAGTAGTTGGAATGCATCCGGCACAAGATTTCAAAAGGGTATTTGATAATGATGAAGGACCTAATACTGGAGGAATGGGTTCTTATTCACCGCTTGATTGGTTACCAAAAGACATTGTTGCTAAAGTTGAAAAAGAAATTTTGCAACCAATCATTTCTACTTTGAATGAGATGGGTATGCCCTTTATTGGTTTACTTTACGCCGGATTAGTATTAACAGATGAAGGAATAAAAGTTATTGAATTCAACGCTAGATTTGGAGATCCGGAAACTCAAAGTTTAATTCCGAGATTAAATACACCACTAGTTCAATTATTTGATCAAGCAGCAAGTGGAGAGTTAGCAAGTGAAATTAAACTTGATTGGTCTAATGAATATGCTGTAAGTGTGGTTTTAGCAAGTGAAGGATATCCAGAGAACCCAGTTTTAAATCGAGAAATTGAATTACCTGCTACAACTTACTTTGATTCACAAAGCACTTTTATATTTCATTCCGGCACCAATATCGATTCGGGAAAACTGGTTAGTAGTGGTGGTCGAACTTTAACTATTAGCGCACTAGGGGAAAACTTGAACGAAGCACGGGCACGGGCCT
>OMHY01000022.1 GCA_900298985.1 Streptomycetaceae bacterium
GATGAAGCCAGTTTATCGAACTTTCCATCCAAATAGTGAACCAATTGACATTTATTCAAATGCTTCCCAAATGGAAGAAGAAATTAGAAATAAAATCTCTGCTAAGGAAGCAACTGGCTATCAGAACTTTCTTAAATTTGCTGAAAAACTATATCGTTATGAATATGAAGATTTTATTAATCGAAATATTGATTCCCCGCTAAACCTAGTTACACCAAATCTTGCAAAATTAGTTGGTATAGGTGGATTTAGAAGATTAGCAACCCAGGTAAATAAATATTTTAAAGATCCTAGGCTGCAAAAAGCATTTTCTTTTCAAGCGATGTATGCGGGTTGCTCTCCCCAGGATGCGCTTGCAATATACGCTGTAATTTCCTATATGGATTGTGTTGCAGGCGTTTTCTTCCCTAAAGGTGGAATGCATGCAGTGCCCAGAGCTTTAGCGGCAGTTGCAATTAAACATGGAGTAAATATCAAATATAACTCAACAGTCACATCTTTAGAGAAAAATAACTCTCGAATCTCTGCAGCAATATTGAAAAATGGTGAAAGAATAAAAGCAGATGCATTTATCCTCAATCCAGATCTACCAATTGCATATCAAGATCTGTTGCAGGAAAAAAATAGGAAAGTTGCTTCACTGAAATATTCACCAAGTTGTATAGTTTTATTAGTGGGTTCAAATTTAGAAGCGCCTGATAAGGCCCATCACAATATTCATTTTGGCGATGCTTGGGAAAAAACTTTCACTGAATTAATTAAAGAAGGTAAATTAATGTCAGATCCATCTTTCTTAGTGACTATACCGAGTAAAGATGATGCAAGTTTGGCACCAGCTGGAAAATCCTCATACTATGTTTTACTTCCTACTCCTAATCTCAATGCTGAAATCGATTGGAAAGTTGAAACGGCTAGATATCGGGGTGAAATTTATGAACTATTAGAGAACAATGGTTATGCAGGTTTTACTAATAACATCATTAGTGAAAAAATTATTTCACCACTTGATTGGAAAGAGATGGGAATGGAAGCTGGCACACCATTTGCCTCATCTCACATTTTCTCTCAAACTGGTCCATTTCGACCTAAAAATTTACATAACAAATATGAAAATCTAATATTTGTGGGCTCGGGAACTCAACCGGGAGTGGGAATTCCTATGGTTTTAATTTCTGGAAAATTAGCCGCCCAAAGAGTTTAGACTCCAATATCCTCGTTCCATAATTCAGGTTCCGCTGCAATAAATTCTTTCATCATATTTTTACACTCATCCAAATCAAGATTTACTACTTCAACTCCTTGAGAGCGCAATAAATCCTCTGCTCCCATAAAAGTTTCATTTTCTCCAATCACAACTCGTGGTATGCCGTAAAGCAAGATTGCTCCAGTGCACATATGGCATGGAGATAAAGTTGTGTACATAGTAGATTTTTGATAAATCTTGGCCGGCAATCTTCCCACATTTTCCAAGCAATCAGTTTCCCCGTGCTTTATCGCACTTAACTCCTGCACTCTTTTATTGTGTCCAACACCTAACAATTTTCCATCAACTACTAACGCTCCCCCAATTGGAATTCCACCACTTGCCCTGCCAGCTTTGGCGGCTGCAATTGCGGCATTCATAAATTCCATATCTTGCTGCAGTGTGTAACCTGAATTGGAGGAGGCGTTATTAGTCATAATTAATTATTCTGCTTTCACTTTAGAGCCGGCGGCAAAGTAATAAATTACAAAGCTGATTACAAAGCCCACTAGGAAGGTAATATCACCTAGATCAGGAGCGTGTTTCACCACAACTCCCAAAACTAAACGGAAACTTTTTCCATGGCCCCAAGTTTGGTTACAAAATCCAACTATAGAAACTACTGCACCTATCAAAAATGCGATAGGTCCCATTATATTTTCTCGGTTGGCATATAACATTCCTTGAATTGATTTTCCTTTTCGCAAAATCTTATCTGCAAAAATTACACCTAACCAAGGTCCAATCCAATAGGACATAATCAATAGGAAGTTTTCATAATTATTGGCTGGGTTGCTAATAGCTGATCTAGCAACAAAAAAACCAATCAAGCCAAAAATTATAATAAATATTCCTCTTCTTAAATTGGTACCTATTTTCACTCCAATAGTGAGAAAGGACATTGCACCTGAATAAATATTTAGCACGTTGGCGCAAATAGAACCTAAAACAATTCCAATCAAAATTAGGTCTCCAATGAAGGTAGGCAACAAACTTGTGAAATCACCTGTTGGATTACCAGAGTCAAAACTATGCAAACCTGCTGTTCCTGCTGCAGCTCCTACAATTTCCAATACAGTTGCAGATACAAAAATTCCAAGCCCGGCACTCAATCCTGCTTTTTTGCGATCTACATTTTCTGGCAAATATCTGGAATAGTCAGAGGAAAATGGATTCCATCCTGCTGCATAACCATAAACCGCCCCAATTAAAAGCAACAATGCACCTGGAGAGGTTTTATGAGCAAAGGAATTTAAATGTACTTTGTGACTGAATAAAACAATAATAGATGCTAAAGCGAAAAACACTAACAAAAATGGAAATAGATATTTTTCAATTGCTTGAACCAGATTGTGTCCAATAAATGCTATAACTATTTGTGCAATTACCACTAACACTAAAGATAGAACCACCGATAATTTTGTTAAAGTTGAAAGTGCAAATGCTCCCGAAACAGAGTTAACTGCAAACCAACCAATTCCAGCGGCACCAGCATTTAAAACTGAAGGAAATATATTTCCTAATTTTCCAAATGCGGCTCTACCAACCACCATCTGCGGAACACCATATCTTGGGCCATCTTGAGTTAATACATATTGAGCAGCTGCCCCTAATGCATTTCCAATTACAACTCCAATAACTGTTTCCCAGAAATTCAATCCGAAAATAATTACACCAAGTGCACCTACATACACTGTGGCAAATTCTAAATTCGGACTCATCCACATTGCAAACAAGGAAGATGCTTTACCATGTCTCTCTCGAAGTGGTATAGCTTCAACTCCGCCTGGTTCAAGTGCCCAGACTTTGTCTCCGTATTGTCCTTCCCGAAGTTCTACTGATCCTTCCATTCATTACCCCTTACCCATTTGTAATCTATTTATTAACAATTATTAAGTTACATTTTTTGTTACTGCCTGAGGGGAAGTGGTTTTGAGGAAGTACTTAATCTAGTCCTGGAGCCGGCACTGGCCTTTACCGCTTTAAGTTAGGAGTATTTTTGAGGTTTGGATGGAAAAAATCCTATTTAACACGCCCAAGTGAGGAAGATTTGCTAAATTTTCCCAAGTGGCCGGGGGATTTACCCATTTACAGGCAGCTAGGGGGCCCAATTGGAAGGCTTGGATTGGGGTCTAACCCAAAATGGATGAATTAACAGCGGCTGGGATTATGGATCCAGAACTTAGATACTCTTTTGCAAAATGTAAGGAGTTAAATCGGCAGCATGGAAAAACCTATTATTTAGCAACTTTGCTTTTACCTCCCGACAAAAGACCTTATGTACATGCACTTTATGGATTTGCAAGATTTGCGGATGACATAGTGGATAACTTAGATCCCAATTTTAGTGAATTGGAAAAAAAAGAAAAATTAGAAAAATGGTCAGCACAAAGATTAGCGGATTTAAAATCCGGCCGCTCCCAAGATGAAATAGGTTTAGCACTATTAGCTACCGTTCAAAAATTCAATATTCCAATTGAATATTTTGAGGATTTTTTAAAATCCATGGCAATGGACCTAACCATAACAAGTTATGAAACTTTTGCAGATTTAGAAAAATATATCTATGGCTCGGCAAGTGTAATTGGATTACAGATGTTGCCTATTTTAGGCGTAAATGGTGGAGCGATTGAATTAGCACTGGCAAAAAAAGCGGCGATAAATTTAGGAAATGCTTTTCAGTTGGCAAACTTTATTAGAGATGTTTCCGAGGATTTAGAGCGGGGTCGTATCTATTTACCTCTCTCTGAATTGGCTAAATATGGCATAACTCCAGAAATACTTCGCCAAAGAAAAGTTACTCCCGAATTAAAAAATGCTTTGGAGTTTCAAGTTCAAAGGGTAAGGGATTTAAGAAAAGAAGCAGAGGTTGGCATAAAATTATTATCCAAGAAATCTCGACCTTGCATTGAAGCAGCAAGTAAATTGTATTGTGGAATTGCGGAAGAGGTAGTTAAAAATGATTACCAAGTGTTTAAGGTAAGGGCTCGCACTTCTATGGGAAATAGGATTTTTACTTTCATTTTAGCTTTGGTTAAAGGCAAATTAAGTTGAAAGATAAAAAAACTCTAATATTTGAAAAAATCCAAAATTTGTCTTCGCCCAGACCTGTGATTGGAATAGATGGTTTTGTCGGTGCGGGTAAAAGTACCTTGGCAAGTGAAATCTCAGAACAATTCAATGGCATAGTAATAAGTGTGGATCAACTTTATGATCAATGGTTTGATTTATTTGAATCAGCAGATAAATTGGAGAAAATACACATTAAAATCAATGAAGCTATAACCAGGTATAAATCCCATGAAATGATTGAAATTGAATTATTTGATTGGGAAAAAAGGCTTTGGGCAAAAAAGGATTTTCTTCCTGAGCATAAAATTTTAGTCTTAGAAGGAGTGGGGGCTCTTCACTCCAAACTGCGAGGTAACTTCGACTTTACTCTTTATTTAGAGATAGAACTTAACTGGGGTATAGAAAGATCTTTGATAAGAGATAAATTGGAATCCACACTTGAGATTACAACTTTTGCTAATTATGCCCAACTTTATTTGCAACAAGAATCAGTGGCAAAAAATGCTGACTTTGAACTGAAAGTTTGATTGAACTGAGAATAATTCTTCTGCGGTGAGTATCTGCCTGCCATAAATTCCTGCTCTCGGGTTCTAAAATGGCATCGTGGTAGACCTTTCTGGCCAGATTATTGATGAACGCTATCAACTCTTATCAGAGTTGGCGACTGGTGGTATGGCTAGTGTTTATAGTGCATTTGATTTGAGATTAGATCGTAAAGTTGCAGTAAAAATAATGCACCCACATTTAGCAAATGATGAACTCTATGTTGAAAGATTTATCCGGGAGGCTAAATCTGCAGCTTTATTGTCCCATCCAAATATTGTTTCTATTCAAGATCAAGGTTGGAATGAAGGTGGAATCCCAGCAGTATTTATTGTGATGGAATTAATTGAAGGAAGTACACTTAGAGATATTTTAGCGAAAGAAAAAATCTTATCAATTCCCAATAGTTTTAATTATATTTTAGCGGTTTTAAATGCACTAACCGCAGCACATAAAATGGGGGTGCTTCATAGGGATATAAAACCAGAAAATATTTTGATAGCACGAGATGGCAGAATTAAAGTCGCCGATTTTGGTTTGTCTCGTATTGAAATGTCCAATCAAAATTTAACTGGAGAGTCCAGTGTAATTCTGGGAAGTGTTTCCTACTTATCCCCAGAGCAAATTGAAAAAGGTGAGAGCGATAATAGAAGTGATATTTATTCCTGCGGAATAATGCTATTTGAAATGGTAACCGGTTCCAAACCATTTACAGATACCACCCCCCTTCGAATTGCACTAAAGCATGTTCAAGAACAAGTTCCGGTTCCATCCACAATCAACAAAAAAATACCTCCTAAATTAGATAAAATAATATTGAAAGCGGTGGCAAAAAA
>OMHY01000023.1 GCA_900298985.1 Streptomycetaceae bacterium
GTTTAGCCCGTTCCCGTGATCAAGCTGCTGATTTGATTGAATCTCGTTCTGTTTTAGTTAATGGAATTCCGGCATCAAAACCTGCGAGTCAAGTTGATGCTGAAACTTCGATTGTGATTGCAGGACAGAGAGATGATTTTGTTTCTCGTGGTGGCCACAAATTAGCCGGAGCTTTAGATACCTTCAACGAAATTAAAGTAGCTGGAAAAAGGGCTTTAGATGCGGGTGCTTCCACCGGTGGTTTTACCGATGTTCTTCTCAAAAGAGATATAAGAGAAGTAGTTGCAGTTGATGTTGGTTATGGACAACTAGCGTGGGAAATAAGAAATGATTCTAGGGTAATCATTCATGATCGCACTAACATCAGACATATAACTCCAGAAATAATTGGAGAAAAGATTGATTTGGTAGTTGCAGATTTATCATTTATTTCCCTGACTTTAGTATTGCCAGCATTAGTAAGTGTGGCTAAGACTGATGCAGATTATTTAGTAATGGTTAAACCACAATTCGAGGTTGGTAGAGAAAAATTGGGCGCGGGTGGAGTAGTTCGGGATCCACATCTTAGAAAATTTGCAGTTCTAGAAGTTGCAGATTGTGCTTGGGATATGGGCCTAGGTTGCAAAGGGATTGTGGCTTCTTCCTTGCCAGGTCCAGCGGGAAATGTCGAATATTTTCTCTGGTTACAGCGAGGCAGCGCTTCTTTGGAAGAGGAAGTATTGGATGAAGCTATTAAAATTGGACCACAATAAATAATTGGAGTGGATGATGAAATATTTCGAAATGGAAAGGATTAGGCGTTGAAAAAACTTTTAGTAACAATGAATCCTAATCGTTCCGATGCGATTGAACGAGCTCATACTTTTTCGCAATTGGCTAAAAACAAAGGTTTTGATATTTATTGTCTTCATCCAGATTTACTTCCGGGAAGTAAAGCATTTAACAAATTGGAACCAGCTGATTGGCAAAATGAAAAATCTTCTCAGTACAATTTTGAAATTGCTGTGGTTTTTGGGGGAGATGGAACTATTTTGCGAGCAGCGGATTCGCTTTATGGCTCCAAAATTCCAATTGTTGGTATTAACTTGGGCAACGTTGGTTTTTTGGCTGAAATTGCTGAACCAAAATTGGATCAACTTTTAGATGCAGTTATTGCAGGTCAATACAAATTAGAACCACGCGCTACTTTGGAGTATTTTTTAGATAGAGCTGGAAAAGTTATTTCTCATGGTTGGGCAATTAATGAAGTAACAGTGGAAAGAAGTAATAGTCAAATGATGGAACTGTTTCTCAGCATAGATGGGAAACCAGTTTCTAGGTGGGGTTGCGACTCGGTTATTTTTTCTTCACCAACTGGTTCAACTGCATATGCATTTTCAGCTGGTGGACCAGTTATCTGGCCAGAGGTAGAAGCGCTTCTTATCACACCGGTAGCAAACCATGGCTTGTTTTCCCGCTCTATGGTGATCTCCAATCAATCGCAAGCTTCTATTGACATTGAATCACAAGCGGCAGGTTTAGTTGCTGATGGGGTAAGAAATACTCAACTCCAACAAGGAGATAGAATTGAAATGAAATTGAGTACTACCAAAATTTATTTGGCACATTTTGATAACTCGGTTTTCACTGATCGCCTAGTTGCAAAATTCAGATTGCCTATATCTGGATGGCGCAGATAAGGCAAAAAATTTCAATGAAAGAAGTTGCAAGATCTTTTATCAAAGAATTGACTATTCGTTCTCTAGGAGTTATTGAATCAGCTCATCTGGAATTAGATCCAGGTTTGAATGTTATTACTGGGGAAACCGGCGCTGGTAAAACAATGATTTTTACCGCCTTAAGTTTATTAACCGGTGTGAAATCAGATCCAAATTTAATTCGTATTGGGGAAGACAGGTTAGTGGTTTCCGCATTAATTTCTTTACCGGATAATCTTTTAGAACAAGTGCGTGAAATTGGAGGCGAAATCCAAGGGAACGAGGTATTGCTTTCGCGATTAATAAATTCTAATGGAAAAAGCAAGGCGACTTTGGGTGGCGTCCCAATTACACTTTCTTTTTTGACTGATTTTACTAGTCAGATAATTGAAATCCATTCCCAGGCTTCTCATTACCGATTTGAAAAAGAATATACACAGCGAAATTTGCTTGATCAATTTGCAACTTTGACTGATCAAAAATTTGTTCGAATCAAAGAGGAATATGACAAAGCAATCGTGGAGAATTTGAATTTGAGATCAAGAATTAAGTCTTTGCAAAATCAATCCAATAATGTTGAAGAGGAAATTCAAAGGCTGGAAACATTAGTTAAGGAATGCGACAAAGTTCAACCACAAGAAGATGAATGGAATGATGTAAATGAGGAAATCACCAGATTAGACTCAATAGAAAGTATTGCTGCCCGCCTATCATGTTTTCTAAATGAAATGGAAAATGATGAAGGTGGGGTAATTTCAGCTTTGAATCGCGCGGGAAAAGAATTGGTTCAGGCTTCTGATAACGATTCAACACTCGGGGATTATCCAGATAGATTTCTTGATGTTCAAGAGAATTTAAAGGACTTAACTAGGGAATTGTTAAGGTATCAAAATTCCTTAGAAGCAGATCCTGTTCGGTTTAGTTTTCTTCAAGATAGAAAAGCAATTTTACAAGCGCTAATAAAAAAATACGGGAAAGAAGAGGATCGTAATCTTTCTCTTAACTACTTAATTTCAGATTGGAAAAATTCTAAAGATAGCTTGGCAGATCTTAGGGGTGGGAGAGAACGAATTGAACATCTCCAAAATGAAATTCAAAAGAATGAAAAAGAAATTTGGTCAATCGGGTTAGAATTAATGGAATTGCGAAAAAATGCAGCACAGAAATTGGAAACACGTTGTGAAATCGAATTTGAAAATCTAGCTTTACAAAATGGTAAGGTTCAGTTTTTGATTGAACCGGAATCGGAGCAAGGCAAATTCACTTCGGAGGGAATTGAGCATATTTCCTTTCTATATAGATCTTTTTCAGATGGTAAGTTTCTTCCTATTAGTAAAGTCGCAAGTGGTGGAGAACTTTCTAGAATATTTTTAGCACTAGAAGTGGCATTAGCTCAATATTCGTCAATTTCAATATATTTGTTTGATGAAGTAGATGCAGGTATTGGAGGTAAGACTGGATTAGCAGTTGGTAAACTTTGTGCCAACCTGGCTAGAAGCTATCAAGTATTTTTAGTGACCCATCTTCCGCAAGTAGCAATATGGGGAGATCGAAATTTCTTGGTGGAAAAAAATGATTCTGGCTCAATTGCAGCTAGTGGGGCCAAAGAAATATCAAGGGATGCTCTAGTCAGTGAAATTGCCCGGCTGCTTGCTGGGGAACGGGATTCTGCGTCAGCAAAAGAACATTCACGTGAATTACTTGAAAATGCCAGGTTTCAAAAGAGGGAAATGAGCAACACCTCTGAAATTTAGGTTTCAATAGGAATTTAATGATAAGTTAGTGTCCCATGACAAACCATCATGGATCAGGGCATATAACCAAACATCTCTTTGTTTCTGGTGGTGTCGCTTCCAGTTTGGGCAAAGGTTTAACTGCATCCTCTTTAGGTAGATTACTTGCTGCGCGTGGAATTAGAGTAACAATGCAGAAATTAGATCCCTATATAAATGTGGATCCCGGAACTATGAATCCTTTTCAACATGGAGAAGTTTTTGTAACAGATGATGGTTCAGAAACAGATTTAGATATAGGTCATTATGAGAGATTTCTAGATACAAATCTACACGGCAGTGCAAATGTAACCACTGGTCAAGTTTATTCCAATGTAATCGCTAAAGAAAGAAGAGGGGAGTATCTAGGGGAAACGGTACAAGTAATTCCTCATATTACCAATGAAATAAAAGAAAGAATCCGGGCAATGGCTGCTCCCAATATTGATTTAGTTATTACTGAAATCGGTGGGACAGTAGGTGATATTGAATCTTTACCATTTTTGGAAGCCGCAAGAGAGATTAGGCAAGATGTTGGAAGAGAAAATGTTTTTTACTTGCATGTGTCTTTAGTGCCTTATATCGGTCCTTCTGGGGAATTAAAGACAAAACCAACCCAGCATAGTGTTGCTGCCTTGCGTTCAATTGGTATTACTCCAGATGCAATTGTTTTACGATCTGATAGGCAGATTCCAGATAGTGTAAAAAGAAAAATTTCTCTCATGTGCGATGTGGATGAAGAAGCGGTTGTTGCAGCGGTTGATGCTCCTTCAATTTATGATATTCCAAAGGTTTTACATTCCGAAGGCCTTGATGCTTATATTGTGCGCAGATTAGGGATGAATTTTAGAGATGTAAATTGGGGTCAATGGGATGATTTATTAAAAACTGTGCACCATCCAAAACATGAAGTTGAAATAGCATTAGTTGGAAAATATGTAGATTTACCTGATGCCTATCTTTCCGTGACTGAAGCAATCAGAGCAGGAGGCTTTGCCAACGAATCTCGAGTTAAATTTAGGTGGGTAGCAAGTGATGATTGTGCCACTGCTGCAGGTGCAGCGCAGGCATTGTCTGGGGTGGATGGAATTTGCGTGCCAGGTGGTTTTGGTGTGAGAGGAATTGAAGGAAAAATTGGCGCTTTAACTTACGCTCGGGAAAATAAAATTCCAACTTTGGGATTATGTTTAGGTTTGCAATGTATGGTTATTGAAGCTGCTCGAAATTTAGCTGGAATTAAAGATGCTAACTCCGCTGAATTTGATGAAAATACCTCTGCTCCGGTAATTGCCACTATGGCTGATCAAATAGATATAGTCCAAGGTAAGGGAGATATGGGCGGAACTATGAGACTAGGTCTCTACACTGCAAAACTCATGCCAGGATCCATTGTGGCAAAAATCTACAACCAAACCGAAGTTAAAGAAAGACATAGACATAGATATGAAGTGAATAATTCTTACCGGGATAAAATACAAAATAGCGGTTTAGTATTTTCTGGGCTATCTCCAGATGGAAATTTAGTTGAATTTTGTGAATTGCCCGAGGAAGTTCATTCTTATTATGTAGGCACACAAGCTCATCCGGAATTCTTATCAAGACCAACCAAGCCCCACCCACTATTTGTTGGTTTGGTGAAAGCTGCCATTTCAAATCATGGAAAATGAAGATGGTGCCGCGAGAGAAATAACTCTATTAATCCGGGATTACCTTAATTTTATTTTAGTTGAGAAGAGATTATCTAAAAATACATTAACCACTTATCAAAACACATTAAAAACTTTTTCCGATTTTTTACTGAGTGAAGGAATTAGCATTTACCAAGTCACATCCAAGGAATTGAATTCTTACATTGCTCAGCAAAGTAATCTTGGTAGAGCTGCAACATCTTTGAATCATAATGTCTCAGTAATTAGGAACTTTTTTAAGTTTTTGATTAACAAAAGGAATATCAATCTCGAAAATCCTGCATTGCATTTTGTTGGTCCGAAGATGGGAATTCGACTTCCAAAAGCTTTGAGCCAAAATGATATGGAAAAATTGATTTCTGCATCTTTTCGTTTAGGCAATCCTCATAAATATAGAGATCGTGCTATTTGTGAACTGCTTTATAGCGCAGGAGCTAGAACCTCGGAACTAGTGGAGATTAAGATTACTGATTTCCTAAATCTGGATAAGGAAAATGAATTATTGTTGCTAAAACTTTTTGGTAAAGGGAAAAAGGAAAGAATTGTACCAATTGGCAATCTTGCAAAAATTGCTTTGCAGGAATATTTAATTAATGAAAGAAAATTGATAAAAGCGAAACCGAAAAATTCAAATCATCTCTTTCTTTCGATTCGAGGAAATAGGATTTCTCGTCAAGTAGTTGATTTGGCCATTAGAGATGCCTGTGAATTTGCCCATTTGAAACCAGTTTCCGCTCATACTTTTCGTCATACTTTTGCAACACATTTATTGGAAGGCGGAGCTGACA
>OMHY01000024.1 GCA_900298985.1 Streptomycetaceae bacterium
AAGGCGCCAAAGAGGCACTTTTAGATTATGCACGGGAATTTTTAAGGGAGAATCCCGCTCAGGATTTTAAAACTCAAGAAGCCTTGGATTCCACTAAAACCTCTTTCTCCTCTTTGTACCATCATTTTGGTTCCCGGGAAGGTCTAATTCAGCAGGCACAAATCTCTCTAATTAGAGAATTGACCTCTGATTTTCACGCCAGTGTTTTTGAGGTAATTGATCAAATTAAGAACTTTGATGACTTTGCACTATTTTTCTCTAGCGCAACTCATAGACAAGCTATAGATCCAGAGTTTCAAAATGGAAGAAAATTAGTTGCAAAGTTAATTGGCATTGGTATGGCTGATGAAGTAGTAAGGAAAGCTTTAATTCAAGATTTACAAAAAAGAATTGACTTATTCACCCCTTTATTTGTAAAACTTCAGCAAAAAGGAATATTGAACCTGGATCTAAACATTCCGGATTTTATTGGGTTTTGGAGTGCGCTATCTATTTCTAGAGTGTTTATGGAGATAGATCCACTCACTTCTCCGGTATTACCTGAGTGGAACCAAATTTTCATTTCTACTTTATTGCGCATAAGTTCCCCTACTGGAGATTTTGCCTGGGACAAAAAATATGCACTTAGGATTTCTAATCCTATTCCGGAAAGTGAGAATAGGCCGCTAATACCTTTTGAAGATATTCCAAATGAATTTGATTTTTATACTCCTTTGAAGAAGAATATGATTTCGGAAACTATTAAGTTATTAGATATAAAATCACCCGAGGATTTGAAGTTGCAAGATGTCGCAGCCCAAATGGAAATCTCCGCTTCACTAATTTTGAAATATTTTGCAGATAAAGAGGATTTATTGAATTGTGCTAACAAACACCGGTATGTTTACCGAACTATTACTACTCCCGAGGATTGGATTGAATTAAGCCGGGCAAAAGCTCCAAGTGAATTAAATAATGGTTTAAAAAATATTTTCAAAAAGAGTTGCTATTTGAAATATCCAGAAAATGAAGGAAGTACAAATGCTAAAAGAGAGAAAAGTATTGCCCAAGTTCGCTGGGAAGTACTTTCATCTGTATTTAGTAATCCGGAAATTAAAGAAGAAGTTATTAAGTACACCAGAAACTCAACATTAGATTGGAAAGGCTTGGTTGAACCTCTACAAGAATCTGGATTTTTGGACCAAGGCATATCAGCTTATGGTTTGAATTACTGGGCTTTCTCTGCTTTCCAAGGATTTCCCCTTTTTGCTTTGATGCGGGATGGCTTTCACTCCCCTGAACGCTTAGAAGATCTATATTGGAGCATGCTGATGGGAGTTAGAGGCAGGGCCTAGTTGTGTTACCTAAATTACCCTTCTAAGTGAAGATTTAACACGTATGTAACAAATTATGGTTTTTGGCGTTAACCCTGGCACTTAAGATTTCCCAGTACTTGAACTCTTGGGTCTAATCCAAGTTTGAGTCCTTTCCCGATCAGATGCATTGTGGCATCAAAAATATATTAGACCAGTTTTAGCCAAGGAGACAAATGTTTAAGTCTGCTAGTGAGATTTTTGATTACATCAAGAAAAATGATGTAAAACTAATTGATGTTAGATTTATCGATCTTCCAGGTATTCAACAACATTTCAATGTGCCAGTTGAATCATTTGATGAAGATGTATTTACCAATGGATTAATGTTTGATGGTTCCTCTATCAGAGGCTTCCAAGCAATTCATGAATCAGATATGAAACTACTTCCAATTCCATCATCTGCATTTGTGGATCCATTTCGCAAAGAAAAAACCTTGGTTATTTTATTTTCAGTGCACAACCCAATAGACAACACCCCTTATTCCAGAGATCCACGAGGTGTAGTAACAAAGGCAGTTGACTACTTGAAATCAACTGGTATTGCAGATACCGCATTTTTTGCACCAGAAGCGGAGTTCTACGTCTTTGATGAAGTAAATTTCTCTACCTCCCAAAACGCATCTCACCACTTTATTGATTCGGTAGAAGCTGCTTGGAATACTGGTTCACCAGTAGAAGCAGATGGTTCACCAAATCGTGGTTACAAGACTAGGTACAAAGGTGGATATTTCCCAGTATCTCCAACTGATCAATTAGCTGATATTAGAGATGAAATGGTTATGGTACTTGGCCAAGTTGGTTTATTGGTAGAAAGATCACACCATGAAGTAGGTAATGCTGGTCAAATGGAAATCAACTATCGTTTTAACGATATCTTGACCGCTGGTGATGATGTAATGAAATTTAAATATGTAATTAAAAATGTTGCTTGGGAAAATGGAAAAACCGCAACCTTTATGCCAAAGCCACTCTTTGGTGATAATGGTTCTGGTATGCACTGTCACCAATCACTTGGGAAAGATGGCAAGCCACTATTTTTCGGTAATGGTTATGGTGATCTTTCAGACATGGCTCGTTGGTATATCGGCGGTTTGTTAAAGCATGCACCATCATTGTTAGCTTTCACTAACCCTACTGTTAACTCTTATCACCGTTTAGTGCCAGGTTATGAAGCACCAGTTAACTTGGTTTATTCAGCTAGAAATCGATCTGCATGTATTCGAATTCCAATTACTGGCAGCAATCCAAAGGCAAAGCGAATTGAATTTAGATGTCCAGATCCTTCCTCAAATCCATATCTAGCATTTGCCGCTATGTTGATGGCAGGTCTTGATGGAATTCAAAACAAGATTGAACCACCAGCTCCAGTTGATAAAGATCTTTATGAATTGGAAGGCGATGAGGCAAAGGCAATTCCACAAGTACCAGGTTCACTTTCAGAAGTACTTGATAATCTGGAAAAAGATCATGCCTACTTAACTAAGGGTGGGGTATTTACCGAGGATCTAATTGAAACTTGGATTGCTTACAAGCGTTCAGCAGAGGTGGATTATGTAAGACTTCGTCCACATCCAGCGGAATTTGAATTGTATTACGATATTTAAAATCAAAGTATTAACCGGCCTTGAGTTAATTGAGGCCGGTTTTTTATTTTCAAGAGCATTTCAATAGAATTAATTGAAAACCAGACTACCCTGGCAATTCTTACTACCTATTACGCACCCCTTGCTGGCGACAGTATTGGTTGAGATGACCGAAATATTTTTAGCTCCTAATTTTTTAAATAGATTTGTAATTGCGATAACTCTGGATTTTTGGATTGAGATTGATGCACCATTACTATTAAATTTTATTTGATAACTAGCTTTGCCATGTTTACTTTGGATTACTTTCTTTAACGCATTGATAAATGAGGTTGGGATAGCAGAACTATTCTTGGGAAATGTTAAGTTTTCAACAATAGGTTTATTTGAAGCAGAACTTGGAATAGTAACTTTAGGGCCATCGTTTTTGTTCCCGGAGTTTTGATTATTGTTTGTTTGCCCAACTGCAGGAGCGGTTGGAGTAATTGGTACTACTGGAGTTACTGGCGTGATTGGCATATTAACCACCGGAATTGTCGGAACTACTGGAGTTGAAGTTGCTGATCCAGCACCAGAGGTTGAATCAAATGTTGCACCACCGCCACTAGTCCCACTGGATGAAACAGAACCACTGGAACCCGAACCACCAGAACCAGATGCACCACTTCCATTTACCGAACCAGTAATTTGCGCTGGAATCCGAAGTGAAGCAGGTTGATTAACCCAATTGTAATTCACCGCATCACTTCCAGTTAAAGACAAACCTGTAACTGTGGTGCCATTTGAAGATCTGCTAACTGTAACTAGGCAACTTCCAATTCCATTATTGGCAGTAACTTGTAAGCCACTATAAGAACAATCAGCCCCACCGCTAGGTGTGATGCTTGTAATGGAATCACTTTCCCCGGCTGACAATGCAGGAGATACTGAAACTAATTCACTACTTCCATAATTTAGATCTGTAGTCGTAACTGTTATCCCAGCAGCTGCATTTGCCGCTGTGGCAGTACTGGCGATAAATTGCGGTGCAGCGGTAAACAAAATAGTGAAAACTGATGCTGCCAAAATAGGTGCTACCGCCAAAGAAATTCTTCGAGTTATTACTCCAAGAATTTGGCGTGAGTTAGGGAAATTAATTCCTTGGGAAACCATGTATATCCTTCAAAGGCAAACGTCCAGTTAAAATCCCGGACCTTTACCATCAGGAGTAAATATTTGGTGCTCACCCAATTTGCTTGTGGGCTAAACTTTTTCTCTAGCAAAATTTGCTTGTGGGTTTAAAAAAACAAAACGCAAAGTTTCCAAGGTTTGTGTTTTGCACACTATTTAGTTGTCAGTTAATTAGATGATAACTTTTTTCGAATCCTCTATTAGGTGGACAGAGCATACACAAATAAATAAACTAAACAAATAGTGTTGGATTAAATGTTTATTTCAAAGTTGAATTTCAAGCCATTCTAAATTTTGCAAAGCGGATATTTCCGGACAAATATCAAAAGTGGATTAATTAATCCCAGTTCTAAAATGGTCTAATTGGACATTTCCTAATTTGGAAAGTGATAGAACTCACTCCCCTGATTATTTGTTAAAACAAGTTTTGCATGGGTTTTGAAGTAAATATCCATTTAATTACTGCTTAGAGATTTAAATTAAAAATTAAACTATTTTTGCAACATTAAGGAAATTGCTGGCAAAGTATTAATTGCAATATGCACAAACCAATTAGCACTAAATCTTTGATATTTCCAAAAGCGATATGCCATTACTAAACCTAAAACAAAAATAACTGGCAAAGTTGTAATAGTCGCACTCAGTGTAGGTTGCAAATGAGCAGCAGCAAAAACTAAAGCTGAAATCACGATTGCATATCTAATTCGAACTACCGATGCTAATCCCTGGAAAATCACTACCCGGAACAATATTTCTTCCATCAAAGGTGCCATGATAACTAACAAGAGTGGATAAGTAAGCCGTAATAATAGATTTGTATGTGATCCGTCTGGAAGCGCAAACCCAGATACATCACCTGTTGGTCCCTTGATAAAAAATCTAACAATCGTTACCCAAATTAATTCTAGAATTAAACTGCCAATCAAAATCATAATCGCTACTGCAAAATCCATGCCCGCATGCCTTAAGTTCCAATACCATTTAGTAAATTCAAAAAAATTTATCTGACTTTGAATGATTGAGATTCCCAAAAGTGCTATCGCCACTACCGCCACAATCATTTCACTAAAAAGAAGCGCTATCGCAAGTGAGGTAGCAGAAACGGAATTTGATTCTGAAATAGTTTTTGACATTGCCTGGCTTTTAGATTCATGGCCAAAAGCAGCAATTAGAAAATTTGAACCCGCTATCAAAAAGACAAATACTATTCCGGCAAATGCTGGCCATAAAACTTTTCTATAATTCATTTCTTTTTGCTTCCACTAGAAATTGTGATTGCTTTTTTAATTCCACCGGTAAAGGTAACAATAGTACTGCATCCTTTGCTACCACTTTGGCAATATTTGCCCTTTACATCTTTAGCACTAACATTGATTCTAGTTGCTTTTTGAGCTACTAGTACATTTTGCACTGATTTAATTTCAGCCATGGCTAACTTTTTTCCTAAGATGATAGCTACTTTATCTAAATAATCAATATTTGATATTTTGAGTGCAGTTACTAAAGTGGAGTTTCCAGCTTTAGTGAGTGCACCAGTTTTAGGATCAAAAGTTAAATTTAAAGTTTTTCTTGGTTTAGCATTTCCAGGAATTGGTTGAGTAATCGTTTCATTTAGCTCACCACTCCAATCATAAGTAAACCAGTTGTTTATTTTACAACCTTTAGTGCCTTGCTTGCAATTTAGTAGATAGGCACTTCGTAAGAATACAACTTTGTAATGTTGACCAATGAATTCCACTAGATAGTTATAT
Source organism: Streptomycetaceae bacterium (assembly GCA_900298985.1). Lineage (GTDB taxonomy): Bacteria > Actinomycetota > Actinomycetes > Nanopelagicales > Nanopelagicaceae > OMHY01. The sequence goes on from OMHY01000024.1 coordinate 5,860, forward strand.
GTGGCGGTAATCGAATCTTTTAGTTGAGCTAAAGAACCTTCCGCGGGCAAGGTAATAATTATTGATCCAGATTTATGGCCATTTAATTTAATTAAATTAGAAGCTAAGTCAATTAAATCAACAAACCCATAAGAAACATAATGCAGGGCAAACGGCCCTAAATTGTAAGGTTTGAAATCAGTAGGTGGAGTAAAAGGAATTCCACTGGTAGGTCCAGAATTAACTATCGGTTTATGGGTAGTTGGGTTATAACCTTCAAAAGGACACAACTCAGGCGGCAAAGTTGCACATGGATCATCGGTGTTAATTGGTTTGTTTTTATTTTTGTTGGTGGTGTCATCAGGTTTAGGAAGCTCACCAGTTGGCTTTGGTTTATTCTTAGTTGGATCATCTGGTGGAGGATTATTAGTGTTCCCACCTCCCCCATTATTTACATCTGCTTTCACCAACTGACCATAGAGATAAACTGATTGAGTATAATTGAAATTGCCAGAATCATCCACTAAGCGATAACGGGTAGATTGAATTCTAATGCCGCCAATAGTTACAACGTGATTTGTTCCGGCAATATTATTATCAAATGTTTTCAGCAAGGCTCCAATATTAACTACAGGTGCAGTACTCGAATCATTAAACTGATATCCGGAAAAGTTAATACTGGAATCAGTTAAAGCCCCGGCAAAAGAAGTAATTAGCGTTGTACCTTCCTTGATTGGCAATACTAATAAACCAGTTGTGATTGGCCTTAATGGCGCTTTAAATAAGGTTATAGTTTTAGATATAGTTTGATCAATCTGCTCAACTTCATTTCGGGTAGCAACTATCTGGCAGGTGCCAATGCCGTTGATTACGGACAGTTTGTATTGGGTAGTGGTTTGATTATTGGCAGTAACTGTGGTGGCATCAATGCGGCAGTTGGGAGTGGCACTATTTTGGCTGTCGGTTAATTGATTACCAGTTAAAGCAAAAGAATCACTTTGAGAAGCATTTGGCAATGGGAATAGGGAGAGGATAATACTTCTGCCATAAGTTAAGGTATCTGGAATTCCACCTTGAGCTCCCCCACCTGGGTTATTGGGGTCATTTGGATTATTCGGATAATATCCTGGGAAGCTAATGCCACCATTTGCTGCATATTCAGTACTGGCTGCAATATGATGAACAAAGCCAACTGCACCATTTGGATTAGTTAAAATATAGTTATTAACTTTATTATTTAGATTATCGCTTGAATTATTACTTGAATCATTGCTTTTGATAGCTAGATGATTGATATCAGCAAAGGTAGAACCAACAGTAAAGGTGTCATAGGTAAGGGTGGCTTTTACTTAAGATTTTATCTTTCGATCCAAAGTTCGAATAGAGCAATTCGTAGATGCTAGGGTGCCTAGAAAGAGTCTAAATCTCTATATTTGCTCATCCAAATTGGACTGGGCCGCCTTTAGATTGGACAGGGTCGCCTGCCCAACGTAATATTTGCAAATAATTTGCAAATAGAAACGTCTTGCAAATACTGGGATTTAGGCATGCTTTAGAGAGGAAATTGAGGGAATTCAAATATGAATGAGCTAACCACTAGCCAATTAAAACAGGGCCGAAGTGTCAAAAGTGTTAAGGCTGGCATCTCCAAAATAGAGTGGCAAAAACTAGGGTTAATGTTTGGATTTATTCTCTTTCTTCATATTTCCGGTGCACTTTTAATGTGGGCGGCCACTTCCGGTCATTATCGATTAGCAGATGGAACTTTATTTGGGTGGGGAACTGGATTATTGGCATACACCTTAGGAATGAGACATGCTTTTGATGCAGATCATATTTCAGCGATTGATAACACCACCCGTAAATTAATGACTGAGGGACAAAGACCACTATCAGTTGGCTTTTGGTTTTCACTTGGCCACTCCTCCGTTGTTGCATCACTTGCCATACTATTGAATTTTGGAATTAAGGCGATAAATAGCCAAGTCAAAAATGATAAATCCGCACTCCACCACTACACCGGATTAATTGGTACATCAGTCAGTGGTGGATTTTTAATGTTGATTGCTATTTTGAATTTAGTGATTTTAGTTGGAATAATCAAAGTTTTTGTTGCGATGCGAAAAGGTTTATTCAACGCAGAAGAATTTGAAAAGCAATTAAATTCACGTGGGCTTTTAATGAAATTTTTTGGACCAATTGCAAGGCGAATTGATAAGCCCTGGAAGATGTATCCACTAGGGATATTGTTTGGTTTAGGTTTTGATACTGCAACTGAAGTTGCTTTATTAGTATTAACAGGCTCTTCAGTAATTGCAGGACTCCCCTGGTGGTCAATTCTCTCTCTGCCTTTATTTTTCGCAGGTGGGATGGCTTTGTTGGATACTATTGATGGATCTTTTATGAACTTTGCCTATGGCTGGGCTTTTTCTAAACCAGTTCGAAAAGTTTATTACAACTTAGTGATTACAGGTTTATCTGTGGCAGTTGCACTTTTTATTGGAGTTTTGGAAATTGCACAAGTAATGGCCTCACAATTAAATCTATCAGGTGGGTTTTGGAATTATGCCGGTAGGTTTGATATTAACAAAGCTGGTTTCATCATTACCGGGGTGTTTATTGCGGTATGGATTATTGCAATTGCGATTTGGAAGATAGGCAAAGTTGAGGAACGGTGGCATGATGAGGCTCATATCGCCCAATTATCTCGGGGAGAAAATACAGATCACGTTTCTGCTGGACAGGAATTAGGTCCAGTACTAACACCAGGTTTTAAGATTTTAGATTAGTACTTGCTTTATCTTTTTTATTTTGAATTAACTAATTGATTAAATAATATTAGTTTAGATGAGTTTTAATGGTTACTACTTTTTAGTAGGTGCTTTGGCTGGTGCTTTACCAGCCGGTTTGGTTGTTGTTGTAGCTGGGGTTTGCTTAGCAATAGTTTGTTTAGCAATAGTTAGTACTAGACATCCCTTCTTGCTTTGAGGGCAGGTGGCAGTAGAGGTAGTTGCAGTTAATTTGCTAGCTAGTAATGCTGCTTTCACTGATGCCAATACCTTTGGATCATTTGGGATAGTGATGGCAAGGGATGATTTGCTCACCTGGCTTTTCCAGGTAGAGCCAATTGAGATTGTAACTGCTTTATTGATAGAGATTTTGTTTATGCCAACGGAGTTATTTGCAGTAATTAGGCTTGAAACACAAGCTCCATTAACTAGTGATTGATTAGAGGTGCAGGTAGGGGTGATAGGAGTATTATCAACACATACTCCATTAGTTAGGCTTTGGTTAGAGGAACAAGTTGGGTTAGGGGTTTAGTAACCGGGGTTGTAACTGGTGCTGGATTTATATTCCAGGTGATAGATGTGGTTTGCGAAGTTGCAACAGCAGCATTTGAGTAGGTAGCAACTACTTGGCAATTGCTAGCGTATAGGTAACTTGACCTGATTTATCACTTGGATTGCCACCATGTGTAAAATCAATATAAGGAATATTTGTTAAGAAAGTATGCAAAAAATCTGGATCTTGATAGGGAGTCGTTAAAGCTATTGCTGGGATTGCAGATGATGATGCAAGATTAAAAATGTATTGCTGTTCAATAGATGGCCCAATTGTAATTTTTATTTGCTAGAAAATATCCACCAGATTTAGGCACTAAGGCAGCATTATTTTGAAAATAAATTAATGTATTATTTGAGGAAATTGGATTTAGGGCAACCCATTTCCAAATAGCGGTAATTGAGTCACTTCCAGAAGGTGTGGTGCAATTTTTAAGGAGATTGAAAAGCTGCGCATCTGTGGTCTGAGTGCTTTTAGCAAAAGAGGCATCACATGGGAGGTTTGTGAAATATTAAGCCTTAGCTGCAATTACATTTTTAATATCATTATTGGTGTTAAATGCATTATAAATGGAGGTGAGTACTCCTTGGGAATTGGAACGATTAGCAATGGCCAAGCAATTTACTGCATCGCCTTTTCCGGCATCAAAGATCGCAGAGAGCGTGGCATCAATAGTGGTTTGAGAGGTTAATAGAGTTGTGATTTGAGGGGTTGTGAAAGTTTTGATGATTTTAAGAACTGATGCATAGGGGGTAGATGGGTTTGCGTCTAACTCGCTTAAAGTAGTTTGATTAGTTGAGTTATCAAAAAGTGCAAGGTGAGCAGGTAAAGTATAAGGATCATTTGTAATTGTTCCATGGCAGGTTCCAGATATATATTGAATAGTAGAATAAGTATGGAAAGCTACCGCGAGAGCATGAAGGGTATTTCTATCCTTATAAATCTGATTTGCATATCCACAACCAGTAGGAGCTGGGGGATCAAACATTGGTAACCCAATTGTTGGAATTCCAGAAAACAAAAAATTATTGAAATTAAAATTTGGATTTTGAAATATTTTGAATTTGCCTAAGAAGTTGGTAGATGTAGGTAGGGAAGCTAATGTGACATAAAGATCAGTTAGCTTTGACGAACTAAGATTCGAATCTATTGCCGCGGCTGTAATAATGGATTCATCTGAACAATTACTATAAATAAAAACTAAATCTGCTTCCGATGTTGAAGAACTTGAAGCGGTTGCCAATGTGCACCTTGCATCATCGACTCTTGCCACTTGAAGTGTTGATGGCAAAATCGCAGTTGGAAATAGCAGGAAGCCAAGGACCATAACCAAAGATGTAAAGATGCTGGTCTTGCGATTAATAGCAATTGTTATTGCATACTTATTAGAATCGCTGAAGCCAATTACTTCATTCTTGAAGTTGAAGATGGTTTTACTGATTGGGTTTTTCATTTAGAGGTAAGTCCTATTCTTTTGTTTCTTGGGATTATAAAGTTATTTAGTATTTAGTTTTTTAAATCTTGTCTGTTTAGTTTTCTGGAAAGGAAAAATAGATAATTGGTTTGGAAAGCAAGGTAAATCAGTGGCGCAAGGCTTTGAGTTAATAGTCTTTTTCCTTGCACATTTACTGCGGGAAATATTTGTGCAGGAAAAAAACAGGAGAAGCTGTTAACTCCATTTTTGCAATACTATCTAGCAGATGCGTAGATATTTATGAGGAAACTGTCCCCTATTAATGGGACATATGATTTTGTAATGCGGAATTAAATATTAATTATTTAATCACGAAGAGCTTTTGCAAGATCTTCAAAATCATTAACCAAAATGTCCATTTCCTCCTTAGTGTGAGCAAGGGAAACCAACCATTGCTCATCTAAACCTGGAGGTGTGATGATATTTCGATTTAACGACCAGAGCCAGGAAAGCTCGGCAACTTCAAAATCACTTGCTTTGTAATCGCGATAATTGCGAACTGGATTTTCTCTCCAAGTCACACAACCTTTTACACCAAAACCAACGGTATGGGCAGGCAATTCATAATTATCAATAATGTCAGAGATTCGATTTAAGGCATCAATATTGAGCGCAGTAGCGGAAGCGAGTGCTTCTGGAGTTGCAACCATATCAACTGCTCGAACGCCAGCCATCGCCAGTGGGTTACCGTTAAAGGTTCCAAAGTGCGCCATGCGACCATCGGTAACTGCATCCATAAATTCTTTTTTACCACCGAAGGCTGCAACTGGAGCACCGCCTCCAATTGATTTAGCAAGTGTAATTAAATCAGGGGTGACGCCAAGTTTTTGAGATGCACCTTGAGGGCCAGCGGTTAAGCCAGTTTTAACTTCATCAAAAATTAAAATGATTCCATATTTATCACATAGGTCCCTTACACCTTGTAAGTATCCGGCATCAGGTAAAACAATTCCGAGATTTTCTAGGACTGGTTCCACAATGAAGCAGGCGATATCTTTTTGATGTTTTTCAAACATACGCTCTAAAGCAGGTAAGTTATTGAAAGGTACAACATAAACATCTTGGGCGTTTACACCGAGGGTTGAGACTGGGGTGGGATTTTCTGGATCACCGGCTTTATCTAACGCTGGCTTAGCGGATACTGTGAATTCATCATAGGAACCGTGATAGCCACCTTCTACTTTTACTATTCCAAATTTTCCGGTAATGGCCCGAGCGATACGGGTTGCGTACATAGTTGCTTCGGTGCCTGAGTTAGCAAAGCGAACTTGATCAATGTTAAATCTCTTGCAGATTCGCTCTGCAGCATCTCGAGAAATAGGAGATGGCATTACAAATAACATTCCAGAATCCAAAGCAGATTGCATCTCTTTAACTACTACTGGATTTAGGTGGCCAACAAGCATTGCACCAAATCCCATGGAAAGGTCAAGAAGTTTTCTACCATCAGCATCTGTCATCCAAGCTCCACGTGCGGATTGAATGGAGATTGGATGTGGATCCCAATATTGGAAAGAAGAAGTTACACCAAGGGGTGTAGTGATTTTCGCGATTGCACTTTCGCGGCCGGAAGCGGCGGTGAGTTTTTTAAAGTTTTCCCATTCAGTTGCCATCAAAGAGGCGACTTTGTTTTTATCGATAGGGCGAGTTTTATTTGGGGTGCGGCGGAAAGTGTTTGCCGGGATTTGGGCGCAGGAGTTATTAGGAATGAGACCTGGATCTACTGCAGTGCCAGTTACCACTGCACTGTTTAAATTTTTTATCTTTCTTAAACTTAACTCTGCTTGAAGTTTTTCGTTTTCATTGTTTGCGCTGGTGTTTGCGACATTGGTTTTCATTTTAAAACGAAGACCCTTTAAAAGGACTTCTTTCACTTTCCCATTTTTTTTGATTAAATATTATTTAATCTGACTTATGAAGCGGTTTCATTAAGTCTATTTAG